>JBDREM010000148.1:0-12077 GCA_043819695.1 Planctomycetota bacterium
CGCACGCGCCGAAGGGCTCCAATACGTCTACATCGGCAACGTCCGCCCCGCCGGCCACCGCGCCGAGCAGACATACTGCCCCAAGTGCGGCAAGGTCGTCATCGAGCGCCGCGCCTATCTTGTCCGCCAGATCAACCTCAAGGACGGCAAATGCGCCTTCTGCGGCCGCGAGATACCCGGCGTCTGGAAATGAGCCGCCCTTGCTCCGTTGAAAATGGTTCGTTCGGCAGCTCATCGTTGGGTGGCCCGGACTCCGTCCAGGCGGCCGCAGGCCGCAAGAGGGTCGTTGGCGCGCCTCTTGTCGCCTTCGGCGACGGCGACACAGTCGGGGCCACCCCGAGGGAAAAGCTTTTCAACGAAGCAACTCCGCGTCTGTTTGGCGGGCGATTTTCGCGCGGGCCGGGGGACACATCGGATGGCTTCCGTGCTTGTGAGTGCGTGCGTTCTGGGGGTTCGCTGCCGCTACGACGGCGGCGGGCGCTTCGGCCGCCAGCTTGTCGAGCGTCTGCGGCGCGAAGGCTGCGAGATCGTGCCCGTATGCCCCGAGCAGCTTGGCGGGCTGCCGACGCCGAGGCCGCTCGCGGAGATCACCGGCGGCGATGGCCGCGCCGTGCTGGCGGGCGAGGCGCGCGTTGTCAATGTCGAGGGCGCCGACGTAACGGCGGCGTATGTGCGGGGCGCGGCGGACACGTCGAGGATCGCTAAGCTTCTCGGCTGCAGGCGCGCGTATCTCAAGGAAAGAAGCCCGGCGTGCGGCGTGAACACGATCACGCGGGGCGGTCAGACGTGCGGGGGGATGGGCGTCGCGGCCGCGTCGCTCGCGTCGGCCGGAATTGACGTCATCGGAGTCGATCCGCCGGCGTCGGCCACATAGCATTCCGCGCGCGCCGCGGGACGATACGACGCGGGAGCCGCCTCGTCGCCTGCCTTCATGAACCACTTTCCGGCGATCCGGCTGAGCAGGAAGACCGAGATCAGCAGCAGGAGCGTGAGGATGGCGATGATGATGCCGCCGGCCGAAATGCCGCCGGGCCGCGCGGCCGGCGCGGCCGGCGGCTCGATGAGCAACGCGGCAGCTTCCGCCGGCTCCGCCTGGTCGCGAAGCTTCTCCAACTCAGCCTGGACCTCGACCATCGATGCCGGCCGGCCGGCCGGGTCCCGAGACAGCATTCTCTCGATGAGTTCGGCGAGCGGCTTCGGCGTCTTCGGCCTGAGTTGGAGCACGGGGATGACGCTGTCCGACGCGATCTTGGGCGCCAGCTCGGCCTCGGAAACCGCGCCGAACGGTTCGCGGCCGCAGATGACGTGATAAAGCGTTGCGCCGAACGAGTAGATGTCGCCGGTCTGCGACGGGCCCGCGTCGAATTGCTCGGGCGGCAGGTAGGCGATCCGGTTAGGGTGCCGTTGCAGGTCCGGCTCGGCCGAGAGTTCGCCGACTTCGGTGGCGGGCAGGCCGAGGCCGAGGAGCCGAGTGTGGGCGCGGGCGGTGCGGACCAGCCGGTCCGGCCGGAGCGAGCCGTGCACGATGGACTGGCCGTGTGCCTCCGCGAGCGCGCCGGCGGCCGCGGCAGCCGCCTCAATGACCTCGTCAGGCGCGAGCTTGCCGCAGAGCCGCCACATTGACTCGCCCGTGGCCGGCTCGCGGACGAAGTAGACGCTGTCGTTGTGGCGCCCTGCCGCGTAGATGCGGGCGGTCGCGGGATGCTCGAGCCGCGCGGCTGCCTTGATGTTCGCCAGGACGGCCTCCGCGTCGGAGCAACGCGCCTGATCGATGACGTCGACCGCGACCGGCCGGTCCATCGCCTCGTCGGTCGCCCGGTAGGTCTCCGTAAGGTTGTCGCGGCCGATGCGCTCGGTGATCTCATAGCCGGGCGGTTCGGGGAACGGGGCCGCCTTCGCGGGTTCGTCGTGGGGGCCGGCGTCCGGCGCCTCGGTTTCGGCCGAGCGTTCGTCGACGAACTCGACGATAATGGCGCCGATCTCGATGAGGTCGCCGTGTTCGAGGACGCACTCGTCGATCTTCGTGCCGTTGACCATCGTGCCGTTGCTCGACTTGAGGTCGCGGATGCGATACTCGCCGTCGCGGACGAAGACCTCGGCGTGGACGCGGGACGACTCGACGTCCTTGATTTGGACGTCGCATTCGTGCGAGCGGCCCAGCGTGGCGCGTTCGCCGATCTCTGTCGGCTCGCCGGTCTTGTCGCCGTTGCGGATCCTCAGCGATGGCATGTCGGCCTCCGTCGTGGTGAAAGGATTCTAAGCGGGGCCGGTCTATGTGTCAATCACGCTCTCCGGTCGCCGGGGCGGCCGTAAACGTCTTGCGGTCGGCCGGACCGGGGCCTATACTTGGCACGGCGTTGGCCTCTCGTGGATTCCTGGGGGTGAAGGACTGTGATGGTGAAGATTCTCGGTCTGCTGAGCTTGCTGCTGATGGCCGGTTGCAACGGCGCCGGGCGCGTGCCGGCGTTCCAGCCCGTCCAGCCCGTGGCGCCGCTCAGCGGGAAGGTGAGGGCCATCGTCACCGTGCAGAACAATGACGGCAGGGTCAGACCGGGCGATTCGCTCGTGCTCGAGCTGAAACTCGTGAACGTCTCGAGCGACGACGCCATCGTGTACAACGAGCTCGAGCCGGGCCGGCTGGTCGTGATCGAGATTCTCGGGGAGGACGGCACGTACGCGCGTTCACCGCGGCCGCCCGCGGCACGTGCCGAGCGGGCGAGGACGCACCATTACGCGACGCTGCCGCCGGGCGGGTTCATCGGACGGCGGTACGTGATCCCGCCGGGGGATCCGCGGTGGCGGCTGCGGCCCGGCAAGTACATGGTGCGGGTCGTGTACCGGAACGGGCAGGTGTTGTGCCCGGCGAGCCCGTTCATCAAGGCCGAGGACGTCGAGCGGCTCGAGGAGAAGGCCGTCGTGCCGCTGTTGATGGGGATGGTCGCCTCGAACGTCGAGCGGTTCGAGGTGCTGGGGGATTAATCGCGCCAGTTCTTGATGTCGGCCTCGGTGCCGTGCTTGCCGTCGGGGCCGGCCGATGAGAGGTCGAACCTCTTCGAATGATGTTTCGGCGCGCCGTTCTGGTTGAACGGCCCGTCCGCCTTCGGGCCGCTATTGTAGAGCAGGGGATTCCCCCACGGATCGACGACCTCGGGGAGGCCGTCGCCGTCGGTGTCCTCGAGGGATTTCGAGTTGAATGAGTAGTAGACAAGCGCCTTCTTGCGTCCCTTGCCGAGATCGCCAACGTCGAGCAATGCGTGTTTCCAGGGGTAGTCGCGCGGGGAAGTGGCCGGGTCGTAGAAAACAGATCCGCCGCTGAGGTAGTAGACGAGGCACTCGGCCGGCTTGTCGAGGTCGGCGTGCAGCCCTGTTCCGCTGTCCGGCGGATAGACCGTGTGCTGATCGCGATAGGCATCGAGCGCCATGAACAGGCCTTCGATGATTGCCTCCGTCCTTGCGATCGGCATGTCGTGTCTGCCGCGCCAAAACGGCCAGGTGACCACGGCCGCGATCACAATCAGAATGGCGAAGAGAACGCACCGGCTCACCGTGTCGGCGCAGCCGGGGGTGCGCCGGCGTGTGGCGTAGTCGTCGGGGCTCATGCGGCGGCCTCCGCTCTATGATATCCCGAGCACGTCTTCCATCGTGTACATTCCCGGCTTCTTGCCGGCGATGAAGCGCGCGGCGCGGAGCGCTCCACGCACAAACGTGTCGCGGCTGTGCGCGCTGTGCTTCAGCTCGACGTGCTCGCCGAGCGCGCCGAAGAGCACGGTGTGCTCGCCGACGATGTCGCCGGCGCGGACGGCGTGCACGCCGATCTCCTGAGCGGTTCGCTCGCCGACGATCCCGTGCCGGCCGTAGACGCCGGCCTCGTCGAGCTCGCGGCCGAGCCCCTCCGCGGCCGCGCGGGCAAGCTTGAGGGCCGTCCCGCTCGGAGCGTCCTTCTTGAAGCGGTGGTGGGCCTCGATGACCTCGACGTCGAAGTCCGGGCCGAGCGCGTGCGCGGCCAGCTTCGCGAGCTTCGCAAGCACGTTCACGCCCACGCTCATGTTCGGCGCGTACACGCACGGGACGGCTCGCGCCGCCTCCTCGAGCGCCGAGACCTGCTCGGCGTCGAGGCCCGTCGTGCCGACGACGAGCGCGACCTCGGCCTTCGCGCATTCGCGCGCCCGCGCAACGGTCGAGTCGGGCGACGAGAAGTCCATCAGGACGTCCGGCCGGGCCTGGATCTCTGCCGTAACGGGAACGTTGATGGGCCCGATGCCGGCGACCTGACCTGCGTCGCGGCCGAGTGCGGCGCTGTCGTCACATTCGAGCGCGGCGACGACGATCATGTCGTCTCGCTCGGAAACAAGCGCCACAAGCCGCCGTCCCATGCGCCCGGCGGCGCCGTTGATTCCCACGCGGAGCATAAAGGCCTCCCTTGTTCAGAATCGGAAAAGGATGCTGAAGTATATTTCGCAGCCGGCCTGATGTCAAACGTCCGTGACGCCGGCGTCCGTTAGAACGCGCCCCAGTCCTGCTTGCCGGCGAGGTAGCAGCTCGGGCAGAGGAAGCGGAACAAGTTCGCGAACTTCCTTGCCCTCCGCCGGTCTCGTTCGCTCTCGGCGGCCATCGCGGCGAACTCCTTGCCGAGAACTTGAGAGAAGTGCGCAGCCGCGGCTTCTTGAATCTCCTCGTCGCAGTCGAACTGCTCGCGAACCTTGGCCAGTTCGCCGTGGTCGAGCCAGACGCCGGCGCACTTGGGGCATTCGTCGATCTCGACGTCCATCCTCACGCTGAAGAAACGCCTCGCCATCACGATGCCGTCGCACTTCGGGCAGTTCCTTCGCTGCGCCTTGTCGACCTTGACACCCGCGGCCGGCTCGATCGCCAACAGGTCGGCGCCGGCATACTCGCCCGGGTTGTCCAGGTTCTGAAGCTCGAAATCGGCGAACCAGGCCCCGCCGCATCCGTCCCTGCAAACGTCGACCTTGATGTCGCCGGCCATCACCGCTTCGAGAACATTCCCGCACGCCGGACAGTTCATCGTTCCTTCTCCTTGCTCGAGTTCTCGTTCGCGGCCTCGCCGGCCCCATGGCGCAGCCCCTGGCTATTATCGGCAGCAGGGAGGGAGAGATTCGCCCGCGCTCGGCCCCGAACTCACCGGACGGAGACTTCGAGCCCCTCGGGATCGAGGACGACGTTGACGCTCGCCTTGAAGTTGGCGGGATCGCGGACGAAGCCGAGGTAGTGGGTCAGGCGCCCGGCGCAGTTGAGGCTGTTGTGGGCGAGGACGACGCCGCCGCGCGGGATGCGGTCGAGCGCCGCCTCGAGGATGTCAAGGTACACGCCCTTTCCCTGCTCCGGCGTGCCGTCGGCGTCGAGATACAACACCCGGATCGGCCCGTCGAACGCCGCGGCGACGTTCACCGCGTCGTCGGCAATGATGTGCGCGACGCCGGTCGGATCGATCCGGCGGACGTTTCGCTCGGCGAGCGCCGCTCGTTCAGGGTCGATCTCGACGCCGATGAGCTGGCTCGCGTCGTAGCAGGCGCCGGGGCCGACGGCGGCGCCGGCGTTCGAGATGAACGTGTTGCCGCAGAAGATGCCGGCCGCGATCATGTTCTCGGGCCGCACGATCGCGTTGATCGCGTAGAGCAGGCGCTGCATCCTCGGCGAGATGGCCGTCCACGGAATCTCGAACAGCTCGGCGACCGCGCGGCGGTGGGCGAGCATCTTCGCGTGGTCGTATTTTGTGTGCGGCAGGACACCTGCGGCGTGGAGCTCGGCGAGTGCGTCGGCGACGACGGCGATCTCGCGCTCCGGCGGCTCCAGCTCGCGGTGAGGATCCCCGTAGTCCATCCGATATGCGTCCTGGTCGTCGGTGCGAAACGTCTCTGCCATTTCCTCTGCCTCTCTCGGGCCGTGTATAGCGCGGCGAGTAGTATAACGTCCATCCGTCTTGTAGAGAAGCGCATCATGTGGGGCTGTTGAAAGAGGTGCAGGGAACCGCCGACTTACAAAGTCGGCCTACAAAGTCGGCCTACGGGAACGAATCTTTCGCGGCATTCTGCGGCCCTTGCAGGCCGGCTCACAGAGCGGGCCTACAAGAGCCCCGCAGAACCCGCTGGCGCTGACGGTCGTTCTTGTAGGCCGGCTTTGCAAGCCGGCGGTTGTACCTGCGGTTGTCAGACAGAGCCTAAGCGGCAGCGGGGGATCGGGGCTTTCATCGCGCCTCATCAGCATCGTCATTCATGCGCACCGGCAGCATGTGCCACGGGAGGCCGCCGATCATCGAGCCGGTGTTGTGGAACCTCAGCCCGCGATACGCATAGTCCGAGAACCTCGTGTGCGTGTGGCCGAAGTAGACGTCGGTGATGCCGCCGGCGTCGCCGTTGCTCGCGGTCTTCAGTGCGCGGATGAAGCGCTTTGCGCATCGCCTGGTACCGACGATGGGCGCGTGCCAGCGCTGGACGCGCAGCGCGTGTAGCAGGCGATAGCAGCGTCTGAGCGCCTTGGGCTTGCGCCCGATCGTCGGGAGCAGCCGGCGCGTGAAGGGATCGCCGCCGTTGTGCCGCAGGAACAGGTCGCCGTGCGTGAAGAGCGCCGTGCCGATGCGGACGTGCGACGGGTGCCACTCGAGGTTCGGCGTCGCCGCGGCCAGAGGCGTCAGGCGCCGCGCGAACGGCCGCACACCGTCGTGGTTGCCCATCACATAGATGACGCGGCAGCGCGGATGCTCGCCGGCGAACGCCTGGAGCCACGCCGCGGCCGCCGTCATAGTGTTCGCCGCGCTCGGCAGCGAGCTCCAGCGGAAGTCGAAGATGTCGCCGTTCAGCACGAAGAAATCCGCGCGGCCCGCGGCCTCGTGAACCTCGGCCATGTAGTCGTCCGCCATGGACCACGGCGTGAACAGGTGCAAGTCTGAGATGACATATCCCGATGCCATACTTCGCACATTGTATCAGAAAACCGTCGCCTCGGCGCTCTAATCATCACAGGCTGCTGTTCCACTCGCTGCCGACTTCCTCCCACTCCTCCCACAGCTTGTCGAGGCGGGCGCTCAGTTCCTGATGCTCGCGGCTGAGCTCGCGAAGACTCTCCATCGCGCCCGATTCCGACGCGAGCGTGATGCCCCGGTTCAGTTTATCGAGTTCTTCTTCCGCGGCCTCGATCTCCCGCTCGATCCTGTCGAGGCGCCGCTTGAGCTTCGTCGTATCCTTGCGGGTCTTCCGGCGCTGTTCCTTGGACTGAGCGGGCCGGGCCTGATCGGTCTCGGCCGGCCGTTCGGCGTCGCGCTCCTCACGCCGCTCGGCGCGCCACTCGAGGTACTTCTCCCAGCCGCCGCGGACAGCGTGAATCGCTCCGCCGTCGATGGCCCAGATGTGCGTGGCGAGCGCCTCGACGAGGTACCGGTCGTGGCTGACGAGCAGAATGGTCCCGTCGAACCGCTTGAGCGCGTCCTGAATGATCTCGAGCGACGAGATGTCGAGGTGGTTTGTCGGCTCGTCGAGCATGAGGACGTTCGCCTCTTGCAGCGCGAGCCGCGCGAGGACGACTCGCGTGCGCTGGCCGCCGCTCAGTTCGCTGGTCCGCTTGAACGCGTCATCGCCGCTCAGGAGCAGCGCGCCGAGGAGTGACCGCGCTTGTCGCGACGTGCAGCCGTCCTTGGCTTCGCGGACGGCATCGAGCGCGCTCATCTGCGGGTCGAGCTCCGCGTGCGTTTGCGAAAGGTAGCCGATCCTGACGTTCGAGCCGTGCCGCACCTCGCCGTCGAGCGGGTCGAGCTCGCCGAGCAGCGTCCGCAGCAGCGTCGTCTTGCCGGACCCGTTCGGCCCGACGACGGCGATTCGCCGGCCGCGCTCGATCTCGAGCCGGTCGACGTGGAGCAGGGGATCGGCCGCGGCGTAGCCGGCGTCGAGGTCGGTCGCGCGGAGGACGAGGTCGCCCGTTCGCCTGCCGGCGGGAATCTCGAGGTGAATGGCTCGCTGCTCCTGGGGTTGGTAGATCGCTTCGTCGCGGAGGAATCGTTCGAGGCGCTTGCGGCGCCCCTGCGCTTCCCGGCTCCGCTGTCCGGCGATGTGAATCCGGATGAACTCCCGCGTCTTCGCGACGTACTCCTGCTGCGCCTCCCACGTCCGCATGCGTTCGTGGCGGCGCGCATCGCGCAGCTTGAGGAACTTCGTGTACGAGCCCTTGTACGTTTCGAGGCGGCGGAACGCGAGCTCCCACGTCGCCGCGGTCACGCGGTCGAGCATGTAGCGGTCGTGCGAGACGATCACGAGCGCTCCCCGGAACGACCCGAGCCAGCGTTCGAGCCATTCGCACGAGTCAATGTCGAGGTGATTCGTCGGCTCGTCGAGCAGGAGTACGTCCGGCTCGCGGAGGAGCAGCGCCGCCAGGTACGCCCGCGTTCGTTGTCCGCCGCTGAGCTGCGCGAGCGGCCGATCCCACAGCTCGCCGCCGAACCCGAGGCCGGTGAGGACCTGGCGAATGCGCGTGGTGTAGCCGTAGCCGCCGAGCGCCTCGAACTCCGCCTCCATCGTGGCGTAGCGCCTGACCGCTGCGGCGTCGTCGCCCATGCGGCCGGCCAGGTCGTGAAGTTCGTCCTCCATCCTGCGGACATCGGCGAAGACGTCGAGCATCTTGTCGTGAACGGTGCGCCCCTCGGGCGCCGGCGGCTCCTGCGGCAGGTAGCCCGTTGTCAGGCCGCGGCGGCGGTGCACGTCGCCCGCGGTCGACTCGAGCATGCCGCCGATGATGCGGAGCAGGCACGTCTTCCCCTCGCCGTTCGCGCCGACCAGGCCGATGCGGTCGGACTGCGCGATGCGGAAGCTGACCGCGCGAAGGACCTCGTGGTCCCCGAATCTCAGCCCCACGTTCTCGGCGATGATGAGCGACATCGGCGTATCCCGGATATCCGGCCGTCATTGCGGAAAAGGCAACGCGGCACATGATAATGCGCCTTCGCGGCGTGTCAAGACACGTCCCCGGAGAGCATGTACTTTGAACGTTCAGCTGAACGCTCAGAGTACATGATTGTAGCCGGGAGTTGAGGGATAAGTCAGATACCGTCAGACTTGACGTTAACAACGTGGACGATTAGCGGTATAATCGTCTTGGGCAGCGGGCCCAACAGACCAGTCAGCGTTCACGAAAGGGCGCACGCCGAATGTCCTTGTTCTTTCTCACCTATCTCGTCATCTACGGCGGGATGCACGCCTACTTGTTCGTGAAGGTGCGGGCGGCGTTCCCGCGCATGGGGCGGCGGTGGCGGCTCCTGCTGATAGTCTGCCTCGCGCTGCTGTTCGCGGCGCCGATGGCCGTTCGCCGGCTGGACGGCGGGGCATCGATTGCGGTCGCGCGCGTGACGGCTTTCGTGACGTTCGTCTGGATGGCGGTCTTGCTGTGGTGGTTCGTATTGCTGCTCTGCTCCGACGTATGGAACCTCGTTGCGAGAGCGCTGGGCCGGTTCGTCCCGAAGGCCCGCGGGCTGGCGCTTCGTCCGCGGCCGGCGCTCGCCGTGTCCGCGGTGCTCGTTGTTTTTGCCTGTGTGTGGGGGCTGGTCGAGGCATCTGCCATCCAGGTGACCGAGATCACCATTCGCACGCGGTACTTGCCCGCGGGCTCGAGGCCGCTCCGGCTGGTGCAAATCTCCGACGTGCACCTCGGGCTGCTGGTCGGCGAGGGCCGGCTGCGGCGGATCGTTGACCTCGTCAAGTCGCTCGAGCCGGACATCCTCGTGAGCACGGGCGACCTTGTGGATTCGTCGCTCGATCACTCGCCGAATCTCGCGCCGATGCTGGCCGAGGTCGGCGCGCCGCTCGGGAAGTTCGCCTGTACCGGCAACCACGAGTTCTACCCGGGGCTCGAGAAGACGCTCGCGTTCCACGAGGCGGCGGGGTTCCGCGTGCTGCGCGGCGAGTCGGTCGTGATCGGCGGGCGGCTGCGCATCGGCGGCGTCGACGATCCGTCACACCGGGGCATGCGGCGAGAGAAGAGCATCACGGACGAAAGTCTGGCGCTGCCCGCGAGCTCGCCCCGAGTGGCGGCCGTCCTGCTCAAGCACCGGCCGGTCGTGCTCGATGCGTCGGCCGCCCGCTTTGATTTGCAGCTCTCGGGGCACGTCCACGGCGGCCAGATTTTCCCGTTCGGTTTGATAACGAGGCTGTTCAATCCGTACGCGGCCGGGCTGCACCGGCTGAAGAGCGGCGCGCACCTGTACGTGAGCCGCGGCGCGGGCACGTGGGGGCCGCCGCTGCGGTTCTTCGCGCCGCCGGAGGTCACGCTGATAATCATTACAGGGGAGGGGACATGAGACGAGGAGCGTTCACGGTCATCGAGCTGCTCGCGGTCATCGCGGTGATCGGGCTTCTGGCCGGCCTGATCCTCCCGGTGCTGTCGTCGGTGAAGGCATCGGCGCGGCGCGCGAAGTGCGGCTCGAACCTCCACGCCGTGTCCGTCGCCATGCGCCTGTACCTCAATCAGAACGACGACTACATGCCGATCGCGGCGCAGATGCCGTCGCTGAAGTTGAACGACCTGCCGCGGATTGCCGACGTTCTGCGCCCGCATCTGCCGGGGCCGGAGGCGCTGCGCTGCCCGTCGGACCCCGAAAAGAAGTTCTACGTCGCCGAGGGCTCGAGCTATGCGTACCGAACAACGCTGAGCGGGCAGCGGGTCGGCGACTCGTTTCTCACGCGGCGCTGGGGCGAGGCGAAGACGCCCGTGATGCACGATTACGAGCCGTTCCATGGCCGCCCGGGCGAGCCGGGATCGTCGAATTATCTCTTTGCCGACGGCCACGTCGGCGACCTCGAATAGGAGGCTGAAATGAGTAGGAAGAGCGTTATCCTGTCGGCGTGCGGCGTCGTCCTGATCGCGGGCGCAATTGCGGCGGCCTGCGTCTTCTGGCCCGGGAAGCGGCCCGAGCCGCCGGCGCCGCAGCAACAGGAGCCGACGGAGATCACGAAGTACCTCGCGTCGGAGGAGTTCGAGAAGCTCAAGCCCGAGCAGAAGCAGGCGTATTTCGCCGGGGCCGTCGAGCGGTTCGAGAGCCAGAATGCCTGGCGCCCGCAGCGCGACGACCTGACCGACGAGGAACAGGACCGTCTCCGCAAGAACGCCGGGCCGCTGTTCCGGAAGGTGATGGAGCGGCGGATCGAGAAGTATTTCGAGATGCCGAAGGAGGAGAAGACGGCGTACCTCGACGAGATGATCGACCGGTTCGAGGAGATGCGGAAGGCGCAGGGAGAGCACCGCGAGGCCGCGGGCGGAGCATCCGCCGGCGCCGCTGAACCGAGACGCCGCAGCGGCCCGCGCCGGAGCTTCACGCCCGAACGCCTGCGCGACATGATCGAGAATACCCCGCCGGCGACGCAGGCCCGATTCGTTCAGTTCATGATGGATATGCGGAAGCGGCGCGAAGAGCGCGGCCTGCCCGCGTCGCGCGGGCTCGAGCGTCGGAGCCGCCCTCCTTCTCCTCCTCCTCCGCGCGATGACAAGGAGTGACCGGAGAAACGCATGCCCGACCGCAGCTCGCTTCCCGCCGAGATGCGAGCGCTCGTCCTCGACGGACCCGGGTTCGGCCGCCTGAGCGTCCGCAACGTGCCGCTGCCGAGGCCGGGGCCGAATCAGTTGCTCGCGCGCGTCGACGCCGCCGGCATCTGCACGTCGCTCCTCAAGCTCATCGAGCAGGGCTCGGCGCACAGCCTGCTCAGCGGCTGGGACATCGAGCGGTTCCCGCTCATTCTCGGCGACGAAGGGACGATCACAATCGTCGAGGTCGGCGCGGAACTCGCCGCCAGCTTCAGCGCCGGCCAGCGATGCGTGTTACAGCCGGCCGTGGATCATCCGCCCGTGAACAACCGCGAGCGTTACCGCGACGGCGGCGGCGGCGTGAGCAAGGTCGCCGTGGGCTACACGCTGCCGGGCCACCTCGCCGAGTACATGCTTGTCACCGAGGAAGCAATCCTCGCGGACTGCGTGATTCCGCTGCCCGACGCGACGCTGCCGCTCGCGCACGCGGCCATCGCCGAGCCGATCTCGTGCTGCGTCTCGTCGCAGGACCATCACCTGCACGTCGTGCAGGACGGCCC
>JBDREM010000149.1:0-7912 GCA_043819695.1 Planctomycetota bacterium
GGCGCCCGCGCCCGCGGCGGAGCAGGCGCCCGCGGTGGAGCAGGCGCCCGCGGTGCCCGAGGGCTACGAACTGGCGAAGCCGGCTGCCGGCGTGCCCGGCGAGCGGCCGGTGTTCGTCGACGACCTGTTCGGCTCGGGCGGCCTGGCCGAGGCGCAGATCGGCGCGGAAGAGGAGGCGGCCGTGAGCGGCGTCCGCAGCGCCGCCAAGTACCTGCTCGTTATGGCCGTCATCATCGCTCTCGGCGCTGTCGCGTGGCACTTCGCCGGCGGCTGGTCGGTCCGTGAGAACATCAAGCCCGTCATCGTGAGGGCGGGCGAGACGAAGGTTGTCGACCTGGGCATCAACACCCGGACCGAGGGCGCGCGGGTGATAACGTACATTGACCATGGGGAGTCGTACTACGAGACGCCCATGACCCCCGGCGATGAGGGCGTGGCCGAACTGACGGTCGAGGTGACGTCGAGCGGCAACACCGGCTTCATGGCAACGATCACGGGCCATGATATCGACCGAGAGACCGACGTGGTGCTCGCCGGCCCGCGCGGACGGCGCTGCATCGTCCGGATTCTCGTCCGGGGCGCGGTCTCCGAGCCGCTCATTAACGAACGGCTGAGCAACGAAGAGCGGATCGCCGTCGCCGGGCAACTGATGACCGGGGCGTACGCCGCCCTGCAGGCCAAGTACGTTTACGGGGCGATGAAGAAGTTCGAGAAGGCGGAGCTCGTGCTCCAGCCAGTCAAGACGTCGGCGGGCCTCGCGCTGCGCCGGAAGGCCGAGCAAGAGAAGGACCGGGCGGGAGAGGAGGTCAACAAGAGGTTCGATCAGATCAAGTTTCAGGCGCTCGGAATGCTTCGCGAGCGCGACGACCGCGGCGTCGCGAAGGCGATCGAGGAGCTCCGGAACCTGATCCCCGACGAAGAAGACCACCGCCACAAGAAGCTGCAAATCATCTACGAGCGGACGCTCGACCGCATTTGGCGAAAGGGCAAGTGACGTAATGCAGTTCTGGTCAGACGAAGACGGCGTTCGGCGCTCGTACCCCCTTCGCGAGGGCAGCCTCATCATCGGCAGGCAGCCGTCGTGCGACATCGTGGTTCCCGGCCGCAACGTCTCGAAGAGACACGCCGAGTGCTTCGTCGAGCGCGGCGTCGTCACCATACGCGACCTCGGCAGCGCGAACGGCACGTTCGTCAACGGAAGCCCGGTGACGACGTGCATCCTGAAGGACGGTGACAAGCTCTTGCTAGGCGGATACCAGCTTGTCCTCGACGCGGAGCTTCCGCTGCTCGAGACGATGGCCGGGCCGCAGGCGGCCCGGGCCGCCGCCCCGCCGACACAGCCGCCGCCCGACGCGCAACAGGAGGCCCCGTCGTTCGCCGAGGAACCGGCCGCCGACGACACCCCGGTCGACGGCACCTTCATGCCCCAGGCCTACGACCCGCAGTCGCTCCAGCCGCAGGTCGTCGCGCGCGACGGCCACATGTACCTCCGCGACCCGCGCACGAGCCGCGAGGTCGAAATCGTACCGCGCGGGGCGACCCCCGCCACCGACCTCAGCGGCTACTACGCCGGGCAGGAGGCCGCGGAGCGCAAGCGAAACATGTACCTCATCGCCGGCGCGATCGCCGTCGGCCTGCTGATGATAATCGCTCTCGCGTGGACATCCGGCTCGTCCGACAACGGGGACCAGCCCCGGCGCCCGGCCTTCCCGCGCGAGAAGTACAACGAGATCACCGAGAAGAGCATCGACCAGATGTCCGCGGGCAACTTCAAGGAGGCGGCTCAGCAGTTGACGATCGCCCACGAGGGCCGCCCGACGTACGGCGTCGCCGCCATCCTCCGCGACATCGCCCGCGAGTGGGAGAAGTCGGGCAAGAACATCGACGAGTTCAACTGGCTCTCCGTCGAATCCTCGCTGCGCGAGCTGATGAAAAACCGCTGGAGCACGGCGAAGGTGCGGAACTTTGCGTCGGGCCGCATCGACTGGACCTACGACGTGCAGCATCATCAGGACATCGTCGAGCAGGCGATCAAGCTCCTCAACGCCGACGATCCCGAGAAGGCGCTGGCCGAGTTCCAGAAGTTGCCGAAGCACAGCATCATCTACCGCAAGCACGAGAGCCAGATCGCCGAGACGGTGACGGCGGCGTGCATGAAGCGGCTCCGCCTGGCGAAGGACGCGCTCGACCGCGGGAACTGGCAGGCCGTCATTCAGGAGTGCACGGCGGCGAATAAGTATGCGTCGGACGTTCACAAGGCGGCGATCGCCCGGGCCGTCCGCATCGCGAAGAAGCGGATGCTCGAGGAGCAGCGGCTGACCGAAGCCAACGCGCGGTTCCGGGAGGACGAGGTGCCTTCGCTGCTGGCGGCGCTGAAGCTGCTCGATGAGATCGAGGACGGCGGCCCGCTCGGGCAGCGCAAGGCGGCGATGCGCATGCGCATCGAGGCGCGCCTCGTCACGCTCAGGCGCGAAGAAATGGCGCGCGTCGCCAACGCCCACTACGAGGCGGGCCGCGGCGGCGAGGCGATCAAGATCATCACGGTCAACCAACTGAGCGAGCTCTATCCGCTCCGCACGAGAATCGAACGGATGACGAGGCTGCTCAAAGAGGCGCAGGCCGCCTGCGACGCGAAGGACTACGACCTGGCGAAGTCCAAGTGGAACGATGCGGCGCTCGAGGAGAGCTCGCCGCGCAACGCCTACCGCAAGGCCGCGCTCGACAAGCTCAAGGAGCTGGCCGACCGCCGGAAGGAGATCGCACTCGAGTACCGCGCGATGGGCGATCTCGCCCTCCGGAAGGAAGACAACCCGGCGAAAGCGCGCAACTTGTACTTGACCGCGATGAGGTGGGACCCGCTCGCCACGACCGGGAAGAGCCGCCTTGCCGACATGCGTCACCTGGCCGAGGTCTTCTATCACCAGGCGCGCGACCTGCGCTACCAGGGGAAGAAGAAGGAGGCCATCGAGTTGTTCGAGAAGGTGCGCCAGTACGTGGAGGAAGGCAGCAAGTTCCACGAGATGGCAACGCGCCAACTGGGTGAACTGCGGGCCGAACTCCCCGAGAAGCAGGAGTGACCCGCTGTGGGGCTGTTGAAAGGGCCCGCCCGCTCACAGAGCGGGCCTACAAGGGGCCCCGGAACACGGCGAAACGCTCGTTCCTGGAGGCGGACTTTGTAAGTCGGCGGCCTCCTGCACCCCGCTCGGCTGCAGTCTGCTTGTCGACTTTGTAGGCCGACTTTGTAAGTCGGCGGCCTCCTGCACCTTTTTCAACAGATCCGCTTTCCGCGTTTCACTTGCCTGAAGTGTTGCCTCAATAAAAGTACGAATCGTAAGTGTCGCTCGCCTTGTTCTTGGCCGTGACCTGGAAGCGCAATTGATCCCAGCGCTTCCACTCCACGTTGCCGCTGGAGTAGAAGATGTTGATCCCCCAGCCTGTCTTCTTGACGGCAGACGTGGAGCAGTGGTTGGCGTAGAGGACGCCGGTGTTGTCGTCCGCGTCAAGGATCAGGTCGGTTGCCTTCCAACTGGTCTTGCTGGCTGAGGGCAGGTCGGCCGTGCCGGTCCTTCTATACACCAGGATGTCCATCAGGAGCGGCCGGTTGCTGCGGTTGTCGGACGGCGTGATGGGCACGGCCCGGAGTGCGCGGAGGTCGCGGAATTTCTTCCGGTCCTTGCTGGTGAAAAGATCGGTGTCCTGGTGGGCGGGGATGGTCGGCTCGTTCGGCTCGCCCTCGTCCACGCTGTCCTTCAGGAAGACCAGGTTGTCGGCCAAGTTGTCGGGCCACATCCCCTTGAACCTGTCGAAATTGCCGCCGGCGTCGGCGTTGCCGTGGTTGCCGGTGTAATTGACACCCGCCCAGTAAAGCCGCCACACCTTCTTGCCGGGGCTGCTGCCGCAGGTGTCGCAGGTGCAGTCGTAGGTCAGGTTCATGTTCCCGACGTAGGCGTAGGAGCATGTCGCCCAATCGGGCCGCAGCGACGAGTCCTTGACGCTCGGGCAGCGCGTGATCTCGGTGGTCCTGAACGACCTGGCGAGCATGGAGTGTATGTCGGGCCATAGGCCGGGGGCCGTACGGCCATCGCCGCCCGAGTGATACACGTGGTTCCTCACCGCCTCCTGCAGAAACCACAGCCCCACCTGTCTCAGGTTGCTCTTGCACTTGACCGCCTCGGCGTCCCGCCATATCTGATTGAGGACCGGCAAAATGACGGCGACGAGTATCAGGATGATGGTGACGACCACGAGTAGTTCGATGAGCGTGAAAGCCTTGGTCCGGCCGTTGAACATGGCGCCGCCTCCGACAAGAGAGCCATTTCGACCCCGCACTTTAATTGTAGGCGTTGGAACGGGGCGCGGTCAAGCCGCAAACGGGCTGCTTCTTCGCCGCCGCGTTGAAAGACGGCGAGTGTGCGAGGGGCGGGGCTGGCAGGCTCTGGCAGTCAATTGTGTGGATCAAGCTCGCGACAGGTACCCGTGCTGCGTGGTATCCACAGATTCGGATGTCACGGAGCGCTAGCTAGCCTAGGAGGACGTGGGCGACGCGGGCCGCCAGCACGCGCCCGTTCACGGGCGCCTGCAGCATGTCGCTCACGCTGAAGGTCACCTCCTGACCGTTCGCGTCGCCCTCGGCCGCGTCGTCCGTCCCGCAAGCCAGGATCACCATGTCCGGCCTGCCGTTGCGGCCGATAGAAGACAACTGGCGTACACCCAGCAGCACGAGATCCGGCCGCAGGCCATTGAGCAAGCCTTTCGCGTCCAAGGCGGTGCCCGCGACCGAGACCTTGCAGCCGCCGGCCGAGCGGAGCACTCGGGCCATTACGTTGGCGTCGTCGATGTCCGGGTCGACTATGAGCACGTGCTTGTTCGACAAATCCCAGAGTTCACCCGGTATCGGCTTGCCCTGGCGCAGCAGGAACTTGATGACGTCGCGGGCCAGTATCCTCAGATGGCCGGTAGGGAGCTTGGCGGCGCGGAGCGTGCCCTCAGATATCCACCGCCGGACCGTGGCGTGACTGACGCTTAAGTATTTCGCCACGGCGGATGGCTCAACCCAGCTCTTCTTTTTCACAGCGACCGGAGTCCCTCCGCGGTCCCCGTCCACCCTCATTGGTAAGTAAACCACATGAACACGCGGATGTCAAATGTTGTAATGAGGGAAAAAAGGGCCGCCGGAAGCGGTTCTCCTGCCTCTCCCGGCGACAAGAGGACGGGAAGGACGGCTCATTTCCCGCCGCCGTAGAGGGGTGAATGCCCGTACGACGCCGTCAGCGCCAGAACCGCCGCAGCGGTCGAATAGGCCCGCCCGCCCTCTCTCGTGATGCCGTGAGGAATCCAGCTCCCGCGGCCCGCTTCGGCCGCCTTTGTCCGCAACGCCCCCTGCTGATTGCGCAGGAGTTCCTCCAGCACGCGCTTGCGCCAGGCTTGCCAGGACCGGCCGTTGAGCTCATAGGCGGCGAGGGTCCCGCCGTACCACCGGAAGAAATCGCCCGCCCCCCACACGACGGGGGCCGCCAAGAGCTCCGCCGCGGCCGCCCTCGAGCCGTCGCCCACGCTCCACGCCGTCTCCGGCGAGCCGAGGATCATCCCGATCGCGCTGTACGACCGCTCCTTGCCCGCCTCGTGCGTTATGTATTCCCGCGTGTACACGCCCGGGCTGCGGCGGTCGCGCCGGTATGATTCCAGCCAGGCGAGCCTTGCCGCGTGCGAGCCGGCGTCGACGGCCAGCCCGGCCGCGCGGGCGGACCCGGCCGCCATTACGACCAGCACCGTCAGCTCGGGATTGTTGTCGCCCCACGCGCCCGACGCCGGCTGCCCCTCGGCCAGCCTCGCGACCGCGCGCTCGACGATGGGCCGGTACCGGTTGCGCGCCGATTCGTGGTCCGACAGCCGCAGCGACTCGCTCAGCGCCATGCAAACCATTGCGTGCGCGTGCCACTGCCGCGGGCCCGGCGCGCCGAACATCCCGTCCGGCCGCCTCTGCCGAATGAGCCACCTGAGAGCGGCCCGAAGGTGCCGCGACGGCTCGCTCCTGCCGTACGCGTCGAACCCCGACTCCATAAACGCGAGCGCCGCGGCTGCCGTCACCTCCTCGCGGCTGTACCCCGGCCCGCCCGACTCCCAGAACCCGGCACCGTCCTGGTTCTTGCACAGCCAAACCACGCCGCGCGATATCGCCCGCCGCGCGCTCTGCAGCTTCGAATCCCTGATCCTCCGGAACCGTGCCCGCGCCAGGGCCGATCCGCCCGGCGCGCCCGTCTGAAGCGTCATCGCCACCGGTTCGGCCGGCTCGGGCAGGCTCAGCAGTGCCGCGACCGTCGCCGGCGCCGGCCGCGCCGCCTGCACCTCGCGGACAACCCGCAGCCCGGCGAGACTGGGGTCGAAGGCAGGCTCCGGGTCGATCGGCACGAACGGGTCGTCGCCCGCAGGTTCGGGCTCTTCCCGCGACGCGAACTTCTCGATCTCGGCGATTACGCGGCTGACGGCCAGGGGGTCGTCGGGCCGCGGCTGAAGCTGCACCAGTGCCAGGCGGCCCTCGGGCACATCGTCGAAGCGGCTCCGGCGCGCAAAGCCCGGCTCTCGCCTCGCCACCGCCCAAACAACATACACCAGGCAGAGGAGGACGAGCGGATAGACCGCGACGCCGAGCTCGAACCGGCGCACCCGCCGCAGGCCGGCCGCGAGCATCGTGAGCACACCCGCACGCTGCGCCCGTTCCGCGTCGCGCTCGGAGCCGAGGCGCGCCGCCAGCTTCGCGTCGAAGCCCTTCGACGGCGCGACGGACGGCGCCGCGCTCAGCAGCTCGTCGGCCGCGGCCAGCTCGCCGGCGCAGGTCCGGCACTGAGGGCACGCCGCAACGTGCCGCTCGACGGCCGCGAGCGCCGGGCCGTCGAGCTGGCCCATCGCCCGGTCGATCAGAAGCTCGCGAACCTTCCCGCACTGGTTCTCGCCGTTACTCATCGCAGCCTTCCCGTTTCAGACGTCTGCGCCGACCCGAAGCAGTTGGCGAACCTGCTCGACGGCGGCGTGTATCCGCGACCGTATCGTGCCGATCGGCACGCCGAGCGTATCCGCCGCCTCGGCGTATTTCAGACCCTGGTACTTCACCAGGATCAGCGTTTCTTTCAGGTCGGGCGCCAAAGCGTCGAGCGCCCGCCGGACCCGGCCGACCTCATCGGCCAACTCGGCCCCATAGGACGGGTCCCGGCCGTCGCCGGCAACGAGCGCGCCCACCGTGTGGCCGCTGTCGTCCACCTCCGCATCGAGCGATGCCGACGGCCGGACATTCCTCCGCGCCCGGTAACGGTCGATCCACAGGTTCCGGCCGATCCGATAGAGATACGTGGCGAAGCTCGCCGTGGGCCTGTACCGGTTCCGATGGCGAAAGACGCGAGAGAACACCTCCTGGCAGCAGTCCTCGGATAACTGCGTGTCCCATACCAACTTATAGAAGTAGTTCAGCAGGGGCAGCTTGTATCGACCCACGAGCTCCGCGAAGGCTTCCTCGCGGCCCTGCTGAAACTCCATCATCAGGTCAGCATCGGACTTGCCCATATTGTGGTCGACCACAAGTTACTAACGAACGGCCGCCAAAAAAGTTTGCTCCCAGCCGAAGAAATCCCGCCAATCAACTATAGCAAGCGAACGCGCCGAAGTCAAAGAGGCACGGGGCCCGAGTGATCGCCTGTTTCGGATGGCTGGCAAGTCTCCGTAGGGATGACTCGTGGCGCGCGCGGCCGTTGCCCGCTGAACCACCCGGGAATTGAACGATAAGAGCCATTTGCGATGTGGCTCCGTAGCGTGTCGTCGGACAAGAATGTCCGCGGCGTCTCGCCTTCGTGTCTCGAGGCCGTCCCGGCCTCGAAAACGACCTCATCGCGGCCAAGATGGCCGCGACACGCGAGGGCAGGAT
>JBDREM010000150.1:0-6852 GCA_043819695.1 Planctomycetota bacterium
AGCGCAAGCGTCGCATCTACCAACGCGACCATGTTCTTCCTGGACTCGGGCGCAGACCTCCCGAAATCAGGCAGCGGCAAATTCTCCATATACTGATAGATCATGCGGTAGCGATACTGGCCTGCCCGTATTCCAAAAGGAATGCTCACCGAGGACACGCAGAACCAAGCCATCCTGCTATTGAGCACGCCAAGCAGACACTTGTCAGCTGTTGCGAGCGCGTAGGCTGTGTTGCCGATATACGTTCTTTCGGTGTCCAGGAAGAACCTTGGCCATTTGGCAATGTCGGGATACACGATCTTCGGGCCGTCCAGCACGTCATAGTAGTCGCACGACCTTAGCTCCCACCAGAACTCACCTTGATCCTGTCGCTCGCGGCAGTTCTTCTCGAATCCCTTGAGATGTTGGGCAATTGGCTGGAAGTTCTCCACGAACCATGTCCATGCTTGCTTCTCGTTACGGGGGCTCCCGATACCTTCAGCCTGCATGGTATCGATGGTCCAACCGCTTCGAATAGCAGCGATGAACTTGTCCGTTCGCCTGAGTCTGTATCGTCGAATATCCTGTCCGGCAGCGAAGGGCCTGAGGATGTCTGAGCAGCGAGGTTCCTGTTCAACGAACCTATCGCGCGTTCGTATGTCGACCACGTAGGCTTTGTTGAAGCCGGTCTTGATACCAGAGAATATCCTGTTGCTCACGAAAGCGCCCAAGGCGACGCCTTGGTTCCGCACTTTTTCGAAGATACTTCGCCTCTCTGCGCTGTCCAGCCACCATCCATCAGGCTGCAGCTGAGCGCTGGGCACGACGTATCCGACCTCCCGTCTGAACGCTTCGAGGTCTGGGTTCTCCAGCGAAGGCACCTTGGTGATGCGCACCGGGCCTGTATCTTTGATTCCGCAGACAACTGGGATGCACACCGAGACATCTTGTGCCTTGACAAAAACCCGGAGCCCGCCGAAATCAACAATGTCCCAGATTCTGTACTTGTCGACCAGGTACTTCCTCAGAGGTCTTGCGTAAGCGGCAAACATCAGGCTGCTGGAGACGATCATCGAAAAGCGGCCACCGGTCCGAAGAAGAGACGTGCCCTTCTCAAAGAAGTAGACGAAAAGGTCCGCGCTGCTTTCGTACGCAACATACTTCTCGGAGAGATACTCCTTCGCCTTGACAAGAGACTCTTGCCGCACATACGGCGGATTGCCGATGACGGCGTCGAAGCCGCGGCGGGCCTTGGGGACGTTCTTGCCGAGGACGTGGGGGAACTCGGCTTCCCAGTCGAAGGGGTTGACGCGGCGGAGTTCGGCGGGGTCGACGGCGCCCGGCAGGCGGCCGTCGAAGTAGTCGGGCCCGATGAGGCTGTTGCCGCATTTGATGTTGCTGCTGAGGTTGGGGAGAGCGCGTTCGCGGAAGAGCTGCATCTGGCGGCCGAGGGAGTCGGCGGTTTCGCCTTCGAGTACCTTGAGGAGGAGGCTGAGTTTTGTGACTTCGACGGCCTGGCGGTCGATGTCGACGCCGTAGATGTGTTCGGTGAGGATGCGTTTGCGTTCGGCGGTGGTGAGGCGCCATTCCGTCTGCAGCGTGGCACGGCCGTCCTGGCTGTGTTTCGTAGCACGGCCATCCTGGCCGTGGTCGGATCCGGATTCCAACACGGGCAAGATGCCCGTGCCACGGACGCCTGTAGCACGGCCATCCTGGCCGTGATCGGATCCGGATTCTAACACGGGCAAGATGCCCGTGCCACGGATTCCCGTGCCACGGTCTTCACCACGGGCAGGGATGCCCGTGCCACGGACGCGATAGACCTGTTTCCTGCGCTTCTCCGGATTGTGGGCGACGTACCATTCGAGGCAGTGGTCGAGCAGGCGCTGATACGCGCCCAGGAGGAACGAGCCGCTGCCGCAGGCGGGATCGAGGACGTGGAAGTGCTTCGGCAGGGGCGAGCTTCGGCGTTTGGTGCATCGCTTCTTCGTAGCACGGCCGTCCCGGCCGTGATCGGATGCGGATTCTAACACGGGCAGGATGCCCGTGCTACGAGGCGACGCTTCTTCTTCGGCAATGCCGCAGTAGTCTTTGATCAGTTCCCCGACGGTGTGCTCGACGATGTAGTCGACGATGTATTTCGGTGTGTAATAGACGCCGCCGGCCTTGCGGACCTCGGGCTTCTCCTCGACGCGCGCCTGGTGGCCGCCGGTGAGCCGGATGACCTTGCCGAGGAACTGCTCGTAGACGTTGCCGAGGATTTCGGGCGAGAGGACGGAGAACTCGTAGGGCGAGTCGGGATAGTAGATGCCCTTGATGATGGGCTTGAGGACCTTGTCGTCGACCTTGAGAGCGAGCGTCCAGGTGTCTTCCTTGAAGTCGAAGATGCCGGAGTTGTACTTGGCGTCGGCCTGCTCGCAGAGCTTCCCGAAGCGCTTGTAGATGTCGTTGGCGTTGATGAGCCCGAGGAGGCGGCCGCGCGTCTCGATGCCGCGGTCTTCGGCCATCCTCAGGAAGATGATGCGGTCGATGACGCGCTGGACGGCCTCGTTGAGCTGGTCGGCCTCGAGCTTTGCGTTGCGGAGCGCGATGCTGCGGGCGAGGACCATCCGCCAGTTCTCGATTTCCTTGAGGAACTCGGCGTCGACCTCCTGCGTGCCGGTTCCCTTGAAGCGGTCGAACGAGCCCTTGAGGATCGAGTCCTTCGCGAAGGTGTCCCAGATTTCGCGGAACTTCTTCGCGTAGTCGTCGGACGTGAAGTAGAGGACGCGCGCCTTCGACGCCTGGTCGCTGTCATTCGGGCGCTTGGTGCAGTCGTAGACGGCGAACTCCTCGAAGTCGGTCAGGATGCTGAGCGGGAGCTTGGCCGACCAGGCGTAGCGGCGGAGCTGGTAGGCGGGGTGCGGGTCGCCCTTGACGCTGACCGACGGCTTCTTGGCCTCGACGAAGAACTTGCGGACGCCGCCGACGCGGAAGGCGTAGTCGGGCGCCTTCGTTGCCGCGCCGACCATTACGCTGGGCTCGACGACGACGTCCTTGTACTGCTCGGCGTGGCCGGCGGCGTTGCGGACGTCCCACCCGAGCGCCTCGAAGAACGGGTCGATGAACTCGAGCCGTGTGGCGGCCTCGCTCGTGGGCGGGTTCAGCTTGAAGCGCTCGACGAGTTCGGCGACGGCTGTCTTGGCCCGGGCAAAGTCCGCCATGGGTAAAAGTCCTCCCGCACATTCCGCATATGATGCAGCCCTCTTATACGCGCGCGGCGGCAGGATTGCAAGCGACGGCGCGCGGCCGCGGCGAGATTCCCCGTGTTGAGCGTATCGACTCGCTTCGCCGGTTTGCAAGGCCCGTGCGGCATCGGTATAATCGTGTACACGGTCCGCCAGTGTTCGGAGGTCTGCCGATGCGTCAATTTCTTGTGCTCGCCGCCTGCGGCCTGTTGCTGCTGTCCGCCGCGCAGGCGGCCGAGAAGACGGATGTCACGGGCGAGCCGGCCCTGAAGTGGTTCCCGGGCGACTGCGGTGTTCTGGCCTGGCCGGCGGCGAAGTTCACCGTCGGCGACCGCGCCAAACAGGCCGCCGACGGCGGGCTGACGTGGATGGCCGTCTGCAACGGCGTCCACACGGGCGCCGTGGCCGACCTCGACATGCCGCGCCGCCTCCGAGAGCTGAAGACGGAGAAGTTCTCTCCGATCCTCGCGCTGCGCTGGCGCAATCCGCGCCCGATCAGCGAAGACATCATCGCCATCGGGGTCGATCCCGACGTGCCTCTGCCGCTCGCGCGCGCGCAGAAGGTGATCGACTGGACGAACCGGCTGGGCGGCGCGGCCGTGATCGCGGGCCCCGGCCGGAAGCTCGAGCGATACGTCAAGCTGCTGCGCGGGTTCGCCGCGTTCGAGGCGTTCCACGACGGGAAGTGGAACCCCGAATGCACGCTTGGCGGCGGGTGGGACAAGGTGCTCGCCCAGGGGGACCGGATCTTCATCGTCGGCGGGACGTCCGAGGCGACGAGGCCGGTGCTCGGCCGCGACGCGGTTGTCACGTATGTGCTCGCGAGGAGCAACGCCGAACGCGACATTATCGAGGCCATTCGACTGGGCCGCGCGGTCGTCGCCGAGCGCGACAACATCCGGCTGAACTTCACCGTCGACGGCCGCCCGCCGGGCTCGGCCGTCATGCCGAAGGGCGGCGAAGTCGAGGTCGCGATCGAGGTGCAGGCGCGCGAGCACGTCGACGATGTGCACATCATCGGCAACACTCGCGAGCGGATCGAGCACGTCGTGCGGAACAGGATTTCGATCTTGTCACGGCTGCGCATCGATGGCAAGCAGGCGAGCAAGACGTTCACGCTGCGGCTCGGCACAGGCACGCGTTACCTGCGCGCCGTCGCCGTTATGTACAAGAAGGTCTGCCACACGATGGCGAACCCGGTCTTCATCGGCCCCGATGCGCCCGCGGCGATGCCCCTGGGCGTGAGGGAGAAGCACGTCCGCCTCGTCACGGCCGCGATCAAGAGCCTTGACTGGCGGGACGGCGCGAAGGCCAGGAACGTCCTCGAGAGCCTGCTCGACGACGATGAGATGGGCGTGTACACCGCGCTTGCCCTCGTGGAAACGTCCGACAAGAAGCAGGTCGAACGGATTCGGCCGCTGCTCGGATCGGCGAAGGCGCGCGTCCGCACGCTCGTCGCGTTCGTTCTCGTGCGGGCCGAGGGCGCCGCGGCCGTGCCGAGCATTCTGCCGCTCGTCAACGACCCGGACGGCGCGGCTCGTACATTCGCCGCGCGCGTGCTGGCCAGGTTCGCAGAGAAGGAACACGCTGACCTGGTGCTCGTTGCCGCGCGGGACCTGTGGCCCGAGGTCCGGCAATACGCCCTTGCCGCGCTGGCGAGAGCACCGTCCGCCGATGGGCTGTTCGCGCTGCGGAAGGCGCTTTACGACGAGGTGGACGGGGTCAGCAGCGCGGCGCAAACGCAGCTCAGCCTGGCGCTCGGCGTCGATCCCGCCCGCCAGGAGGGCTTCATCAAGGCGTTCAAGGTGGGCAACGTCGATGACAAGCTGCTCGAAGATGCGGTCAAGCGGCCCGAGCTTCGAGCGCTCGTGCTCGAGGCGGCGCGCAGGAACCTGACCGGCCGGCGGCCCAAGCCGGGCGAGGAGCCGGAGCCGGTCAAGCCGGCCGGCCCCGTCTTCAGGGCCCTCGCCGCCGCGCAGACGGTCGAGCCGCCGAGTATCGACGGCAAGGCCGACGACAAGGCCTGGCTCGCCGCGCTGCCCGCGGGGACATTCGTGCTCGAGGACGGCAAGCCGGCCGCACAGCAGACGAGCGTGAGGGCGCTGTACGACAAGAACACCCTCTACCTGTTCATCGAGTGCACGGAGGCCAAACCCAACGAGATCGTCGCGAACGAAAAAATCTACGACGGAAACATCTGGCTCGACGACTCCGTCGACATCTACATCTGCCCGGACGGTGCGCGCGGCGAAGCCGACCCGGTCTACTGCCGCTTCTCCGTCAACTCGCTCGGCGTGCGGTTCGACGAAGAGCGGCAGCGGCGTCACTGGAACGTCGACTGGGCCGCGGCGAGCGTCGTCGGCAAGAAATCCTGGGCCATCGAGGTCGCGATCCCGTTCGGCAGCCTCCGCGTCAAGGCGCCGGCCGCCGGAAAAACACTGTGGCTGGTCAACTTCGTCCGTCACCGGCGCGTCAAGCCCGGGGAAGAGAGCTTCTTCACGCCCGGCGACCCGCGCAAGCCCGCGAAATACGCCGACCTCAAGTTCCAGTGAGCGCCGACTCCCGACGGACGCAGACCTGCACGACGACGCGGCTCTCGTGACCGGCGCCGGCCGCCGGGCGCCGACGGCATCGGCTCGCCCGACGGAATCGTTCTCGTTCGCGACCCGCTGCGTCCTGCCTCTGTCGCCGAGGTCAATGCCCTCGGCTACAACGGCGCCGTCTCCTGTAGCCGCCCGCATCGAGGGCGGCCCGCCCGACGCAATCGTTCTCGTTCGCGACCCGCTGCGTCGTGCCTCTGTCGCTGAGGTCTGTCGCCGAGGTCAATGCTCTCGGCTACAACGGCGGCGTCGGCTGTAGCCGCCGAGGTCTGTGCCCTCGGCTACAACAGCGCCGTCGGCTGTAGCCGCCGAGGTCAGTGCCATCGGCTACAACAACGCCGTCGGCTGTAGCCGCCCGCATCGAGGGCGGCCAATATCAGTCGAAATCAACGCTACCTTGGTATTGCCATTCTTCTGCGCAGGCGACAAGGTTGGCTCGAACAGGATTCTCGCGCACATAGGCCCACTTCTCTGAGCGGCTCTCCTTTGACCTGAGCACGTGGTCAAAGAACTCTCGCTGCCATATGGGGACGGAATACCCCAAGACTTGAACCATCCGCTTGCTGGTCCACTCCTTCCACTGACCTACGAAACGCGACAGAGGAACCGCCTTCGAGGTTGGTGCGCAGAAGAAGTGAACGTGATCAGGCATTACGACATAGGAGCCGACCATCCAGCCGTAACGAGAGAGTGACTCGTGCCATGTCTGGATCAGAATATCGGCCACCGGGCCGCACGCAAGAATCGCCCTGCGGTTCTTCGTACATGTCGTAATGAAGTAGACGGGATCCGAGATCCACACCTGAGGAAGACGCTTGAGATGTTGGTGCTTATGTCTCGTGTCCGCCACGTCCTGCCTTTGTCGCCGAGGTCTGCCGCCGAGGTCAATGCCCTCGGCTACAACAACGCCGTCGGCTGTAGCCGCCCGCATTGAGGGCGGCTCGCCCGACGGAATCGTTCTCGTTCGCGACCCGCTGCGTCCTGCCTCTGTCGCCGAGGTCAATGCCCTCGGCTACAACGGCGCCGTCTCTTGTAGCCGCCGAGGT
>JBDREM010000151.1:0-20780 GCA_043819695.1 Planctomycetota bacterium
CGATGAACCCAATTTCTGACGACGGATTGGCCTTTTTGGCGGCCGTTCTTTGCAGGGGCGATGTGACCCCAGCAACGGAATCGATTCAACGTCAAGCACTTATATAGCTCCTCTGGGTGAGATAGTTGCGGGACACGAGGCACGGCTCACATCCGGCCGCTCAGGGACCAGATGTTTCACCGCGGGCAATGTTCAATCGCTGCTCCGCAGCTCCAGAAACGGTCCCAGGAGCTTGTGGGCAAAGATGAGGGCTCCGCCCTGGGCTGGTGAACTCGAGCCTTTCAGACTCGACAGGCCACCTCTGTCGCCGCTGCCGCCTTTTGGGTCCGGGCCTCAGGGTTTGTAGGCCGACTCCGCAAGTCGGCGGCTCCTGTCCGCCCGCTCACAGAGCGGGCCTACAAGACGCCGCAAGACGCCGCAGAACGCCGCGAAGGCCGCAGAACGCCGCGAAGGGGTCGTTGGTTGCGAGGAAGGGGGAGAGGCAGGAGTAAGAGTAAGATTAGGATCAGGGTAACACTTCAGCCAAGTGGAGCACGGTACGCTCCTTACGTTACTGGTATCAGGGCTAAGTGACAACTTACCCGGCTGCCGTGATGCCGCCTCAGGCCGGGTGGTGCGTCGCAGGCGCGTTCTTGATCACCTTCTCGAAGTTCTGAACGACGGCGGGGTCGAACTGCTGCGACTTTCCCTTTTCCAGCTCGGCGAGCGCTTCGTGGCGGGACATGGCTGCGCGGTACGGCCGCTGTGACGTCATCGCGTCGTAGCAATCGGCGACGCTCAAGATGCGGGTCAGGAACGGGATCTCCTCGCCCTTAAGGCCGTCGGGATAGCCCGAGCCGTCCCAGCGTTCGTGGTGGTGCCTGACGATCGGCTTTGCCCGGTCGAGGAACGCGAGCGACTGCACGATCCGCTCGCCCTTGAGGGGGTGCTCGCGGATCATGCTCCATTCGTCTTCGGACAGCCCGTCGTTCTTGTGGAGCGTGGCCTCGCTGATGCCCAGCTTGCCGATGTCGTGCAGGCGGCCGGCGTAGCGGAGCGTTTGCAGGCTTGTCTGCGAGACGCCGAGCGTCTTGGCCGCGCGAACGGCATAGTCTGTCACGCGCGACGAGTGGCCGCTGGTGTACGGGTCGCGCGCCTCGAGGCTTTCGGCCAGCGCCTGCACCGCGTTGAAAGAGCTCTGCTGGATCATGTCGTACAGGCTGGCGTTCTCGATGCCGACGGCGATTTGGCCCGCGATGGCCTGGACGAAATCCCGGTCGGCCTCGGTGAACGGCTCGCCGTTCGTCTTGCCCGTGAGGTTGAGGACGCCGAGCGACCGCGCCTGGAGCACGAGCGGCACACAAAGGAAGGACTTCCCGGCGTATTTCGGCGTAAACTCCGTGGCGAAGGCGGGGTTCTCGGACACGTCGGATATCAGAAGCGTGTCCTTGTACTCGGCGACCCAGCCGGCGACGCTGTCGCCGAGCCTCCGCTCCTTGCCCATCACCGTTTCCGCCCGTGGCCCGTAGCCGGCCTTCACGACCAGCGTCTGCCCGCCGGGCTGCATCAGCATGATCGAGCTGTTCGCGACTTCCATCTCGCGCCCGATCAGCTTGAGGCAGAAGTCGAGCAGGCGGCCGAGGTCGAGGATCGACGTGATGGCTTCGGTCACTTTCACGATCGCGTTGAGTTGCTGCACTCGCTGCTCGAGGCGCCGGTTCGTCGCGAGCAGGCTCTCGCTCGTCCGCACCACCTCGTGCTTCAGCTCGTTCTTGTGGCGGCTCAGCTCCGTGTTGGTCGACTTGAGCAGCTCGACGAGCTCGTGGTTCTTGCGCCGAAGCTGCTTCGACTCCAGCCCCCGGCTCACGACCTTGCGAAGCTCATCGATGTTGAACGGCTTCGTGACGTAGTCGTCGGCGCCGAAGCGGAGCGCCTCGACGGCCGTTTCCACCGTGGCGTACCCCGTCACCAACACCGTGGCTGTGTCGGGTGACCCGGCCTTCAACGCCTTGATCAGTTCGATGCCGTTGATGCCGGGCATCTTGAGGTCGGAGATGACCATGTCGTATGTGTCATCCTTCATCTTTGCCAGGGCTTCCTGCCCGCTCAGGCACGTCTTTATGACGTAGCCCTGCCGGGAGAGCAGCTCTTCAAGGAGGTCGCAGATGTTTGGTTCGTCATCGACGATGAGGACTTTCGGCCTGGATTCGTTCGTGTCGGACACGGTTCCGTGCTCCCGTCAAGTTCTTCACATCATCGGCGCGCTCGCCGGCAGCTCGATGGCGAACGTCGCCCCCTGGCCCTCGTTCGAACTGACCTTGATGGTGCCGCCGAGCGCCTTGATGATGCCGTAAGAGGCCGCGAGGCCGAGCCCCACGTGGCCGTTGTCGCTGTCGGTGTAGAACGGTTCGAATATCTTGTTCACCTTGTCGGGCGGGACGCCGGGGCCGCTGTCGCTGAACCGAATGACCACGCGGCCGGAACCGTTCTGCGCGGTCTCGACGCAGAGCTTGCCGCCGTCGCGCATCGCCTGCCGCGCGTTGATGACGATGCCCTCACAGGCGAGCTTCAGCGATTCCTCGTCGGCCATCACCGTGGGCAGCCCCGGCTGATAGCGGCGCTCGACGCGGATCCTGTTGTTCTCCTCGGTCGCGCTGGCGATGAGGAGCGCCGCATCGACCGCGCGGTTCACGTCCACCGGCCGCGGCTCGATGTTGCCGCTGCCCGAGAACAGGAGCAGGTTCCTGACGATCTCGGAGATCCGGTCGCACTCCTTGAGCATCGTCGGCAGTACGCTGCCCATCTTGCCCGATTGCTCGACCTGCGAGCAGAGAATCTGCAAGTACCCGACGACGGTGGTCAGGGGATTGTTGATGTTGTGCGCGACGCCGGCGGCGAACTCGCCGAGCCACTCGAATTTTTCGTCGGCGGCCACGCCGCCCGCCGCAGCCGCCGAGCGGCGCTTCCTGATCAGCGCCCGGATCTCGTCCGCATCCGCCGGCAGCCCGATGATGGCGTCGGAGCCGAGGCTGAGCACGCTGGCCGCGCGGCTCCGAGCCGACGCCGCCACCGCCGCGAGCAGCAGGCTGTCCGGCGCGACCTCCTTGAGGGACTCGAACACCTCGAGCATCTGGTCGTCGAGCCGGCTGGCATCGACAACTGTCAGGTCGGCGGGCGAGATGGTGTTCGCCGTCAGCGCCTTGAACGCGCTTGCCACGCACCGCACGCGGTGGCCCTCCTCGGCAAGCGCGTTCGCGGCCGCAGAGAACACGGTCGTGTCTGCACCGACGAACATTATGTCCATTGCATTGCTCATTGAAGCCACCTCGTTTCAACTCGCGCCGGCAACTTCCCGTTCGGCGCCCACTGCGTCCGGGACGTCTCCGGCGGCCGCGGCCCGCAGCGCAAGGATGAACGTCGACCCTTCGCCCGGCCGGCTCGAGACCGTAAGCGTGCCGCCGTGGTCTCTCGCAATGTTCTGGCACAGGAAGAGCCCGATGCCCGAGCCGCCTTCCTCGGTCTTCGTCGTGTAGAACGGCTCGAAGATTCGCTCCGTCATCTCGGGGTTCATGCCGCAGCCCGTGTCGCCTATGGCCACCTCGACCGACCCGTTCTCCGTGACCCGCGTCGTGAGGGTCAGCACGCCGCCGTCGAGCATGGCCTGGCGCGCGTTCACGATGATGTTGAGGAACACCTGCTTCAACTGGTTCGCGTCGCCCGTGACCAACGGGAGATTCTCAGAGAGGGACGACACGATCTGAATGTTGTCGCTCCGGATCTGATATGCCATCAGCTCGAGCACGTCGGACAACACGGAGTTAAGGGATACGAGCCCCTCCTCGGCGGGCGCCCGCCGCCCGAAGGACAGCAGGTGGTGAACGATATTGGCGATGCGGCCGACCTCGCCGCTGACGAGCTCGAGCGCGGCGCGGCGCTTGTCGTCTTTCGCCGTTTCGCCGAGCATGATTTGAAGCCAGCCCGAGACCGTCGTCAGCGGGTTGTTCACCTCGTGCGCGACGCCGCCCGCGATCTGGCCCAGGGCGATCATGCGCTCGCGATAGATCAGCTCGTCGACGGCCGCCGGATCGCCGGCCGCTTCGATCAACAGGAAGCTCCCGCCGGCCGTGCCGGCAACGGCGCACGCCGGCCACTTCCGCACGCGGTAGGCCGAGCCGTCTGCGCCCCCGCCGATGAAGAAGAACGTGTCCGGGGCCGCTTCCGATTCGATCTCGACTTCCTCGAACTCCGAGAACAGCTCGCGCCAGTCTTGCCCGACCACGCGGCCGGCCCTCAACGCGTGCGATCCGGGCAACTCGGCCGCGAAGAGCGTCCGGCCCGTGTCGTCGGCCAGCAGCGCGGCCTGGAGGCTCGTGATGGACGTATCCGGCAGCTCCCGGCCCGGCAGCAGGTCCGACATCGATCTGTTCTCCAGCGTGTTGCCCAGGTCTTCGATGTTCGTCACGGCGCACTTCTCCTGCGCATAATATCTCTCACTCAACATATCGTCATGCGGCGCGGAAATCTTTAATCACTTTGTCGCCCGGCGTACGTCCGGATCCGGCGAAGGCGGCGCGCCCGTCAACCGTGGCCGATCACCGAGACGTGCTCCCCCCGGAAGTACCGGATGCCGCCTCGGCCGAGCCGAAGGGCCAGCCCCAGGCGGATATCCACGTCGACGACGTCTCCCTCGTAGAGGTGCCCGAGCTCTTCGAGCGTGATCCTGTGGCCGAGGGTGGCCGACAGCTCGCGCCATCGCCGGTTGACCGCTTCGGCATCGCCGTCGAGCTTGATCTGGTACCAGCGGTCGAGCTCCCGCAGCACGGCCCGCGCCAGCTCCGGCCGGTCGATCTCCTCGCCCGCTGCCTCGGACAGCGACGTGGCCAGCCCGGCAATTTCCTCGGGCATCTCCGCCTCCCCGGCGTTGACGTCGATCCCGATCCCGAGCACGAGCTTGCGCCCGGCGGGCCCCACACGCGCCTCGACCAGCACGCCCGCCACCTTCTTCTCCTCGATGATCACGTCGTTCGGCCAGCGGATCATCGCCGGCAGGCGCGCGGCCGACCGGATCGCGTCGGCCGTGGCGAGCGCGCCGATGATCGTCGTCATAGGCACCGCCCCTTCACGGACCGGCGGCCTCAGGAGGACGGACATCCAGATGCCCTTGCCGCGCGGCGACCACCACGTCCGGCCCAGCCGGCCGCGGCCGCGGGTCTGCTCCTCGGCGAAGACGACCGTTCCCTCCTCCGCGCCACGCCCCGCCAACTCCCACACCACGTCGTTCGTTGACGTCACCAGGTCGTACGCATGTATCTCGCGCCCGACTATGCGGGTGGCAAGACCTCGCCGGACCTGCTCGAGGAAGGGAACGTTCAAGGTGCTTCCATTTCAAGCGCGATGTCGAGCGCCCTGGCCGAATGGGTGATCGCGCCGGCCGAGATCCAGTCGACGCCCGTCCGCGCGACCGATGCGATGTTCCGGAGCGTGATGCCGCCCGACGCCTCGATGATCGTGCCGGGCCGGGCGCTCCGTATCACGGCCACCGCCTTCTTCATCCGCGCGGGCGGCATGTTGTCCAGCATTATGATGTCGGCGCCTGCGCGCGCCGCAGCTTGAGCGCCGGCGATTGTTTCGATTTCGACCTCGACGAGGATTCCGTCGGGGGCCCGTTCGCGAGCCAGCGCTGTCGCCTCGGCCGGCGAGAGGCGCGATGCGCCGAGATGATTGTCCTTGATGAGCACCTGGCCGTACAGGCCCGTGCGATGGTTCGTGCCGCCGCCGACGGTCACGGCGTACTTCGACAGGCTCCGCCAGCCCGGCAGGGTCTTCCGCGTGTCGAGCAGCTTCGCGCCCGTGCCGGCGATCGCGTCGGCGTAGCGCCGCGTCGTCGTCGCAATCCCCGAAAGGTATTGCAGGAAGTTGAGCAGCGTCCGTTCGACGGTCAGCATCGGCGCGGCCGGGCCGCTGATGACGCCGATCCGCGTGTCCGGCTCGAGTCGCGCCCCGTCCCGCAATGCGTTCGACAGCTTGAGCTTCTTGTCGAACTTGCGCAGCAGCCTTCTGACCGCGGGCATTCCGGCAAGGATGCCGCGCTCCCGCGCGATCAGCACGCCCCGGCCCACGAGGCCCGGGTCGATCAGCGCTTCGGTCGTCACGTCGCCCGGCCCGATGTCCTCCGCAAAGGCCTGTTCGATCAGGCGGTCGAGCGCTTCGATGTCCAGGATTGCTCGCGGCACGCGCGTTCTCCTCCGGGGGGCGGCCTCGTCTTCAGACGGAGTGTACCCGAGGCGTGACTGCGTGTCAATGGCGGCCGGCGCGGCCGCTCGGCCCTTGATTCCGGCGGGCGCTCGTGATAGATTGCAGGCTCGCGATATCGGTTCCGGCCGCCGGGAGGAGATGTCTTGAGCGAAGAGATGCTTGATGCCTGCGAGCGCGTCCTGGGCTACACGTTCAAGGATCGCGAGTGGCTGCACCTCGCACTTGTTCACTCCTCCAGCAAGATTGACAAGGGGGTCTGCAACGAGCGGATGGAGTTCCTCGGCGACTCGATCCTCGGGATGGTCGTCGCCCAGTACCTGTTCCAGGAGTATCCCGATTTCACGGAAGGGCGGCTGACAAAGGTGAAGTCGGTGGTCGTCTCGCGGCCCGTGCTGGCGCGGTGCGCCGCGGCGATCGAGCTCGAGAAATTCATCATCGTCGGGCCTGGGATGGCGGGCGATGCCCTGCCGGAGACGATCCTGGCCGACACGTTCGAAGCCGTTATTGCCGCGATGTATCTCGACGGCGGCATGGAGGTCACGCACGCCTTCATTCTCGGGCACCTCGAACACGAGATCGACGCGGTCGTCGAGGACCGCCACACGAAGAACTACAAGTCGCTGCTCCAGCAGCTCGTGCAGCGCAAGGAGGGGATCACGCCGACGTATCGCGTCACCGACGAGCGCGGCCCCGACCACGCGAAGGAGTTTTGCGTCGCCGCCGTCATCGGCGAACGCGTCACCGACAGAGCCTGGGGCCCGAGCAAGAGGGCCGCCGAGCAGCTCGCAGCCGAGAAGACGTACAAGCACCTCCTCGCCGTCTATGGCACGAAAGATGAGTGAGCACGTGGAACCCGATGAAAACATCCGGACCGGTGACAAGACGCCCACGGAGGAGAGCGCCGCCCCATCTGCCGGCGCGGACATCGGCCGCGAAGCGCTGGACGAAATCCTCGACTCGACGGCGCCCCACCCCTTCGCAAAGCACATCGACCACACCAAGACGTCGTGCCTCGCGCGCGAGACGATGGAAACGATGCTCACGTCCGGCCCCGACCTCGCCGGAATCCTGCGAGCCGTCATCGAGGCGCGCGCCACCGACGCGTTCGGTCAATTCGCGCCGCACCGGCAGCTCATTCGGCGGTGGGCCGGGCGAACCGCGGCCGATCCGTTCATCAGCCGGTGCCTGCAGGCCGCGGCCGAACACAAGACGGACTTCGTCCGGGCCGTCGAGGAGGCGACCGCGCAGCTCAACGACCTGCGCGTCAAGTTCGAGATCGAGAGCCGCGGGGCCCAGAAGCTGGCAGTCGAACGCGGCAGCGGCGGCAAGGTTGAAGTGATCGCGACCAGTTCGTGGGCGGCCATCGCGAAGGCGTTCCCGGCCGACGCAAGAGAGGTACACGTCAACATCGCCATCGCCGAGCTTGCCGCCGGCCGAATCAGGCACGCCGCGAACGACATCAACCGCGAGCTCTCCCTGTTCTTCGGGGAACTTGTGCCAAAGGCCTTCAGCTTGCTGGCCCGCCTGCCGCGGCCGGAGCTGCGCGAGCGCGTGGGCAGGATCAAACTCACGCCCGCCCTCGCCGCGACGCTCGCCGACGCCGCCCGGACGACCGACTTCGTTGCCGATCCGGCATCGAAGCTGGGGTTCAAGCGGCAGTCCTTGCCCAAGCGCTTCCGGTTGCTCGCGACGCTGCCCGAACACGCGAAGGTCCGGGAGCTCATTGTCGCGCGCAGAATTCAGGCCGCCCGGACCGTCGTCGTCGTCGCGCCGCCGGCCCCGGCGACCGAATCGGAGTGAACGAGCTGCGATGACCACGAACGGCCGCACGCCCCGCCAGACGGCGAACGCGAAGATCGTTGCGACGCTCGGGCCTGCGTCCTCGGCACCGGACGTTGTCGGAGCCCTCATCGGCGCGGGCGCCGACGCCTTCCGGCTCAACTTCTCGCACGGGGCCGCCGGCTGGCACCGCGACATGGCCGCGTCCGTTCGCGCGGCCGCCGGCGACGAGCCCGTCGCCATTATCGCCGACCTCCAGGGGCCGCGCATCCGCATCGGGACACTGTCCGAACCGGTCGCGGTTTCCGAGGGCGGCGAGGTCGTGCTCGCGGCCGAATCGCAATGCGCCGAAGCAGCCGGCGTTCTCCCGACGACGTACGACGCGCTTGCCGGCGACGTCGGCCCGGGCGACCGCATCCTCATCGACAACGGCCTGGTCGAGTTGAGCGTTCTCGAATGCCGGGCCGGGCAGGTCCGCTGCCGCGTGACCGTCGGCGGCCAGGTCGGCTCCCGCAAAGGCATCAACCTGCCGGGCGTCGCGGTGAGCGCGCCCGCTCTCACCGAGAAGGACAAGGAGGACGCCGAGACGGCCGTCCGCTTCGGCGCGGATTACATCGCCCTTTCGTTCGTGCGCGCGGCCGATGACGTGAGCGCCCTGAAGTCGCTCCTCCGGCAGCACGACGCCGACGTTCCGGTCATTGCGAAGATCGAGCGGGCCGAGGCGGTCGAGCAGATCGACGCCATCATCGCGGCGGCCGACGGCGTGATGGTCGCGCGCGGCGACCTCGGCGTCGAACTGCCCCAGGAGAAGGTGCCTGCGATACAGAAGCGCATCATCGCGCTCGCCAATGCCGCCGGCAAGCCGGTCATCACGGCGACCGAGATGCTCCAGAGCATGGTTGGCAGCCCGCGGCCGACCCGCGCCGAGGCGTCCGACGTCGCCAACGCAATACTCGACGGGACCGACGCGGCGATGCTCTCCGGCGAGACCGCCGTCGGCCGCTACCCCGTCCACGCGGTCGAGACGATGGAGCGCATCACGCGCGAGGCCGAGACGATCCGCCGCGAGCTCGAGCCGCCGCCGCGCGTGCCCGAGCCGGATGACTTTGCCGACGCCGTCGCCGATGCCGCCTGCGCCGCCGCGCGCCAGCTCGATGCCGCCGCCCTCGCCGTCTTCACGATGTCGGGCCGGACCGCGCGGCTCGTGGCGCAGCGCCGCCCGAACGCGCGCCTGATCGCGTTGACGCCGAGCGTCGAGACACGCCGCAGGCTCTCGCTCGTCTGGGGCGTTGTCCCGCTGCTGCTGCCGGCCGCCGGCAACGCCGAGACAATGGCGGCCGACGGCGACCGGCTGCTGAAGGAAAAGGGGTTCGTTCGCGCGGGCGACGTCGTCGTCATTGTCGGCGGCGCCGGCCCGGCCGCCGGAGCGACCAACTTCACGAAGATTCACACGGTCCGGTAACCGTTCTTGCAGGGAAAGAAAATGGAATTCACAGGGATCGCCGACGAAGCGGGCAAGCCGATCGAGACGCAGATCAAGGCGCACAATGAACTCGGGTGGAAGTTCATCGAGGTGCGCGGCACGGCCGGCGGCTGCATCACCGACGTGAGCGGCGACGAGTTCGAGCGGGTCCTCGGCCTCGTGGCGGACGCGGGGATGAAGATATCGTGCTTCGCGTCGCAGATCGGCAACTGGTCGCGCGAGATCGGCGGCGACTTCGAGGTCGACCGGGCGGAGCTGGCCCGCGCAATCCCGAGGATGCAGCAGGCGGGCACGAAGTTCATCCGCATCATGACCTGGCAGCCGGGCAAGGCGTCGATGGATGAGTGGCGGGCCGAGGCGCTCCGCCGCGTCGCCGAGCTCGTGAGGATGGCCGAGGACGGCGGCATCATGATCGCACACGAGAACTGCAGCGGCTGGGCGTCGGAGTCGCCCGCGAACACGCTCGAGATGCTCGAGACGATCGGCTCGCCCGCGCTCGGCCTCATCTACGACACCGCCAACCCGCTGTCGCACGGGAAGAACTCGATGGAGTTCGCGAGCGGCCTCAAGGAGCACGTCGACTATCTTCACATCAAGGACTGGAAGATCAGCGCCGACGGCGGCGGGCGCGGCGTCTGGCCCGGCGAGGGCGACAGCGAGGTGCGCGAGCAGCTTGCCGCGATCTTCGCGGCCGGGTACGACGGATTCGTCTCGATCGAGCCGCACATCGCCGCCATCATCCACGAGGGGAAGGAGGCCGGCGATCCCGAGGCCGCCTACAACGGCTACGTCGAGTACGGCCGCCGGATGATGAAGCTCGTCGAGGAGGTCAGGGCGTCGCTCTGAGGGCGGGATGGCATGACGCAGCCCGGCCGCAACGTCAAACTCACCATCGAGTACGACGGCACGAACTACGCCGGCTGGCAGGTGCAGCCGAACGGGACGGGGGTTCAGGAGGTCGTGCAGGACGCGATCGCCCGGATCACGGGCGAGACGGCCGTGAAGCTCATCGGCTCGGGCCGGACCGACGCGGGCGTGCACGCCGCCGGGCAGGCCGCGAACTTCATGACTGATTCGAACATCCCCGCCGGCGACCTCGTCCACGCCATCAATTCAAAGCTGCCCGATGATGTCGCGATAGTCGGCGCCGAAGATGTGCCGGCCGATTTTCACGCGCGGTACTCGGCGAAGTCGAAGACGTATCGCTACTCGATCCTGAACCGCGCGGTCCGCGGGCCGCTCGAACGGAGCCGCTGCCACTTCGTCCGGAAGAAGCTGGACGTGGCCGCGATGCGCGAGGCGGCGAAGAGCTTCGTCGGCGAGCATGATTTCGCGGCGTTTCAGTCGAAGCCGGACGGGAAATCGTCGGTGCGCCGGATCACGAAGCTGGACATCGAAGCGAACGGCGAGAAGATCGACATCAGCGTCGCGGCCAACGGGTTCCTTTATAATATGGTGCGCGCGATCGCCGGGACGCTCATCGAGGTCGGGCTTGGGGCTCGGCCGCCCGGAAGCATTACGGAGCTGATCGGGTCGCGCGACCGCGCCGCGGCCGGCCCGACCGCGCCGGCACACGGGCTCTGCCTGATGAAGGTCGAGTATTAGACCATTCGGATCTTGCCTTGCTCTTGCCCCTGACCTTGCGCCGTCGCAATGTCGCAGGGGGTGAGTAAGAGCAAGAGTAAGAGCAAGAGTAAGAGTAAGAGCAAGAGTATAAGAGAAGCAGTGATGATTACGGCCGGGATAGATATCGGTTCGGTGGCGACGAAGGCGGCCGTGTTGCGCGACGGCGAGGTCGTGGCGCGTTCGATCCTGCGGACCGGCGCGGACCCGGCGGGCGCGGCGTCCGAGGCGCTCGCCGCCGCGGCGGGGCAGGCCGGGCTCGAGCGCGGGCAGATCGAGCGGATCGTCTCGACCGGTTACGGCCGGCGCACGATCGGCTTCGCCGACGACGTGCTGACCGAGATCACGGCGGGCGCGCGCGGAGCGTATCACGTCGGCTGCCCGTGGGGCGTGCCGCGCCTGATCGTCGACCTCGGCGGCCAGGACACGAAGGTGATCCTTCTCGACGATGACGGCACGGTCCGCGACTTCGCGATGAACGACAAGTGCGCCGCCGGGACCGGGCGGTTCCTCGAGGTGATGGCCGGCGTGCTCGATGTGCCGCTCGCCGAACTCGGCGCGGCCTCGGAGCGGGCGGCGGCGCCCGCGCCGATCAACGCGACCTGCACCGTGTTCGCGGAGAGCGAGGTGATCTCGCTCATCGCGGGCGGCACGCCGAAGGAAGACATCGTCGCCGGGCTCCACGCGGCCATTGCGTCGCGGATCGCGCAGATGGCGGGGCCGATGGGCGGGCACGACATCTTCTTCAACGGCGGCGGTGCGCTGAACGCGGGCGTGAGCCGCGCCTTGAAGCGCGTCCTCGGCCGCGAGGTCTACGTGCCGCCGGACCCGCAGCACGTCGTCGCGGCCGGCGCCGCGCTGTCCGCGCGGGTGGCATGAACCCGGCGCATTCTTGCGATTCGCCGGGCGCCGTCATACAATTGAACGTCGGGCTTCTTTATTTCAGGGAGACGTTTGCGATGAAACCGGTGCGAACGAATTGTCTGTTGGCCGCCGTGCTTCTTGTTTTGGCGGCGTGCTCGGGCGCCGCCGCATCTGAAGCAGAGGAACTGATTGACCGCGTGAAGAAGGCGGACCTCGTCGTGCTCGGTCAGGTGATCCGCATCACGGAGGGCGAACAAGACCCCGAATCGCTGAGGGTCGGCGTGAAGTTCCGCACCGACATCGCCGCGCTTGTCGTCATCGAGGTGCTCAAGGGAGACCCCGACCTGAAGAAGGTCGAGATCGGGTTCCCCGGGTTCCCGAAGGCCGGCGACCTGACGCCGAAGGCGAACCAGAACGGTGTCTGGCTGCTGACGAAGAGCGACCAGAAATTCTACGAGGCGAAGACGGCCGCGGCGTTCATGCCTGCGGACAAGTTGGGCGCGGCCCGCAGGGCCGTCCGCGCGGCAATCGGCCTTGTCGAGCCGCCTGAGAAGCCGGCGGACCGCGTCGAGCGCATCGCCAGGCTTTGCGCGGACCTCGCGGGCGACAAGCCGGACGCGACCCGCCAGGTCGCGGCCTATCAGCTCGGCGAGATGGGCGAACTGAACACCGTGCCGAAACTGATCGACGCGCTCGACGACGCCGCGCCGTCGGTACGCCTCGCCGCCGACATCGCCCTGCGCAAGGTCACCGGCCACCGCACGCAGGTGGATTTCCAGAACGAGACGGCGGCGCTCCGCGCGCGCGGCGCCGATGAGTGGCGGAAGTGGTGGGAGGCCAACAAGGACAAGAAGCGTCAGGACGTGCTCCTGGCCGCGGCCAAGGCGAGCCGGCGCCCGCAGCCCGAGTTCCGCCACGCCGTCGAAGGGCTCGCTCAGTACGACGACCCGGCGTTCCTGCCGGTGTTCCGCACGGCGCTCGATTCGGCAATCAGCCGCGAGAACAACAGCCTCGTCATCGCGGCCGCGCGGTACCTCGGCGGGATCAAGGACCGCGAATCGGTTCCGAAGCTGGCCGGGATTCTCGACGAGACGTGGCCGACTCCGGCCGCTCGGGCCGCGGCGGCGACGGCCGTCGGGAAGATCATCGGGAAGAACTTCGGCACCGGCGCCGACGCCGTCCGCCCGTGCGCCGAATGGTGGGCCGCGAACAAAACCACCGGCGCCAAATAGCCCCCTCGACGTTCACCAGCCAGGAATATCGGCTCCACCCAACCCCACACTTTAGTGAAATCGCCCGTTCGACGCCGGAACTTTGACGAATTCGCGGTGCGCGCGTATTCTCCTGAAGGGGGGAAGGAGAAGGAGGCGGTGTGACATGGGACAGGCCGACGAACAGCCCGCCGAACTTGCCAAGCTGGCCCGGCAGGCCCTGAGCGGGCGGCTCGCGCGCGAGATCACGTGCAGGATCAACGGCCTGCTCGTCGGCGTCGTGAGTGTGGCGACGGAGGCGATGACGGCTGACAGCGAGGCCGAGCTCCGCCGCGCACTCCAGACGAACGCGGATTACGGCAACCGGATCGCCGAGCTGGTCCGCTCGTTCCAGGCGCTCTTTCCGGAGGGCCCGTCGCACCGGCCCGCCGGCCCGGCCGACGTCACGGCCGCGCTCGACCGCTGCGTGTCGGTCTGCCGGAAACTCGCCACGGGCAGCGGAATCGAGATCAAGAAGAACTACGGGAGCTTGCCGTGGGTGCAAGCCGATATCAGCCCTCTGGAGCAGGTCGTCATAGAACTGCTTCACAACGCGCTCGATGCAATGTCGGGCGGAGGAACACTGGAACTGGCGGCGGAACAGAAGGGGGAGTTCGTCGCCGTGACCGTCTCCGCCGGGGCGGATGCCCAGGCCGGTGGCGCGATTAGCTGGCCAGCTGATATCGGCGAGGCCATCGGGCTGGACGACAGCCCCTGGCAGAGCGAGCGCGGGAGGGGCAAGCCGGACGGGGCCGGCCGCGTGCCAGCGGCCGGCAACCTCGGACTGGCGATTGCCATGTCCACGGTCCGGCAACATGGCGGCGAAATCACCGCAAACTGCATCCCCGGCAAGACCTCCCGGTTTATCGTGACATGGCCGATCTCTACGGCCGGCAAGAAGCCGTAACGTTGACGCGGCGCCGTCCAGCCGCGGCGCCGAAGGGGACCGGTTTTACATCTTGCCGACAATCCCACAGGTGATGTGTGTCCACTTCCACACGCGGGCGGCATTGCCCCGAACACTCTCGACGTCCCTGAGCGTGATGCCGGCATGTCCGTTCCTGCCGGCCTCGGTGCCGCGAAGCAACGCGATGCCACTCACTGGGATTGTGCCTCTTCCTCGTAGCGTTTGAGCGTTGCGAGTTCGCGCGGGAGATGCACCTCGTATGGCTCCCAGCCGATCCACTCGCCGCTGATGAATCCGTCGAACTGGAACGCGGCAAGCCGGCTGATGACGGTGCGATGGTCGTAGCCGCCCTCGCCGATCGGGAGGAAGGGCAGCACCTCGCCCGGAGTGCCGTCGTGGACGTGGACGTGGCGGATCCACCGGGCGAGCGCCCTGAACGCCTGGTCCATCGTCGCGTCGCCCGCGCGGACCGGATGCATCACGTCCCAGATGGCGCCGATGGCGGGGTGGAGCGCTTGCCGCATGACCGCGGCGACGTGTGCGGGGTTGCACCAGTCGTCGTGCGTTTCGAGGCACACGATCACGTCGCGGCGTGCGGCGTGGTCGGCGACGGACCGGAGCGCCTCGGCGACGATGTCGACCGCGTGCCGCCGGGCGACGCCGTCGGGTATCTTGCCGCCGAAAACGCGGATCACGCGTGCGCCGACGTCGCCGGCCAGGTCGATCTGCTCGTGGGCCTGGCGGATCATTTCGCCCGACTTCTCGGGGTCGGCGAAGGTGATCGACGTCGCCAGGCACGCGATCACGATCCCTGCGTCGGCCGCCTGCTGTCTGAAGGCTGCTCGCCGTTCGGGCGTGGCGTCGACCTCGATGCCGTGCGCGTGTCCGGCGTCCAGTCTCGGGTCGATCCCGCCGTAGCCGTACTCGCGGGCGACATCGAGCATTTCGCCCAGGCGCAGCTCAGGCGTCGAGAAGCTCGTGAACGAGTAGTTCATTGCAGGCTCCTCTTGTTGAACGCGGGTGCGATATTCTAGCGCTTCAGTTTCGGCTTGTCATCGGATATTCACGACGCGGTCGGCTTCGTCGTCGGCACCGATCATCCGCTGCGGCCGCAGCCCGGGATCGCCGTCCGGATTCTCACTCAGACCTCCGCGACCTTGAGAATCTGCTCGGCCTGCTCGGGCGACTCGGCCCCCATGCCGATCAGGAACTGCTTGAACCCTTCGCCGAACTCTTTCTTGAGCGCCTTGAGCGTCTCGATGGAGTCGCAGCCGATCTTGAGCTTCTTGCCGGCCTCGATCGACTTGTGATACATCGGCCACCAGATTTTCTCGTGGCTGTCCGGCCGGCCGGCGCCGGGCGTCCATTGCAGCATCGTGAGCTTCGGGATCGAGAGGAGGTGGTCGTGGTGCGGGAGGGCGCCGGGGCCGTCCCAATGGTACATGCAATATCCGAGCCGCTCGCTCATTTCGGTGAGCACGGGCACCATGAACTCGCCGAACATTGCGGGCGAGATCATCGCGGAGAAGTCGCACTGAAGCTTCGACATCCGGCCGGGGGCCCACGCCCAGAAGCTCGAGCCGCCGACGTCGTCGCGCATCATGTCGTAGAGGATGTCGTAGCACTGGAAGTACCGGTCGGTGATCTGCCGCAGGCAGTCGTGGACCCAGCCGGGCCGCTCGACAAGGGCCATCAGCAGTCGGTTGGTTTCGTACATCGCGGCGAGGGTGTCGAGCCCCTCGATGAGGTCGGGGAACTGGACGAGGAACTTGCCCTTGCCGAGCCGGAGTTGCTCGCGGGCAAGCCGGATGCAGAAGTCCCAATACTTGTTCGCCTTGTCGAAGACGAATCGGGCGTCCTCGGGCCGTTCGAAGATCGGCTCGCACCACACGCTTCCCCCGGTCTCGATGCCTGGGCAGCCGAGGAAGAGTGCGAGACAGTTAGGCGCGAGGTCAGGCGACACGGTCGGCACGGCCTCGCCGAGGTAGTGGTTGCCGGTGCACGCCCGCGCGGAGCAGTTCACGCGGAAGTCGAAGCTCTTGATCGAGTAGCCGGTGGTCCACCCTTCGGGCGTCGGCATTTCGGGGATGTCTTCGACCGGTTCGGGCCGCCGCGCGCGGATCTGCATCGCCGGACGCCCGATGTCGCCGCCGTTCCACCACGTCGTGAGGCGCTGCCGCACCTCGTCCATGTCTTCGCGGTACATTAGTCCGCTCATTGTCTGCTCCGAGTTCAAGTGATCTGTGTGGCCGCGCGCTTTTCGCGAGGCCCTTGCGGTCAGAGTTTGCCAATGCGCGGCGGCGGAGTCAAGGGATTACGGGCTTCCGTGGGATCGCCCTGTGTCACCGCTTGTGCTTCGTGCGGGCGATGATGTGGTCCTGAAGCTCCTTCTCGACGAGCTTGAACATCTGCGAGAACCCGGCGACGCGGACGGGGATGTTGCCGTACTTCTCGGGGTCCTCCTGGGCCTTCCTGAGCCGCTCGACGGTGGTCACGTTCCACTGCATCTGGCCGACGCCCATGGCGATGGCGGCCTGAATGGTTTGCGAGAGCCGTTCGACGCCCGCCTCGCCCTTGACCAAGACCGGGTCGATCTCGAGGATCGCGGCCGTCGCTCCGGCGGCCTGATCGTGCGGCAGCTTGGCGAGCGAATTGATCATCGCCGTGAGGCCGTGCTCGTCGCGCCCTTGGTGCGCCGAGAGCGAATAGGCCAGCGGCTCGCGGGCGCGGCGCCCGTCGGGGGTCGCTCCGAGGCTCTTGCCGAACTGGATGTTGCAGAGGAACGTGAAGAGGTGCACGTAATAGCGGCCGTCGAGCGGGCTGCGCATGCGGTCCATCAGCGCGATGAAATGGCCGCAGGCGCGGCGCGCGAGCTCGTCGACCTCGTCGCAGTCGTTGCCGTATTTGGGTGCCTCGCTGAGCAGCATCTGGCGGAGCGGCTCGCGGCCCTCGAAGTTCTTGCGGAGCGCGTCGAGCAGCTCGCCGGGCGTGAAGTGCTTCTCCTCGAACAGCAGCTTCTTGAGCGCCATGAGCGAGTCGGCGATGTTGGCGCTGCCGAGGAAGCAGATCGAGTGGTAGTCGTAGACGGCGCCGCCGTCGGTGATGTCGCGGCCGCGCGGGATGCAATCGTCGGTCAGCGTCGACCAGCAGGGAAGAGGTCCGCTCTCCCGCTGGCGCAGCTCGCCGCGGTTGCACTGATAGACCATTCGTTTGGCGAAGTACTCGACCTGCCTGGTGTATGCTTCATACAGATCTTCGATAGAGGAGAAGTCGGCCAGTTGTCCGGTCTGCGGGCCGACCTGTTCGCCGATGGTCGGGTCCTCGCCGTTGAACAGGGCGAGTTCGAGGCACTTGATGCCGCTGAACCAGCCGGAGACGGCGTGGGGGTTGGCGCGGCCGGGCACGGTCAGCTCGATGCAGCCGATGGGCGCGTAGTTGCGTGCGTCCTCGATTGCGATGCCGCGGTCGTTCAGCGCCTTGACGAAGCAGTCGTCGTTGAAGATGAACGGGATGCCGCCGCCGCGTGCGATCATCCGGGCGGCGTGGTCGACGAACTCAGGCGGGCTGTTCTTGTGCAGGCGGATCGAGAGGTCGCGGACGAAGTCGGCGTTGCGCGTGGCGTCGAGGATGACGTGGCTGAGTTCGTTGACGGCGTCGTTGCCGTCCTCGTCCTGGCCGCCGAGGGTGATGGCCTGCACGTCATACTCGAGGTAGAGCTTGCAGGCGAGTTCTTCCATGATTTCACAGGCTTCGGTGCGGGTCAGGCGCGCGGCGTCGATGTCCGCCCTGTAATATGGGAACAGCATCTGGTCGAGGCGGCCGATGGAGTTGGCGTTGATGCCGTCTTCGCCGCAGGTGAGGATATGTGCGAGCCAGAGCGCTTGTGTGGCCTCGAAGAACGTGCGGGCGCCCTCGGCGGGGACGTGCGAGCAGGCTTCGGCCATGCGCTCGAGGCGGGCGCGTTCGTCGGGGCTGTCCGTATTGGCGGCCATTTGGGCGGCGAGGTCGGCATAGCGCTGCCCGAGCAGGCAGCCGGCGTCGCAGACCTGGAGGGCCGCCCGCCAGAAGTTTTCCTTCTGCGGAAATTCGGGGTCGGCGATGTCGGCCGCGGCCAATGCGGTCTCGGCCTCCTTGCGGATGCCGCCGAAGCCGAGGCGGAGAACCTTCGCATAGTCGCGGACGGAGTGGTTCTCGGTCCAGCCGCCCGCCCAGTACACTTCGCCCGCCTTGCCTTTCCAGCCGCCCTGCGCTTTCACGTTGTCGGGATCCGTTTCGCCGACGGCGTAGGAGAGCGCGCCGGCACGGCCGAGATGCCATATCCGGCAGGCCTCGCCGACGGCCTCGATTTCGTCGTCGGTCAGGCCGAGATCGCGGATTCGGGCGACTTGTTCCGCGTCGGGTTTGCCCGGCCATGGCCAGGCGGCCCGGTGTGGCAGATGCTCGCCGGCCAGCGTCCAGCCGTCGGGGATTCGGAGCGTCGCGATCTTGACCAGTTCGTGCAGGAGCGCCGCACGCACCTGGACGCGCGACCGGCCGCTCTTGCTCGCTCGCCATAGCGCGACGTCGCGCTCGAACGGATTCCCGTCCGTGACGAACGATCCCTTGCGCTCCATCGCCTGTGAACGCAGGGCGGCGATACGCTCCGAACACCTCCCGTTCATCAACTCCGTCACGCTCATTATGTGCCTCCTGTCTTTGTCACCCCGCCCCGGCGAGCCGGCTCCGGGGCCAGTTCTCGCGGATCGTTCTTCAGCCGCCGGCCTCCTCGGGTTTCTCCTGGATGATAATGTGCCATTTGGGGCGCGTGTGGCTCTTGCGGAAGGCGTCGAGGGTCGACTCGACAGCCGCCTCGCCGCGTTCGTGGCCGTCGAGGAAAAGAATGAACTCGAACTGCTGCTTGTCGGTGCCGAAGTTCGCGTCGAAGAGCCGCGCGATCTCGTTCGCGGGCAGGAGCTTTCGGCCCAGCATTTCGCAGAGCGGGAACCGCAGCCCGTTGATCCCGCCGCCGGGCTCGTAGGCCTTGTAGACGAGCTCGGTGCAGACGAGAGCCGAGTCGGTCAGGAAGTCGAAGTTGAAGTCGTATGGCCGGCCGCTGTACTGAAACGCTCGCAGGACGGCGGAAGCCTTTTCCTTCTTCGAGAGCTTCGGCCGGAGGATGACGACGGAGTCGGCGGCGGCGGAATGTTCGAGCGTCGTGAAGCAGACGCCCTCGCTCATTGCCTCGAGCACGCGCGGCACGTGCCCCTCTTCCTGCGGCTCAAGGCAGAGCTTATGCGCATCGGGGTACTTCGCCTCGAGCAGCTTCTCGAAATCGGCTTCGGCCTGGCCCTGCTCCTTCACCCACGCCCTCACGCCGGGGTCGACGAAGAAGCGCCGCCGCTCTTCCGGCGTGCCGATGTAAAGGGCGGCGTGCGACCAGAAGCCCGGCAGGCCGACGTTCGACAGGTACCACTCGCGCCGTTCGAGCAAGATGTCGCCGGGCTCGAGCCGCGGCATCATCGCCGCGATCTGCTCCGGCGAGACCAGCGGCCTCTTCCACCGCCAGACCTTCGTGTCGCCCATCCATTCGGAGACGCCCGCCTGCACCGGGAACCAGGCGGTGACGCCCGCGTCCTTGATGATCTTCCAGGCGTTCTGGATTGTGAGCGCGTGGCCGCGGCCGCGCCCCATCTTCCAGATGCCCGCGCGGTCGGTGTCGGCGTCCTTGCGGACATCGGGGAACGAGTCGCCGCCGTAGAGCTTGTCGAGCGCGCCCAGCGCGACGAACTCGGTCGCGCGCGCAACGTTGAGGAAGCGGAACTTGAACTTCGCGTACGTGCGCTTCGGCAGGCCCAGCTCGGGAACCGGCTCGTTGAGGAGCGTGTCGAGATCGGGATCCTTCTCGACCCGGTCGATGAAGTCGAGCGCGATCCTGTACTGGGCGAGAAAGACCGCGTAGGCGACGAGAAAAGAACGCTTGCGCTGGCCGCCCGTGCCGAGCTTGTGGAACGCGCTGTGGTATTTGCCGAGCGAATCGAGCGCGAGGTAGTAGTCGAGCAGGGTCTGCCACGTGTTCCAGACCGCTTCGCGCTGCTGGCGCGAGAGCATCCGGGCCTTCTCCGGCTTCTGCTCCGGGAACAGGTCGGGCCGCGACCTGACGAAGGCGAGCGTGTTCTCGAGGCCGTCGCGATAGATGCCCAGCGCCTTCAGGTCGTTCGTGATCTTGGCGTCGAACAAGCCCGGGTCCTTCTCTGCGAGCGACATGATATCCCCCTGTTCCGCCTTGGGCGAATCGCCGTTCCCGTTGCAGGAAAACGTGCCACAGCCGAGCGCGGCCGGCAGCAGCAAGAAAAGCGCCGGAGATCTCATGTGCGCACTCTCTCGCGAACAAGTGACTGTCTCGAGCGGCCGTTCAAGCTGCCACGATAGCGCATCGGCGGCATGAACTCAAGCGCAGAGCCGCGGGGTAATCGTTCCAATGTCGGTGTGACGATGGTGAAACCGCCCAATTGCACCTCCGCCTAATTTTACTGTCCGATTTTCTACTAAAGGTTCGTAAGTCATTATGTCGATAACTCTTCCAGAGGGAGCGGCACCGACTGGAGGAGAGAACAGTGGAAAGACGGTTTGCGTTGCGCAGGGAGGAGTTGTTGGCGGAATG
>JBDREM010000152.1:0-9299 GCA_043819695.1 Planctomycetota bacterium
CCGGCCCATAATGCGCGCGAACGAAGTGGCAACTTGCGGATCAGACATCTCGCTCAGCGTGCGGAATCCGTTTTGGAGTGCGGCGGCTTGACGCCGCCCCGCGTCCGGGCGCATAATGCACGCGAACGGAGTGGCGACAGATTGGCTCCAGCATACAGCACCGCGACCGAGACGATTACATGTTCCCTACAGGTCAATGATCGGAGAGAAACATGAGCGTTCTGGCGATCACTTTTGGCCTCATTTCGCTTATCCTCTCTGTGTTGTTCGTGATCGATGCGATCCGGTTCCGGCACCAGATCAAGACATACGTGAGATACGGGTTCATCCTTGGGCTTGCTCTCCTGGCTCTGGACTCGGCCATTCTGCCACTCGTTCCGAACTTCTTCGCGTCGATGCCGCTCTACAAACTCCTCATCGTTGATACAATCGCTCTGATAAAGATGATCCTGTTCACCTGCGTCGGGATGTACTGCTGTACCCTCCTGAACTCGCGCGACCTCCCGCTGATGAGACACTTGCTCGACAGGTCGAACCAGCAGAACGATCTCCCCGGCTGGGAGGTCATTATCCCTGCAGCGTCCATTGTTATTCTTGCCGTGGCCTACTCCTTCGTTCTTTTCAAGCTGACCTCGCCCCAGATGTCCGAGTGGCTCAGGCGAGTCTCGGAGGAGCAGATGGCCAAGGCCGGCGCCAGCATGCAGCCATCTTTGATCGCCGCCCTCGTAGTTTTGGAGTTTGCATTTGCGGAGGAGATAATCTTCCGGCTTGGCATCCAGAACTACCTCGCCCGGCAATTCAAGCTGAAGGATGGGAATTACTGGGTCGCGGTCGTGCCCACGGCTCTTCTCTGGTCCTTGGCGCACGCCAACATACTTGAGCCGGAATGGGTCAAGACGGCGCAGGTGTTCCCGCTGGGCTTGGCCTTGGGTTTCATTTGCCGGCGATACGGCGCGGAGGTGTGCATCCTGATCCACGGCGCCTTCAACCTGATAATGATGTTCTTGGCTCCGTATCTGATCGCGACGTGACGTCGTCCGGTCCACGCGTCGCATTCTGCTGAAGCCACCAGGTGCGTGGGCAGGCGTGGCCTCGAAACGTTAGACGTTAGACGTAGAACGTCAGCCCGCTTCCCCGAGCAGCGCTTCGAGCAGCAGTCGCGCGCCGGCCTTGTGCGGAATACGCCCCCGGACGGCGCTGTCGAGGTCGGTCATCGCGAACGCGGGCACGGATGACCCGACGCACGACGGACACCCATCCTCGCAACTGCAATCGCGGACGACGTCGTACACGGTCTGCAATATGTCCGGCATGCGGTCGAGACACCGCCGCGCGTACCCCATCCCGCCCGGATAGCGGTCGTGCAGGAAGAGGGCGTCCTTCCCGAGGCAGTTCGAGTCGACGACGGCCCCGATGTCCTGCGTGTCGCACATGACGAACATCGGCGCGACCTCGACGAGCACGTTGGCGATCCCGATGAGCGCCTCGCCGACCACCAGGCCCTCGGCGACGATCTTCTCGGCCGCGGACCCGGGCGGCACGAGCCACAAGGCGACGGTCTCGAGCGACTGCGGCGGCAGCTCGAGCTGCTCGAACCCGAGGCTGTCGCGCGAATGGAACCGGATCTTCTTGAACATCGGGATCGTCGTCGTCACGGTCACGTCGCCGAAGCCGAGCGTCGCCCCCTGCCACTCGCTCTCCTCCTCGGTCTCGTCGATGCGGATCTGCGACGTCTGAACCGACTGCGTGTAGTAGTCGAGGTCGCGCCGCTCGACGTGCGCGATCTTCTGCTCGATGTCGAGCTTCTCGACGAAATACGTGTCGGCCGCGTGGATGTAGACGGCGTGGTCGTGGAGCTGCGAGAGCGCGCTGATCTCGTCGATCGTGCCGATGACGCGCTCGCCCTGGCTCGAATCCTGGATCGTGTAGACGGGGCCGCAGATGTTGCGGAGGTTCACGGCCGCCGCTGGATACTCCGAGCTCGCCCAGTACCAGTACTCTTCGATGTGCTTGATCGTCTCGTCCTCTTCGAGCAGTTCGAGGACGGCGTCGGCGTATGGCCCGAAGCCCTCGGCCTCGGCGTCGCCGAGCGGGAGCTCGTGTGCGGCGCACCTGATGTGCCCGACGGCGATGTGCGGGTTGTCGGGATCGACGACCGCCTGCTCGGGGTTCTGCGCGAAGATGTAGGCCGAGTGCATCATGAGGTATTGGTCGATGGCGGAGTTTTGCGCGACGAGGAAGACGATGGCCTCGTCGGTACCGCGGCCGGCTCGGCCCGCCTGCTGCCAGAGGCTCGCGATCGTGCCGGGATAGCCGACGAGGATGCAGGCGTCGAGGCTGCCGATGTCGATCCCGAGCTCGAGCGCGTTCGTGCTCGCGACGCCGAGGATCTCCTTGCTCACGAGCTTCCTCTCGATCGCGCGGCGCTCCTCGGGCAGGTAGCCGCCGCGGTATGCGTGGATCGACTCGGCCAGCTTGCGCGAGACCGGGCGGAGCAGGTCGCGGCAGTTCTTGAAGATCAGCTCGGCGGCGAGACGGGTCCGGACGAACGTGATGGTCTGGACGCCCTCGCGGACGAGCGACGTCATCAGGTGGATGGCCTCCCAGAGCGGGCTGCGGCGGTCGCCGCCGGCGCGCCATTCGTCCTCTTTCCCGCGTGCGGCCGTCTCGAGCGGCGGCGGGTTCCACAGCACGAACTGCTTCGGCCCGCGCGGCGAGCCGTCGTTCGTGATCAGCTCCATCTCCTGGCCGACGATGTGCTCGGCGTGCTCCTTCGGATTGCCGATGGTCGCGGAGCAGCAGATGAACTGCGGCCTCGCGCCGTAGTGGTCGCAGATTCGCATCAGCCGCCGGACGACGTTCGCGAGGTGCGAGCCGAACACGCCGCGGTACGCGTGAACCTCGTCGATCACGATGTACTTGAGGTGGGTGAAGAACCGGTTCCACCGCGCGTGCTGCGGCAGGATGCCCTGGTGGAGCATGTCGGGGTTCGTGAGGACGACGTTGCCGCCGTTGCGGAGCTTGCGGCGCAGGTTCCGCGGCGTGTCGCCATCGTACGTGCCGGCCATGAACTGCACGCCGCGTTCGGCCGACTCGAACTTGCCGATGCCGCGGAGCTGGTCCTGCGTGAGAGCCTTCGTCGGGTAGATGCAGAGCGCCGTCGTCGTGCCGTTCGCGATGAGGGCCTCGATGATGGGGACGTTGTAGCAGAGCGTCTTGCCGCTCGCGGTGCCCGTGACGATCACGACGTTGCGGCCGTCGCGGACGTGCTGAATCGCGTCGGCCTGGTGCGCGTAGAGGCGGCCGACGCCCTGTTCGCTCAGCGCGGCCTGGACCGCGGGATGCACGCCGTCGGCGAGGTCCTTGAAGACCGGTGGCCGCTCGGGCAGCGACTGAACGTGCGCGACCTGGCTGCGGAAGAAGTCGACTTTCTTCAGACGATCCAGAAAAGCTTGCGCATCCATAAGCCAGATCCCGTCTAATGTCTAACGTTTAAGGTCTAATGTTGGGCAACACCCGGCCGCCCAGTCATTCCTTGTATTTCGGTCCCTTGATTCCGGACTTCTTCAGGTAGGTCATCAGGCCGCTGATGATGCGGCTGACATCCTTCACGATCCTGCTGAGCTTCTCGACATCGTCCTTCGTGAGGTAGCTCTGATCTGCTGCAACATACAGATGAGACCGCACCTCACCGGCAGAGCCCTTGGCTATGGACAGGAACTGGCCGAGCTCTTTCTTGCCGCCGCGCTCAAAGCCCTCGGCGATGTTTGCCATGATCGACACGCTCGCCCGGCGAATCTGCCCTCGCAACTCGAAATCCTTCGCGAACGTTCCGGTACTGGAGACACGGTAGACCTCCCGCGTGAGTTCCCGGGCCCTCTTCCACGCGTCGATATCCTCGAACTGCTTGAACGTCGCCATCTGTGCCTCCGTCGCCCGAGCCGCCGGTCGGTGCCGTCCGCTCTGTCAAACGTTAGACTTTAGACATTAGACGTTGAACGTCAAGAACGATTCCTCCTGAGCTTCCGCGCGCGGCTGGCAATAGAGTCGCCGAGCTTGATGATTCTTTCGGGCTTCGGCGGCGCTCCGTCGGCGACCTTCTCTTCGCCGGTCTCCGGCTTTCCCGCGAAGTCGTCGGGGCGGCGGGTGTAGTGGCGCTTACGGGTGCCCGGTGGCGGGCCGGGCGCACCGGCGTACGGCGACAGCTCGTCGGTCTCGATTTTCTTCGCGATCCGATCGCGCAGCTTGCGCTCGAAGCTGCGGCGCTTCTTCTTGCGGCCCGCCACGTCCGCCTCGCCGAGCTTCTCCTCCGGCGTCGCGTCGGGATACTGCGTCTTGATCTTCGGCTCGATGGGATGGAAAACCTGCGGCTCGCGCATTCGCTCCAGCCGCCGCCGCAGCGACTGCTCGAGCCGCATGAACTCGCCCTCGACGCTGTCCGTCATCGCGTGCGTGTCGGGGTTGATCAGGTTCGTGCCGTCGCCCAGCAGCCCCTCGAGGATCATCAGCGCCACCGCCTTGCTCGGGATGCTCGCCTCGCCGCGGTCGACGCTCCACGTCGCGTACTGCCGCAGCGGCTTGCCGGTGCAGCACGGGCAGCCCTCCTCGCACGGGCAGCTCTTCACGTGCTCGAATACCGCCGGCGCGATCCGGTCCATCAGCTCGTAGGCCTTCTCGGTGAAGCCGAGCCCGTGCGGGTAGCGCTCGTAGACGAAGATCGCGTTCCAGGGCGAGTTCGCGCTGCCGATCGTGTGCGAGAAATCGAGCGTATCGCATGTTATATATAGCGGCAGCAGCATCCGCGTCGCGTAGCCGATCGAGCGGAGCCCCGCGTGCGCGTCGAGGTCGGCCAGCCGCACCTTCTCCATCAGGTCCTCGGGCGGGACGATCCAGAACGCCATCGTCTCGAGGACCTGCGTCGGCAGCTCGACGGGATGGACGGAGAGCGCGTCGAGCGAGTAGAAGTGAATCTTCTCGAAGGCGTTGGTGTTGAAGTACGCGGTGACCTCGCCCCAGTAGACCATCCCGGCCCCGAAGGGCTTCTCGCGGAGCTGCTCGTCGACGTGGTGGATGTCGGTCCCGCCGAGCGGCTGCGTGTAGTAGTCGACCTTGACCTTCCTGACCGTCGCGAGCCGGCGGTCGAGCTCGAGCTCGAGCACCTCGTACGTGTCGCCCATGTGCATGTAGATCGCGCCCTTGTGGAGGATGGGCGGCGCGTCGAACTTGTTCACCTCGCCGAGCATTGCGCCCGTGTCGACGTCCTGGATGAGGACGTTCGCGTCGGCGTAGTTGCGGAGCGAGACCTCGTGCTGCGGCGTCTCCGGCGCCGCGTGGTACCACGTGTTGTCGATGTGGTTGACCTTCAGATTCTCTTCGAGCACCTTGAGCACGAGGCCGGCGTATGGGCCGAACGTCTCGGTCTCGTCGTCGGCGACGGGCAGCTCGTGCGTGCCGCAGCGGAGGTGGCCGGTCACCACGAACGGGTTGTCGGGATCGATCACGCCCTGCTCGAGCGGCCGGCCGAAGATGTACTCGGGCTCGGTCATCACGTATTGGTTGACGGCGGTGTCGAGGCCGACGAGCACGATGAGCGCGTCGCGGTCCTGCCGCCCCGCCCGGCCCGACTGCTGGAAGAAAGAGGCGAGCGTGCCGGGATAGCCGACGATGATGCTCGCGTCGAGCCCGCCGACGTCGATCCCCAGCTCGAGAGCGCGCGTCGTGCTCACGCCGAGCAGTTCGCCGCTGAAGAGGCGGCGCTCGATCTCGCGCCGCTCCTCCGGCCGGTACCCGCCGCGATAGGGCGAGACCTTCTTCGCGAGCTGAGGCGCAATCTGCCGAAGCTTCTCCGTCACGTACCGGTGGATCATCTCGGCCGTCATCTTCGCCTTCGAGAACGTGATCGTCGGGACGCCGCGCTGGACGAGCATCGCCATTAGCTCGTGCGCCTCGACGTTCGCGCTCCGCCGCGACCGCCAGTGGCCCTTGCGGACCTTCGGCGGGTTCCAGAAGACATACGTCCGCTTGCCGCGCGGGCTGCCGTCCTCGTCGACCAGCACCATCTCGTCGCCGATGAGGCGCTCGCCCAGCTCCTTCGGATTGCCGATTGTCGCCGAGCAGCCGATGACCTGCGGCCGCGCTTTGGCGGGCAAGAATGCCCGCCCCACCGAATCCTCTTCGCGGCCGTCGGCGCCGGTTCTCAGTGGGGGCGGATGGCCGTCTTCGCTTCGCCGGCTCAGACGGCTGGATTCCTGTCCGCCCTGATAATGAGCGCAGATTCGGAAGAACCGGCGGAACAAGTTCGCCGCGTTCGAGCCGAAGATGCCGTTGTAAACGTGCACCTCGTCGATCACGAGGATCTTGAGCTTCGCAATGAAGTTCGCCCAGCGGCCGTGCTCGGGCATCAGCGCCGAGTGGAGCATGTCGGGGTTCGAGAAGATGACGGAGCCGTGGTCGCGGAGCTTTCGCCGCATCGCCGAGGGGGTGTCGCCGTCATAGACGCCCGCGAGGACGTCATCGAGCCCCGCCGCGTTGAGCGCGTTACGGAAGTTCTTGAACTGATCCTGGCTGAGCGCCTTCGTCGGGAAGAGCAGGAGGAACTTGCCATCCGGCTCGGCCAGCAGCATCTCGATGATGGGCACGACATAGCAGATGCTCTTGCCCGAGGCCGTGCCCGTGGCGATCAGGACGTTCTTTCCGTCGCGCGCCGCGTCGATCGCCTTCGCCTGATGCGAGTAGACCCGCTCGATGCCGCGCGCCTCGAGCATCGCGCGGACCGGCTCTGCGAACGGCCGCGCCGGGTCGCCGAACTTCGCCTCCCGCGCGTCCACGTCGCGCACATAGACCGCCTGGCCCGCGTATTCGGGCGACGAGCGCACATCGCTAAGGAACGCTTCAACGTCCAACGTTGGCTCCAGGTTATCGCGAAAGACTCACCGCAGAGGACGCCGAGATCGCGGAGAGAACTTCTCATTCCCGAGAGTCGACTTCATCATCTCCGCGTCCTCCGCGCTCTCTGCGGTGAAACAGTTTCTATCCCGGCTTCGGTAGCCGCAGCATCAGGTCGGCGAGGGTGACGAGGTCGAGCATGTTGTGCTTGAGGCACTCGACCATGTCGCGGGCGTCGCCGGTGCGGACGTAGTCGTGATATGCCTGCGGGATCTGGTCGCCGGGGATGTCGCCCTCGCGCAAGCGGCCGCAGATGATCCGCTCGAGCGTCTGCAGCTTGCAGTTCGGCAGGCGGCCGCTCCAGATGCGCCTCGAGACGTGCAGCAGGTCGAAGTGCGGCGGGTCGAAGTCGAACGGAACGCCGGTCGCGGCCGACCGCACTCTCACGTAGGGCAGGTCGAACGTCTTGCCGTTGAACGAGACCAGCAGCTTCCTGTCCTCGAAGCTGCGGAGGAAGAGGGCGATGACGGCGCGCTCCTCGGCGTATGTCCGCGCGAAATACTGGCGGACGACGAGCCGGCCGGACTCGCAGTACATCGCTCCGATGAGGAATAGCGGGCCGGCGCCGAGGCCGGTCGTCTCGATGTCGAAGAACACGAGATCCTGCGGGCCGGCGTCGGGCGCCCCGCACTGCCCGGCGAGCCATAGCCGCGAGCTCGAGTCGGCCTGCGACAGCATCTGCTCGTAGGTCTTGCAGACTCGAGCCGCCTTCTTGTCGATCCTGCTCACGTCGGTCGAGATCACGAACGCCTTGCCGCCGATGGGCCCGTCGACCTCGGAGCCGGTGACCGCTTCGGCGAGCACGACAGGCGGCCCGGCCTGCGCCCGCTCATATTGCTTCGCGCTCGGCTGCGGCAAATCGCGGCGGTAGAGGATTGCGCCGGGCGGCTGAGCCGCCTGACTCGGCTGCGGCGGCTGGGCCTGCCGAGCTTGCTGCGCCTGCTGCTCGGCCTCGGCGCGGCCGGCCTTCTCGCGCTGCTTCCGCAGCTTGCGGCGCATCTCGGCGACCTCGGCATCCTCCTTCGGCCGGTCGGGCAACGGCTCACGGTTGAGCGCCGCCAATCGCTTTCGGAGGTCCTTCTCCGAGCTCATTTCATCTCGCCGCAGGAGGCATGAAGTGCGCCGGGTAGTTTGCATTCTACATCCCCGGCCGCCCCGCCACAATCCTTTTGCGCCCTGACTTGCCCCCAGTTTCCCAGCAGAACAGCAAGGGGATTTGAGGCCCGTTAACGGGCCTTTTCGAGGAGCTTCAGCTCCGAGTGCAGGCCCCCGCTAAAAGCGCTCATCTTTGCCCACAAATACCGTGGGCGGCGAGGCGGGGGGATGGGTTTTCGAAAAGAGGGGGATGTTTTGCCGAACGCGGAAGTAAAACTCGGTTCTTGGTCGGGCCGGGTTCCCCGATGTGCGTTTGCGACGACGGGGCTGGGGACGATGGACACGGAGCGGAAGGCAGCTCTGCTGATGCACTCGGCCTTTGCCGTACGGCCGGACGGTCACGTGTTGGGGCTGCCGCACAATGACGTGTGGGCGCGGCCGCAGGGGCAATTCAAGAAGTCGCGGAACCGGAGAACTCGGCCCATTGAAGAGTAAGGAGAGCTACAAGTGGATTCGCGGCATGAGGCAGGTCAGCAAACTCCGCGACGAGTTCAGTCGAGCGGCGAAGCTCGTGCACGTCTTCGACCGGGAGGGCGACGTCCACGAGATCCTCGACGAGATCATCCATCTTGGCGACGACGGCATCATTCGGTCCTCTTGCGACCGCAAGGTAAACAGCCCATACGGGTACATACGGCCCGCTCTGGCGGCCCAGCCGGTGCTGACCAGCTACAAGATCGATGTGCCCCGCAAGCAATGGCAGCGCAAACGACAGGCGATCATCGAGCTGCGGTCGGCGGAACTGACGCTCACTCCGCCTGCCACTTATCCCGGCCGAAAACCGCTGACCATAAAGGCGGTGTGGGCACACGAAGTCGACGCGCCCGAAGGCGCCGACAGCGGCCGCCAAGGTTTTTCGGGCGTGCGGGATAGCCCTGCCCCGCTCGCTACGCCTGCCGTGACGGCAAGAGCGCAGCCGCCGGAGCCATTGAAAGTGTGGCACTACACCACTTCTCGATTCTATAACATCAACCGCAACCAGTACTTCTAAAAGTGCACTGTCGAAGATCGGTCAGGCGGAGCCGCCCGCGAAGTCCATTTCAGAAAAGTAACGTTTTCCCTCGTGTCCCGCAACTATCTCACCCAGAGGAGCTATATAAGTGCTTGACGTTGAATCGATTCCGTTGCTGGGGTCACATCGCCCCTGCAAAGAACGGCCGCCAAAGAGGCCAATCCGTCGTCAGAAATTGGGTTCATCG
>JBDREM010000153.1:0-3198 GCA_043819695.1 Planctomycetota bacterium
CGATGAACCCAATTTCTGACGACGGATTGGCCTCTTTGGCGGCCGTTCTTTGCAGGGGCGATGTGACCCCAGCAACGGAATCGATTCAACGTCAAGCACTTATATAGCTCCTCTGGGTGAGATAGTTGCGGGACACGAGGCCTAATCCTAATCGCTGTTTCGTAAGTGCCGCTGCCGAGTAGGATTACGATTATGATTAGGATTAGGACAAAGAAGCCGTCGGGCCGCCCGTTCTCTCTGGCGGCGGATGATCGGGCTTAAGTTAGTGCCATTGCACGCTGTGCCCGGTTCCGCCGGCAGATCGACAATAATGGCGTTGGACACCCATCGCCGCGCGGTGTAGAATAGCGGCGGCCGGAAGACACGCCTCGAGGTCCGTTGTAGAGCTGATGGAGCCAACGCACCCATCCCATCGGGCTTGCTGCCGCGGCACGCAGGACGCCGCCGCAGGCCGCTCCCCCCACTGGATCACCGGACAGATCGAGACGCCCGCAGGCCCGATCCCGCAAGTGGCGACCTCGATGACGGCCGCGGACAAGCTCGGCAGCCTGAAGGCGCGCCTGGCCATCAGCCGGATGAACTACAGCATCGAGCCCGGCCTCTACGCCGTCGGAACTCCCACGCCCGAGTCGACCGTGCTGGTGACCGCGAACTACAAGATGAGCTTCGACCGGCTGCGGCGGGAGCTGCCCGGGCGCGGCGCGTGGATCATGGTGCTCGACACGAAGGGCATCAATGTCTGGTGCGCCGCGGGCAAGGGCACGTTCGGCACCGCCGAGATCGTCGAGCGCGTCAAGGCGACGCGGCTGCACGAGGTGGTCTCGCACCGCACGCTCGTCCTGCCGCAGCTCGGCGCGCCCGGCGTCGCCGCGCACGCGGTCAAGAGCCGCTCCGGGTTCCGCGTCGTGTACGGCCCGGTGCGGGCCGCCGACCTGCCTGTGTTCCTCGACGCCGGGATGAAGGCGACGCCCGAGATGCGGCGGGTCAAGTTCACCCTCGCCGACCGCCTGGCGCTCGTGCCGATCGAGATGGTCATGTGGCCGAGGCCGCTCCTGCTTGTTCTCGCGACGCTCTTCTTCCTCGGCGGCCTCGGGCGGGACGGGTATTCGTTCGACGCGGCCATTGCCGTCGGCGGCCGAGCCGTCCTGCTCTGCCTGCTGGCGTTCGTCGGCGGGACGGTCCTCGTGCCTGCGCTGCTGCCGTGGCTGCCGGGCCGCGCGTTCTCGATGAAGGGGGCCGCGGTCGGGCTGCTGCTTGCCGTTGTGTGCGCGGCGCTGAGTTGGCGGAACCCGGCGACGATGCCGCGCCTGTTCGACCTCGCCGCGTGGGTCCTCATTCTGCCCGCGGCTGTGGCGTTCTTTGCGATGAACTTCACCGGCGCGTCGACTTACACATCGCTCTCCGGCGTGAAGGCCGAGATGCGCGTCGCCGTGCCGGCGCAGATAATGGCGGGCGTGCTCGGTGTCGGGCTGTGGGTGATCGGCCATTACGCGTGACGTTGTTGAGGAGTTCAGAACGATGCCCGGGCTCAGGTACCTGGCGGACGTGGTGACGCTCGAGCTGGACGCGGACAAGTGCACCGGCTGCGGGATGTGCGCGGCCGTCTGCCCGCAGGGCGTCTTTGCGGTGGACAACGAGAGGGCCGCGGCCGTCGACCGCGACGCATGCATGGAATGCGGCGCGTGTGCGCGGAACTGCGCCGCCGAGGCGATCAGCGTGCGATCCGGGGTCGGCTGCGCGGCCGGCATCCTGATGGCCCTGCTCCAGCGCCGCGGCGCGTCAGCCGGCAGGTGCTGCGACGACTCGAGCGGCTGTTGCGACACCACCAACAATGCCGAATAGAAATTGACAAGCTCCGTATCCGCATATAACATTGGATGCATGGGAGATTCCGCAATCAAGGAGAGACGGCGCTGGGCCGCTCTCGCGCTCCTGGCCGCTCTTGCGCTCGCCGGCTGCACAAGCACGGTGACGTACGTCCGCATCCGCGAGCCGCTCGAAAAAGACCGAATCTCGAACGTCAAGGTCGTCGCCGTGATGCCATTCCGCAACCTGTCGGGCGACACGGGTGCCGCCGGCATCGTCGGGTCAGCCGTCCGCGCGGGCATTCAAGACTCGTTCACCGTCGTCGAGCGGCAGAACGTGGAGAAGCTCGCGATGGAGCGGGCGCTGCACGAGTCCGACCTCATCGATCCGAACACGCGCCAGAAGCTTCGCCTCACCGGCGCCGACACCGCCATCGTCGGCGAAGTCTCCAAGTACGAGCATCACGAGCGCCGCGGATACGAAAACGTCCAGGTCCCCGTCACCGAGCAGCACGTCGTCTGGCGCGACGGCCGCAGGTCCACGGTCAGCGTCGTCCGAATGCAGACGGTCCGCAAGCCGTATCTGCGCGTCACGGCGACCGCGTCGGCCGCAATCCACGTCGTCGATCTGTCGAACGGGACGACGCTCGTCAGCCACGCCGCAACCCTCAGCGCCCGCGACCAGGGCGGCGGAGCCGGCCGCAAGAGCATCGGCAGCGTACAGGGCGGCAACGAAATGCTCAACGGCCTCACGCAGCAGATCATCCACGCCTTCCTCGCCAAGATCGTGAGGTCCCGCGTCGAGGAGCGCCGCGTGCTCGACAAATACTGGGGCGACGGCGTCAACGCCGCCAAAAACGGCGACTGGAAAATCGCCAGCAAGTACTTCTGGGCAAGATACCTGAAGGACGAGGACAGCGCGGAGGCGCTCAACAACATCGCCGTCTGCATCGAGGCCACCGCCGAGAACGACCCCGCCAAGCTCCGCAAAGCCATCGAGCTTTACGAAAAAGCCCTCGAGCTCGACTACGAAAACCTCTACTCCGCGAACCTTCGCCGCGCGCAAGCCGTCCTCGACGACGTCCTCCGCGCCGCCAAAGCGCACTAAGTAGAACGACGAGGCCCCCCCCCCGGGCCAGCGCTCGGGTGTGGCTTGCAGACAATGGCCGCTCAGGTATACTCCGGTTGCAAGCCGCTCGCTAGGCAGTGATGCTGTGGCTTGCAGACAATGGCCGCTCAGGTATACTTCACCCTTCCGCTTATACTCTCGGTCTTCCGCTGTGGCTTGCAGACAATGGCCGCTCAGGTATACTCTCCATGATAGCCTTAACTGTGACAAGTTCGCTGTGGCTTGCAGACAATGGCCGCTCAGGTATACTCGCGTCCACGTGGC
>JBDREM010000154.1:0-6617 GCA_043819695.1 Planctomycetota bacterium
GTGGGGCGCGCGGTGCAACGTCGAGCAGTACCGCATGCTGAAGCGCTGCTCGGAGAAGCGGGACGTCACGGAGTGGAACACGTGGCGCGACGAGAATCGGGACGCGGAGATCTGGCTCTCGGGCGCCGACCTGCATCAGGCGCGTCTGAAGGGCGCGAGCCTGCCGAAGGCGCATCTCGAAGGCGCCGAGCTCTGGCGCGTTCATCTCGAAAAGGCGAACCTCTTGACGGCGCATCTTGAAGGGGCGAGGCTCTGGGCGGCGCATCTGGACGGTGCGTGGCTGCAGCGAGCGTGTCTGACGGGCGCGGAATTGCGAGGCGCGCATCTTGAGGACGCGAGACTGTGGGACGCGGACCTGTGCGATGCGAGCCTGACGGGGGCGCACCTGGATGGCGCGGATCTCTTGCGGGCGAACCTTGCGGGGGCGCTGATCGAGAACGCGCGGCTCGAGGGGACGTCGCTGCGGCGCGCAAGCCTGGCGGGCACGTCGTTCGTCGATGCTCGTCTGCACGGGGCGGATTTCACGCAGGCGACGGTCGACGGCAAGACGCTGATCACGGGCTGCCTGATCGACAAGGAGACGGACTTCAGCGCGGTCGGGCTGGACGCGGCGCGGGTGGAGCCGGGGATACAGCAGCTCCTGAAATACAACATCCGGCGGAAGCGGTGGGAGGAGTGGTACGGGCGGCACCCGCGGCTGGCGTGGCTGGCGGAGCCGTTCTGGTGGATGTGCGACTACGGCCGGTCGACGGGCCGGATCGTCGGGACGTTCTTCGGGCTGGCGGCGCTGTTCGCGGTGATCTACTACGCCGGGGGGCTGTGCTCGAGTCCCGGTCTTGTGAAGAACCTCTTCGCGGACGGCGACGGCCCTCTGCCTTGGTGGCTCGTTCCGTTTCGTGCGCTTTACTTCTCGATCGTGACGATGACGACGCTGGGGTTCGGCGACCTGCACGCGCACGCGCGGAGCCTCGCGGGCCACGTGCTGCTCACGCTCCAGGTGCTGATGGGGTACTTGCTGCTCGGTGCGCTCGTGACGCGGTTCGCGGTGCTGTTCGAGGCCGGCGGCCCCGCGGGCAAGTTCACGCCGCGAACGAAGCGAAGGAAGAAGCGGCGCAAGAGCGCGAGCGGCGAGAGCGGCCGCGCCGCGGACAGCGGCGAGGGCCCCGCGGACAGCGGCCGGCCTCCTAGCGGTTCGCCTTCTTGAAGTCTTCCATAAACTGCGCGAGTTTTTGTGCGCCTTCGAGCGGCATCGCGTTGTAGAGCGACGCCCGAATGCCGCCGACGCTGCGATGGCCCTTGAGGCCCATCATCCCCGCCTCGGCCGCCTCGGCGACGAACTTCTTCTCGAGTTCCTCCGACGGCAGCCGGAAGACGACGTTCATCCAGCTCCGGCTCGACGGCTCGACCGGGCTCGTGTAGTAGCCGGCGCTGCCGTCGATCATCTCGTAGACCGCGTCCTTCTTCGCCGCGTTCACCTTCTCGAGCGCCTCGAGCCCGCCGCGCGCCTTGATCCACTCGAGCACGAGCTTGATGATGTACACGGCGAACGTCGGCGGCGTGTTGAAGAGCGAGTCCTTCGCCGCGTGCGTGCGGTAGTCGAACATCGTGAGCAGCCCGTCATTGCATTTGTCGAGCAGGCTTTCCTTGATGACGACCATCGTGCAGCCGGACGGGCCGAGGTTCTTCTGCGCGCCGGCGTAGATGAGCGAGAACTTCGAGAAGTCCGTCCGCCGCGAGCAGATGTCCGACGACATATCGGCGACGAGCGGCACGCCGGCGGCGTCGGGCAGCTCGTGATACTGCGTGCCGCGGACCGTGTTGTTCGTGGTGATGTGCAGGTAGGCGGCGTCGCCCGGGCAGTCGATGTCGCCCGGCTTCGGGATGAACGTGTAGTCGGCGTCCTCGGACGACGCGGCGACGTGCACGTTCCCGATCTTCTTCGCCTCCTTGATCGCCTTCGTCGACCACGTTCCGGTGTCGACGTACGCGGCCGTCCGCCCCGCGCCGAGGAAGTTGAGCGGGACGAGGGCGAACTGCGTCGACGCGCCGCCCTGAAGGAACAACACCTTGTACTCGTCGCCGAGGCCCATCACTTCCTTCGCAAGCGCCATCGCCGCCTGGTGCACCTCGTCGTACGACGGGGCACGGTGCGACGTTTCCATTATCGACATCCCCGTGCCCCGGTAGTCGAGCAGCTCGTCCTGTGCGATCTTGAGGACGTCGAGCGGAAGGGTCGCAGGGCCGGCATAGAAATTAAAGACTCGATTCGCCATTGCTGTTCCTCGTCAGAAACGCAGAATGCAATTCCGAGTGTTCCGCGGCCGCGCCGGTCGCGGCCTCACTCGGTCAACAGGTTCACGATCATTCCGCTGCGTAGCTTCGGCTCGAACCACGTCGACTTCGCAGGCATCACGCCGCCCGCGTCGGCAACCGTCAGCAGTTGCTCGATCGACGTCGCGTGCAGCGAGAACGCGATCTCGAACTCGCCCGAGTCGACCAGCCTCACGAGCTCCTCGGTCCCGCGTATCCCGCCGACGAACGCGATCCGCTTGTCCGTCCTCGGGTCGCTGATCCCGAGCACGGGCCCGAGCAGGTTCGCGCCGAGGATAGCCGCGTCGATGCTGCCCGTCGGATCGCCCGGATCGAAGCTGCCGTCGCGTGCCGTCAGCTCGAACCACCGGCCGCCGCAGTAAAGCCCGAACCGGTGCGGCTCGCCCGGCGTGACCATCTCGCCGCTCGGCTCGGCGTCGAACTTCTCCGCCGCCCGCTCGAGCAACTCGCCGAGCGTCCGGCCGCCCAAATCTCGCACCACGCGATTATACGGCAGAATCCGCAGCTCGCGATCAGGAAACATCACGTTCAGGAAAAAGTTGTACGCCTCGTCGCCCGTGTGGCCGGCGTTCCGCTCGCGGAGCCGCCGGCGAACGACCGACGCCGCCTCGCTCCGGTGATGCCCGTCCGCGATGTAAATGTGCGGCAGCCTCGCGAACGCATCGGCGATCTCGCCGGCCCGAGGGTCATCATCGACAACCCACAGCTCGTGCCGCACGCCGTCATCGGCGACAAAGTCCGCCGCGGCCACGCCGGCCGTGACCGTCCCGAACACCTCGCCGATCCGCTCGTCGTGCCGGAACGTGCAGAAGACCGGCCCGACCTGCGCCTCGAGGTGCTCGATGTGATCCGCGCGGTCCGCCACCTTGTCCGGCTGCGTGTGCTCGTGCCGCTTGATCCTGCCGGCGTCGTACTCGTCGACGGGGCTCAGCGCGGCCAGACCCGTCTGCCCGCGGCCCGCCATCGTCAGCCGATAGAGATAGAAGCACGCCCGCTCGTCGCGTGCCATCAGGCCGTCGCCCATCAGCCGCTCGAGGTTCGCCCTGGCCCGCGCATAGACCTGTTCGCTGTGCGGATCGACGCCGTCGCCGAACTCGAGCTCGGCCTTGTTCACGCGCAGGAACGAGTTCGGCCGCCGCGTGACGATCGCCCGCGCCTCGCGCGCATCGAGCACGTCATACGGCGGCGACGCCACGTCCCTCGCACGGCCGGGCGTCGGCCTCAAGCCTCGGAATGGTCGAACGACAGACACGTGCCTCTCCGCTCGAAACGCTCGGACGCCGCCCGAAAACGCTCGTGAACGGCGAGCGAGCGTTATAGCAGAACTCACGCGAAATTCAACTCATTTGTGCTGCGCCAACGCGCAGGCTCGCGCCCTCTCCGCCTTTCGCTCCTAATCCTAATCTTAATCCTAATCGTAATCGCCGTTCTCCTCTCGCTTCGCCTTTCGCTCTTCCTCGCCGCAATCCGCATCCCCCACTCCCCACTCCGCGCTCTGCAATCCGCATGCTGCGTTCCGCATTCCGCAATTCGGGTGGGCGCCCGGCCCTATGTCACGCCGTCGCGGGACGGCAAATCTCCTTTCCGCGTTTGTCAGAGGGAAACTCGATGCACAAGGTCGGGGCCGGAGAAGCGCGGCGACTGCACATTGACCACGAAGCGCACGAAGAACACAATTCACCACCGATGAACACTGATAAACACGGATGAAACTGACAATGGACAATGGACGTTGGACCAGAAACAGAAGAATTTGGACAGGATCGACGGGATGCACAGGATGTGCGACGAATGCGGTCGTAATGCTTTGGTCAGCGTTGCTGTATCCTGTCAATCCTTTCTCTGTGCCTCCGTGTCCTCCGTGGTAAGTGCTCTTGTCAGTGTCTATCCGTGGTGAACATCTTCGCTGCGCCTCCGCATGCACGTTGCCGAAGGCAACCCCAAGCCGCCATACGGGCGGCCGGTTTCGCAGCCGTCACCTGCGTCTCGCCCGGCCTCCTCCCAAGCGTCATCCCCTTCGACCTGCAACGCCCGCTTTTGAAATCAGGGGTCAGGGGTCAGTGATCAGGGGGCCGGGGTGAGGGGTCAGGGGTCAGTAACGGCGCCGGCCGCTCGCCCTCGTTTGTCCCGACCTCCGCCTCACCCGAACCCGGAACCCGCAACTCGCAACCCGGAACTGCCTCACCCGGTTCCGGCATGATCGGACACCAAGCGGAGACAGTGGTCAGGGGTGAGGGGTCAGGGGGCAGGGGTGAGGGGTCAGGGGTCAGTAACGGCGCCGGCCGCTCGCCCTCGTTTGTCCCGACCTCCGCCTCACCCGAACCCGGAACCCGCAACTCGGAACTCGGAACCCGCAACTCGGAACTCGGAACCCGCAACTCGGAACTCGGCGCTGACGCGCCCGGAATCAGCCTGAGGGCGCGCTCGAAGCCGCTCACATCGATCCCCAGCTCGCGCGCTTTTTGCAGCAGCTCGTCGTTCGTCAGGTGCTCGAGCCCGGCCCATTCATCGACGCCCTCCGCCAGCCGCGCGGCCGCGATCTCGCGCCGCAGGTCCATCATCTCGCGCAGCGTCGTCAACTCGAGCTGGAGCAGCCCGCGGTGATTCGCCTTCGCCGGGTCCGACTCGCCCTGCGCCGCCCGCACCTTTTGCAGCGTCTCCTCCATCGCCTCGACGAACTCGCCGGTGTCGGCCGCGCCCGGGCCCCACTCCGCGACGACGCGCCGGCGCGCCGCCTCGCGGATCGCCCTCACGTGTTGCCGCACCGTCTGCTCCGAACACCGCAGCGCCCGCGCGATCTCGATCATCCTGCGGCCCGCTGCATGCATCCCTGCAACCGCGCACCGCCGCTTCTTCCTCTCCCGTTTCTTCTCACCCTTACTCTTACTCTTGCTCTTACTCTTGCTCTTGCCCCCGCTCCCACCCATACTCGCCGTTCTGTTTCTGCCGTCCATCTCACACCTCCTTTGTCTTATTCGTAAATGTCACCTCACGTGATCGCCTCGACGGCCAGCGCGCTCAGCGGACCGATCTGTCCGCCCCCGTGGCACCCTCAAGCTGACTCATCCCTCCTCTGTTGAAAACCGCATCGCCCGCTCACAGAGCGGGCCTACAAGAGGCCCGGAGAGCCCGCCGGCGCCGACGGAAACGGCCCTTCCTGTAGGCCGGCTTTGTAAGCCGGCGGGGTCTTCAACCAGGCAACTCATCCCCAGGTCCTGAAGACGTTGAGTCAGCGGCGTTCACGCCGCTTTCCGAGCCCGCCGAAGGCGGGCGAGAATAGGCCCCCGCTTTCAGCGGGGGTAACGCTTGCGCTGACGGAGACGGCCGTCCCTGTAGGCCGGCTTTGTAAGCCGGCGGGGTCTTCAACCAGGCAACTCATCCCCAGTTTCTGAAGACGTTGAGTCAGCGGCGTTCACGCCGCTTTCCGAGCCCGCCGAAGGCGGGCGAGAATAGGCCCCCGCTTTCAGCGGGGGTAATGCGGCCGGCTCCCCCAGGGTCTCAGAGCCCCGTTCACGGGGCTTCCCAAAATGGCTTAAGCCGCTTGATGCGCCGGGAAAAGCCCCGTAAACGGGGCTAGCCTGGAAAACGGGCGCTACCCGCACACCCAGGAATTCCGCGTCACAAGCTAGTTGCGGGCGCACTCCTCCCGCACCATAACTATACACAGAAACAAGCCATTGTCAAGCGCCCAAGGCAGATATATCCACCTATATTTATGGCTGTTCAGCTAAGACTATTGATACACACGCACTTACAGCGCCGCAGAATTCCCCGAAAAAACCACAGACACAGACAATGAGGAGGCCAGGAAGGCAGGAATGACGCCGGGAAGATGATACAGCGGATGATGCGCCTGTCTGGCCCTTACAGGGCTCCCGTACTCAACGTCTTGCTACCCAGGGCTTCGGCGTGTCTTCGCCCAGCGGCTCAGACCCGTGGGGCTGGTGAACGTCAGCCCTTCGGGCTGAACGGTAACGGTAGCGACAATGGCAGCGACAACGACAACGCCGCCGCCACCGCCACCGGCAACGACACCAACAACGCCCATACAATATATCCCGCCGTCGCGGTTCGCGCAAAGAGATCGGGACTGTGAGGCTGCTGAAAAAGGTGCAGGGAACCGCCGACTTACAAAGTCGGCCTACAGGAACGGCCGTCTCCGTCAGCGCCGGCGGGTTCTCCGGGCCTCTTGTAGGCCCGCTCTGTGAGCGGGCGGGCCTTTTCAGCAGCCCGATGGTTTCTTCACGGCGGATTCGTCGGGGCAACGTGCCTCGCTGAAGACGCGG
>JBDREM010000155.1:0-4191 GCA_043819695.1 Planctomycetota bacterium
CGATGCAAAATACGCCAAGTTCGACATTCGCAAGGTGATCGAGCGGCTTCTGCTCAAAGGGAACATCGTGGTCAAGAAGGCCTACTGCGACTGGAGCCGCTACAAGGAGTTCAAGGCCGCGATGCACGAGGCGTCCTTCGAGCTGATTGAGATCCCCCATGTGCGCCAGGCCGGCAAGAACTCCGCCGATATCCGCATGGTGGTTGACGCGCTCGATCTGTGTTACACGAAATCACACGTGGACACGTTCGTCATCATCAGCGGCGACTCTGATTTCTCGCCGCTCGTCAGCAAACTCAGGGAGAACGACAAGATTGTGATCGGCTCCGGTGTCAAGAGTTCGTCATCGGACCTGCTGATCGCGAACTGCGACGAGTTCATCTATTACGACGACCTCGTCCGCGGCCAGCCGCCTCGTGCAAAGGCTCGCAGCAAGGCCGCCGGCCGGAAGTCGGCGGAGGGGAAGACCGCGAAAGCCGCCGCGGCCCCCGAGGACAAGAAGCCGGAAGCACTGGACCTTATCGTCGAGACCTATGAGGCCCTGGTGGGAGAGCGGGGCGAGGGGGAGAAGGTCTGGGGCTCGATGATCAAGCAGACCCTGAAGCGCCGCAAACCCGGCTTCAGTGAATCCTATTACGGCTTCCGGTCGTTCAGCCAGCTCCTGGAGGAGGCGGAAGCGCGCGGGATCCTCGAGCTGGAGCGCGACGAGAAGTCGGGCGGCTTCATCATCAAGAACTGTCGCGCGTCGTAGATGGTTCCGTGAAGGCCGCTTCGATCAGATCAAGCCCTGCCGGCATAGCGCGCCCACCCGGCTATGAAGGGACCCGTCGGGCCGGCGCCGCGCCCGGCGGTTTGACTATCCGGACGCCACGGGCTAGAATCACTTCCAGCCGCACGACCCCTGACGCCGCACGACCGGCAAGGAGCGATGTTCTTGGACCCCGACCGCAGCCGCGTACGCAACCTGAGCATCATCGCGCACATCGACCACGGCAAGTCCACGCTCGCCGACCGCATGATCCAGCACGTCGGCCTCGTCAACGAACGCGAGTTCCGCGACCAGATCCTCGATACCATGGACATCGAGCGCGAGCGCGGCATCACCATAAAGAGCAACACCGTCACGATGATGTACGAGGCGAAGGACGGGCTCGAGTACGAGATCAACCTCATCGACACGCCCGGCCACGTCGATTTCTCGTACGAGGTCTCACGAGCGCTCGCCTCGTGCGACGGCGCGCTGCTGCTCGTCGACGCGTCGCAGGGCGTCGAGGCGCAGACCATCGCCAACCTCTACAAGGCGATGGAGCACGACCTCGCCATCGTTCCGGTGATCAATAAAATCGACCTCGCATCCGCCGACGTCATCGGCACGATGGAAGAGGTCGAGGAGGAACTCGGCCTGCCGACGGACAACGCCGTGGTTTGCTCGGCCAAGACGGGCGAGGGAGTCGAGGACGTGTTCGAGGCCATCGTGCAGCACATCCCGCCGCCGAAGGGCGACGCCAACGCCCCGCTCCGCGCGATCATCTTCGACGCACAGTACGCGCCGTACCGCGGCCCGATCGTGTACTTCCGCGTCCTCGACGGCGTTGTCCGGAAGGGCGACCGCATCGTTTTCATGAACACCGGCCAGGTCCACACCGTCGACGACGTCGGCCGCATGCAGATCAAGCTCGCGCCGTGCGCCGAGCTGCAGGCCGGCGACGTCGGTTACCTGACCGCCGGCATCAAGAGCCTGGCCGACGCGCGGACGGGCGACACGATCACACACGAGAAAGGCGGCGCGGCCGGGCCGCTGCCCGGATTCGAGGAAGTCAAGCCGATGGTCTTCTCGTCCATCTACCCGATCGCGAGCGGCGACTACGAGGACCTCGCGGCGGCGATGGACAAGCTCTCGCTCAACGACGCGTCGCTCGTCTATCAGAAGGACTCGTCCGCCGCGCTCGGCTTCGGCTTCCGCTGCGGCTTCCTCGGCCTGCTCCACCTCGACGTGATCCAGCAGCGGCTCGAAGAAGAATACGGAATGTCGCTCGTCCTGACCGTGCCGACGGTCGCCTACAGGGTCACCCTGAGCGAGGGCTCGACCGTCGAGGTCGACAACCCCAGCCACTACCCGGAGCCGGCCTACATCGTCAAGGTCGAGGAGCCATACATCCGCGCGTCGATCATCACGCCCGCCCGCTACATCGGGCCCGTGATGGAGCTCTGTCTCGCCGCACGCGGCGTGAACTCGAAGACCAACTACCTCGGCCGGAACCGCGTTGACATCCAGTTCGACATGCCGCTCGCCGAGATCATCTACCACTTCTACGACAACCTGAAGCGGATCACGCAGGGCTACGGCTCGCTCGACTACACGCCCCTCGACTACCGCGAGACCGACCTTGCGAAGGTGGACATCCTCGTCAACGGCGAGAAGCTCGATCCGCTCTCGCAGCTCGTTCATCGCTCGAAGGCGCGCGAGAACGCCCTCCACGCCTGCAAACGGCTCGAGGAGACCATCCCGCGGCAGAGCTTCAAGATCGCGATCCAGGGCGCCATCGGCGGGACGATCATCGCGCGGCGCACGATCAACCCCTACCGCAAGGACGTGACCGCGAAGTGCTACGGCGGCGATATTACGCGAAAGCGCAAGCTGCTCGAGAAGCAGAAGAAGGGCAAGAAGCGGATGAAGATGGTCGGCCAGGTCGCCGTGCCGCAGGAGGCATTCGTCGCCGTGCTCAGGGCGGAGGAGAAGTAGCGGGAGCATCGCACCGCGCCGGCCGACGCTGCGGGCCCGGCCATTTTCACCGGCGGGCACCGGGTTGCGTCGGTATCCTGGCGCGGTACTCGAGCATCGGATAATCTGCGCCGAAGTAGGCGTTGAATACCACGCGCCAGATATTGACCAGTGTGATATCGTGAGACAGAGAACGGCTCTTGCCCTCGGGAAAGTATACGAGGGCGAACAGCTTGACCCGTTCCTCCCAGTCTGACCGTTTCAATTCCTCTTCCGGCACGTTCAAAAGATGTCTCGGTGATGGGCCGTGGTCTGAAACGATGATTATGATCGGAGGGCGGGCAGCGCGCGACAGGATTTCTGTTACGGTTCTTTCGACAAGTGTGTTCACGTGCTGTAGTTGTTCGACATACTGCTTGGCATATTGCCCCTTTCCAAGGACGCGCTTGAAATCGGTGAGTGAGAAGGGATAGGCCGGCTGGATGTTCTGTCCCTTGGCGTCGAAGACGAACGGCCGGTGGGGACAGCAGATGTGTGCTATGACCAGTTTAGGCTGTGGGCCGGGCATGTGCGATGCTTCCACGAGAGCCTTGAACTGATACTGAATTCGCTTGCGATGCTGGTCGTGCAGGAGGTCGATGGAGAGTACGCTCATGATGCGGGGCAGCGGCGTCAGCTTCAAGAGGGCGACTTCGGCCTCGCTCATCAGAAACGTGGGGACGAAGCGTGTGTCGGCGCGTTGCCGGAACTCTGTGAACTCATACCCGCTGGCCAGGGCGATGGTCCTGTAGTCAAATTGCTTGAGCAGGTGGAAGACTTCGTTGTCCTGGATGAGATCCGCCAAAGGGGGCGTCGTGTTTGGGGGGGTAAGCTCGTCCAGGTAGTCCATGTTGAGGCAACTGGCGAAGCTTTCGCTCGTATTCATGTAGTGCGAGCGGCCCCTTTCCGGGACAAAGAACCCCTTCTTTTTCATGGCTTCGAGAAAGGGGGTATTGTCATAATCGTACAGGCGAGAGAGAGTGTCGGCTCTGGCATAGGCGTCGAGGACGATGAAGTAGATGTCGGGCCCGCCTCCCTTGCGTGCCGCCACGAAGCCTGGGAGGTCCCGTTGCGAGGGGGGTGTGAAGTTCTCCGGAGGGCCGACAAAGACGCTACGAAGGATGGCCACAGCAATCAGTACAACGCCGAACCAGTTGGCAAATGACGTGGCGACGCGAAGGCGGAGCCTGCGCCACAATATGATCACAAGCACGGCGCCGAGGAGCACGAACGGATAGCTGAAAAGCACGGTGCGCCGAACGGTCCCGGCACCGAACACCTCCCACGCCAGCCGTTCGGACCCCGCATAGCTGAACATTCCCAGGAACACCAGGGAGCACAAGAATGCCGCCTTAACCCTGTCGAATGTCAGAACAAGAAATGCCAGCCAGGTCGCGAGCGCTGCACCGAGCAGAATAAGAGACGGACGG
>JBDREM010000156.1:0-35637 GCA_043819695.1 Planctomycetota bacterium
CTGCCGGCCGCCGCACCGGCGGGCGGGCCGTGCGGCGCGGCCGCTTGCTCGTCAGACGTCCGTGCTGCTTCGTCGGGCAAGTTAACCCTCCATCGCCAACTCTAAAAAAGCGGGTCCACAACCGTCGCCAATCGGACATACTCGGCGTCGGTGAACAGGAGATCGATGACAAAGAAGACCGGTGCGCCGATAATGGACACGCGGCCGGAGAAGCCGAGCAGGATCAGGAACATCAGGATGTAGCCGCCGAAGCGTTTGGTCTTGTCGTACGCGAGCGTCGCCTTGAAGCTGAGGAAGCCGCGCAGGATGTGATGCCCGTCGAGCGGGTACAGCGGGATGAGATTGAAGATCCCGAGCGCGAGATTGAGGAACACGGCGTAGGCGGCCATTTTTTCGATGAGCTCGACAATCGGCCCCGCGGCGCCGAGTGTGCCCGGCTTGAAGTAGTCGAGCTGAATGACCTTGAAGACAACCACGCAGCAGAGCGCGAGCGTGAAGTTGATCATCGGCCCGCCGAAGGCCGTGAGCATCATGTCGCGCTTCGGCCACCTGAACGCCGCCGCGTTCACCGGCACCGGCTTCGCCCACCCGAACACGCGGAACAGGAGCCCCATCGTCGTGCCGATCGGGTCGTAGTGGGCCAGCGGGTTGAGCGTGAGGCGGCCCAAGTACCGCGCCGTCGGGTCGCCAAGGCGGTCGGCCATCCACGCGTGCATGAACTCGTGCAGCGACAGCGAGAAGAGAAACACCGGCACCGTCACGATCAGCGTCTGCGGGTTGAACAGGTTCTGGAACATCGGCTTTCCCTGGCGCGACAACGGTTCTTCCGCCGGCTATGGTATCGGGTGGGTGCGGAGGCGTCAAGCGAGAGACCCACCCCACTGCTGCGCTGTTTGACACCCGCCCGCCGGCCGCCTAGAATTACAGCGCCTGACAAAGTGGCGAATCGGCCGCCAGCAAGGGGCCGTATTCGGCGTTCTCTTGTTCAGACGCACACACGTCTCGGGTACGTGTTCGGAAAGGCAGGGCCGGGTTCGTGAAAAAGGCCGTCGCGTACTGCATCATCGCGTTCTGGGTCTTCATGGCGACGTTGTTCGTGCGCCGCGAGCTCATCCCTGCGCTCTACGCCCCGCCCGCGCGGGGGTACGCCGGCATTCGAGCCTACGCACAGAGCCACACCGGGTACCGAATGGGCGTCACCACGAGCGCAGGCAAGCCGGTCGGGTCCACACAGACCGTGTACCAGATCATGGACAACGGCGACTGCGAGATCAGGTCGGATGCGACCATCGACTTCAGCGCGTACCCCGACTTGCCGCCGGGGTCCGATGGACTGAGCACGACGAGGCGGTGGACGCAGCTCGTCATGCACTCGGAAGTAACGATAGGCCCCGACAACGCGCTCAAGAACTTCTGGATCGACTGCGATACCGGGCCGATCTCGGCGCACATGCGCGGCGTCGTCGAAGGGGAATCGCTTCGGGCTGCGATCAGGATCGCCGGCGTCGAAAGCGAGATCGTCACCCCGATCACGAAGGACGACGTCATATCGAGCGGCGTCATGGCGCTCGGCGCCCTGCCCGAACTCCGCACCGGCCAGACCTGGCGGATAAGGATGTTCAGCCTGTCTTCGTTCCAGTTTGCCGACGCATACGTGACCGTGAAGAAGAAGACGAAGATCCTGCTTCGCGACCACTGGTACACCGTCCACGAGGTCGAGACGAGGCACTCGATGGGGAAAGTGACCACGTGGGTGGACGAATCCGGCAGCGTGCTCCGCGAGCAGGCCTTAAACCTCGTCTTCACCCGCGAGCCGCTGCCGCACGAGATGTCCGGCCGGCCCGGCGAGGCCCTCAGCCCGCCCGCGCGCGCGCCATCCCCAACAAGCGCTGGTCCGGCGCAACGCAGGCAATAAGCGCCCGCCGGGCGATCATTTGACTGCCGCGAAGCGGCCCGGTACAATTCACGGGCCCGAACGTGCGGGTCCGGAGCGCGCCAATGTTCTTCAGCATTGCCCTTGTCCATTGCTCGGCCGGCGTCGTCCCGCTCCTCACGGAGGTCGCGCGCGACGTGATCGCCGACGTGGAACTGATCCACATGGTCGACGAGGGCATGCAACTGATGATCGAAGAGGCGGGCGCCGTCACCGAGCCCGTCACGCGGCGCGTCTGCTCGTATGCGATGAACGCGCGCGAGGCCGGAGCCGAGGCCGTCGTGCTCACATCGCCCGTGCTCGGCTCGACGATCGACGCCGTGCAGGCCTCGGTGAACATCCCCGTGATGCGGATTGACGAGGCCATGGCCGAGACCGCGGTGCAGCTGGGCACCAACGTCGGCGTGCTGGGTGCCGACGAGATCACGCTCGACACGACCGTCAGCTTCCTGAGAGAACGGGCGGATGCGCGCGGCAAGGAGATCACGCTCGAGGTCTGGCGGTGTGAGGACGCCCTCCTCGCGCTGAAGAACGGCGACCTGGAGGCGTACGACTACATCGTTGCGAACGCGGTTGACCGGCTCGCGGACAATGATATGATCGTTCTCGCCGATGTGATGATGCAGCGCGTCGTGCGCGCCGCCGGCGAGCGGGTCGGCGTGCCCGTTCTTGCCAGCCCGCGCCACGGGTTCGAGGAGCTGGCGAAGAAACTCAACTACTTTCGGCGCTGAGCCGAGGAGCACAACGCTGGTCAAGGAAGAGCGCGCCCGAGTCGTTGCCGTCGACCGCGGCAAGGCCACGGTCGAACTTGATCAGAGCGACCACTGCCGGTCGTGCGGCCTGTGCGTCAGCGCGGCCGGGCGGAAGATGTCGCTCGTCGTCGACGCCATAGACGGCCTCGGGCCGGGCCGGACCGTGGTCGTGGCCATCGACCGGTCGGCCTCGTTCGCCAGCGTCTTCTTTCTGTTCGGACTGCCGCTGGCCGGCCTGATCGCCGGCGCACTCATTGGATATTCTTTTCCCGTCTTCGGAATGACGCCCGACGCGTCGGCCGCAGTGCTCGGCATCGGGTTCCTGGTCGCGGCGTTCTTCGTCGCACTGCTATACGACCGCAAGTTCGCGGCCAAGCGCATCCCGAGCCCCACGATAGTGAGGATCGAGCCAGAGTGAATGAAACATATCCGCTTCTGTTCGAGCCGATCCAGCGCGAGAAGCTATGGGGCGGCTCGCACCTCGCCGGCCTGCTTGGCAAGGGCGCCCCGCCCGGCGCCGCAATCGGCGAGTCGTGGGAGATCTCGGACTACCCCGGGCTGGAGACGGACGTGGCGAACGGCCCGCTCGCGGGCATGTCGCTCCGCAGACTCGTCGAAGAGCGCGCCGCCGAGATCGTCGGCGACGAGGCCACCCTCCAGGGCGGGCGGTTCCCGCTGCTCGTCAAGTACCTCGACGCGAAGGAGACGCTCTCCGTGCGGGTGCACCCCGGCGACCCCTACGCCGAGGAGCACGAGCAAGACTTCGGCAAGAAGGAGGCATGGTACATCATACACGCCGAGCCGGATGCCAAGCTCATCCGCGGCGTCCACGCGGGCGTCACCCGCGAGACGTTCGCCCAGGCGCTCAAGAAGGGCGAGCTCGATCCGTGCCTCCACGCGTTCGAGCCGAAGCCCGGCGACGTGATCATGATCCCGTGGGGAACCGTTCACGCCATCGGCGCCGGAATCGTCCTCGCCGAAATCCAGCAGACGTCCGACCTCACCTACCGCGTATACGATTGGAACCGCGCGGACGGGCACGGCGACTCGCGCGAACTGCACGTCGAGAAGGCGCTCGACGTGATCGAGTTCGAGGAGCCCAAGACGGACACGGTCGAGCGGAAGCTGCTCGAGGGCGGCCCGAGCAAGCGCTATGAAGGCGTCCGATGCGACAAGTTCGTCGTCGAGGTCATCGAGCTTGGCGGGACGGTCGACGACGCCCCGCCGCCGAGCCGCTTCGTCATTCTCAACGTCGTCGCCGGCGACGCCGCGCTCGAATCCGCGGCCGGCGAGATGCACCTGCCGATCGGCAGCACCGTCCTCATCCCGGCCTCGCTGCCGCCGTACAAGCTGCGCGGCGACGGAGCCACCGTGCTCCGGTCATACGTGCCGTAGGGTCATGTCCGATACCTCCCGCCCCAGGCCGCGTTTCCCGGCCGTCCCCGCCGCCCGGTACGCAGGCTATTTCCGCCAGGTTGAACGGAGTTCGTGCACCTCGAGCGAGACGATGTTTACCGCGCCGCCGAGCGCCGTCATCGACAGAATCGGCTTGCTCTTGTCCGGCACGGAGAAGTACGACATCGAGACCTTCCCGCCGTTGCCGAACACCTCGATCGACGTGCGGTCGACGAGGATCTGAAGTCTGATACGTCCTTTGATCGGATCGAGCGCGGCGCTCTTCTCGAAGCCGGGGCAGACGAGCTCCTTCTTCGCTGCGTCGTACCGGACCGGCTGCCCGCCGACGTTGATCTCGAAGCCGGCGTCGCCCGGCTTGACCTCGGCGCGAATGTCGAACAGCTCGCCCGAGATGCCCGAGAGCAGACCGTCGCCGGGATTGAGCGCCGTGTTCTCCGACTTGTGCGTTCTCTCGCGAATGGTCTCGATCTCCGCCACGGGCTCCCTGCACAGGCGGACGCCCTCGGGGAACGTGCGGAGGGTCAGCTCGACCGGGAACGTCATCTGCTGGTTGAATGGCATGTCGGGATACTTGCCGCCGCGGAGCCACGAGATCTGGATGCGTCGGCCGTCGTCGGCCGGGATGTCGCTGTACGACTGCGCGGCGTAGCCGTTGGCGCCGCGCTCCGCCGCGAGCACGCCGGTCTCAGGGTCGAACGTCTCGCCGTCGAACGAGCCGAGCTGATACGTGCCGCTGCCGCCCCAGAAGACCCATTTCCTGCTGCTCGGGTCGCCGTCGACGGGCAACTCGAAGAAGTCGGGGCACTCGGAGTCCCCGGCGAGTTTCACGTCGCACAGCTTCGTCCATTCCTTGAGGTTGGGCGAGCCGAAGAGCGCGTAGTTGTCGGCATCGAGGTAGAGCGCCATCACCCATTTGCCCGTCGGCTCGTGCCAGATGACCTTCGGGTCGCGGTTGGCGCCGATGATGTGCTCGAGCACGGGGTTGCCGCCGTACTTCGCCCACGTCCGGCCGCGGTCGTTGCTGTACGCGATGCTCTGCGTGAAGGGTTTCTCCGGCGTGGCATGGCTGCCGGCGGACGTGTAGATCGCGACGAGCACTTTTTCGTCGCCGGTCTGGAAGCCGGCCGTGTTGTCCCGGTCGACGACGGCGGAGCCGGAGAAGATCGTGCCGAGCTCGTCGGGGTAGATCGCGTGGTCGAGCTGCGTCCAGTGGACGAGGTCGGGGCTGACGGCGTGGGCCCAGGTCATGTTGCCCCAGTTGATGCCCTCGGGGTTGTGCTGGAAGAACAGGTGATACTCGCCCTTGTAGTAGACGAGCCCGTTCGGGTCGTTCGTCCAGTTCTTCATCGGGCTGAAGTGGAACTGCGGACGAAGCGCTTCATCGTAAAGCTCAGTCGACGCCATTCGCCTTCTCCTTCTTCTCGGTGTGTCAAAATCGTCTGAAAGCCATTGGGGAAAGATTATGATAAGCGTGTTTCGAAAAGTCAATCACGAGTCGATTCCCGGGCCGGCCGCGGCCCTGCACAGGCCACATGTTCTTCGGAACGATCACGGCGCACCAATCTGTTGATTCAACTCCGCCCTTGTGTGATAATGGCGAACTGAGCGAACTCCCGTGAGGTGCCTGCCCGATGAAGTTCACCAAGATGCACGGCTGCGGCAACGACTACGTCTACGTCAACTGCTTCGAGGAAACGGCCGGCGACCCCGCCCGGATCGCGCCGATCGTCAGCGACCGGCATTTCGGCGTCGGCGCCGACGGGCTCGTGCTCATCATGCCGTCGGACGCCGCCGACTTCCGCATGCGGATGTTCAACCCTGACGGCTCCGAGGCCGAGATGTGCGGCAACGCGATTCGCTGCGTCGCCAAATACGTGTACGACCGCGGCATGACCGGCAAGACGGAGTTCGACTGCGAGACCGGCGCCGGGATCCTTCACCTGGTCACAACGGTTGCCGGCAACAAGGTCGAGACGGTCCGCGTCAACATGGGCAAGCCGCGGCTCGAACGCGGCGAAATCCCGATGAAGGGCGAGCCGGGGCGCGTCCTTCGCGAGCCGCTCGATGTTGACGGCACGACGTTCGAGATATCGTGCGTGTCGATGGGGAACCCGCACACGGTCATCAAGGTCGACTGTCCCACGGACGAGCTCGTCCTGGGCTTCGGCCCGGCAATTGAGAACCATCGGGCGTTTCCGGCGCGGACGAACGTCGAGCTCGTGCAGGTCGTCTCGCGCACGGAGGTGCGGCAGCGGACGTGGGAGCGCGGAGCGGGCGAGACCCTCGCGTGCGGCACGGGCGCGTCGGCCGTTTGCGTCGCGTGCGCCCTTAACGATTGGACCGAGCGCAGGGTCTTGATCCACCTGCTCGGCGGCGATCTGGAGATCGAGTGGGCGGAGGACGACTGCGTCTACATGACAGGCCCGGCGACGCACGTGTTCGATGGCGAGATTGATCTCTGACGCGCGGGCTAGACGTCGTCGACGAAGATATCGGCGGGCCACTCATTTGGGATGTGGTACGTCATCGAGTTGTCGTGCTCGTCTTCCCGATTGTGGCACCGGCTGCAGAAGCGGTTCCACGGCCCGCGCGATCTGAACGCGCGGTCGCAGCCGAGGCAGATTCGGACCTTTGTCTTCGGGATGTCGAGGCCGGCGCGGCCGAGGTTGTGGCGGCCGGCTCCGCCGCGGGTGCGCCGGTTGCCGCGGGCGCCGGTCGTCCGCAAGGCCGGGGGCGTGGCCCGCGTTCGCGGCTTCGTCGAGTAAGGTGTGCGGCGTCCCATCGGCGTTCTCACACTGTGTTAAAGGTCAAGGGTGTTATCGGCGCCTGGACGAATGCTTTAGCGGAAAGGCCCGCGCCGTTCCGCCAATGGCCCGGCCCTCTTCGGGGGAACAGACGATGAGATGCTGGAAGTGCTTGGCGGTGCTTGCGTTCGCGGCCTCCGGCTGCACCAGGGTCGTCTCCATCGAGGTCAGAATGCAGCCGCTCATTACCGGGCTCAAGGGCATGAACACGGTTGCCGTCGGCACGTTCGAGGCGGATGCCAAGACGCCCCGGCGCCTCGCCGCGGCCGCCGCCGCAATGCTCCGGCTCGAGTTGAAAAAGTCCAAGTGGTACACGCTCGCCGAAGCGCCGGCCCGCGCCCAGATCGTCGTCGCCGGGAAGGTGGCCTGTCGCATCGCCAACGGAACCGTCGTGCGGGATGCGCAAACCATCAAGACGCGGACGGCCGAGGTCTCGGTCACCTTCACAGGCACGGCCGGCAAGGCGATGAAGCTGTTCACCGTGATCGAAACGCCGACGGTCGAGGACAAGCGGAAAATGGCCGAACAGTTTCCCGAGACCGGCCAGCTCGAGACCGTCCTCCTCCGGAGCTGCGTCCGGGGGTTCGTGGCGGACATCTCGCCCCGAACGGTCCGGGTGAAGGTGCGCCGCCCGGGCATCTTCGGCTCGGCACGGACGCGGGCCGGCATCGACCTCCTCTCGAAACATCCGGCGCGCGCGGTCGAAGAGCTTGCGAAGGCGCTCGCGCGCGACAGCGAGGACGCCGCGGCGCTGAACGCGCTCGGCTTCTGCAGCGAAGTTGCCGGCAATCTGACGCTCGCCCTGTCGAGTTACATGTATGCCGCGGCCATCGACTCGCGGGACGAGTACCGCGAGAACATGCGGCGGGTGCACGACATTCTCGAACACAAAAAGCGCATCGAAAGCGCCACAACCACACCGGAAGGCCGACCACGGTGACCGGCAAGCCTCTCCCATGCGGCGTTCTCTTTCTTGTCTGCGCGCTCTGCGGGGCCGCCGCGGCCGCCGACAACGGCCGCGATGTCGTCATCCTCGTCAATGCCGCCTCGACCGACTCCGTGGCAGTCGGCGCGCATTACGCGAAGGCGCGCGGCGTGCCCGACGCGAACATCTGCCGCGTGAACTGCACGAGGTCCGAGTCTGTTTCGCGCAAATCGTTCGACGCGAAGGTCCGTGCGCCGGTCCGCGCGTTCCTCATCGAGAAGGGCCTCGCCGAGAAGGGGCCGGCCGGCGCGCTTGCGCTGAAGGTGAAATACCTCGTCTCAACGTACGGCGTGCCCGTGAAGGTGCGCGAGGATTACTCCGACGCCGCGCTCGAGGACCTGCCCCGGAATGCGCACAAGGCGAGCGCCGCCGCGGTCGACTCCGAGCTCAGCCTGATCGCTCTGCCCACGCACAAGCTCGAGGGCGGCCTGCCGAATCCGCTTTACCGGAAGCCGGCCGCCGATGCCCGCACGATATTGCTCACTTCGCGGCTCGACGGCCCGACGCCCGAGATCGCAATGGGCCTCGTCGATGCGGCGATAGCGGCGGAGAAGAACGGGCTGGCCGGCGTCGCCTACATCGACGCGCGCGGCCTGAAGAAAGGCGCATACGAGGCGGGCGACCGCTGGATACTGTCCGCGGGCGACGCGGCAAGAAAGGCGGGGTTCTTCATCCGTGTGGACCGGGCCGGCGAGACGTTCCACGCGGACATGCCGATGCCGCACGCGGCGCTTTATTTCGGCTGGTACAGCGCCGCCGTTTGCGGGCCGATGGCAAGAGATGATTTCCGGTTCGCGCCCGGCGCCGTCGCCTACCACTTGCATTCCGGTTCGGCCGCGCGGGTCCGCACGACGCGCATCGGCTGGGTCGGGCCGCTCCTCGAGAAGGGCGCGGCCGCGACGATGGGACCGGTCTTCGAGCCGTACCTCACCGGCACCGTCGACACCGGCGAGTTTGCCCGCCTGTTCCTCGCGGGGAAGACGTTCGCCGAGAGCGCACATCGAGCCACGCCGCAAACGTCGTGGATGATGACCTTCATCGGCGACCCGCTCTACGCGCCGTTCCGGCCCGAGCGGCGCGAGGCAGCGTTGGCGAACGAGCGCAACCGCGTCTGGCGCGACATGCGCGACGCCGTGCTCGCCGCCGAGAAGAGCGACTTCGACCGCGCGGCGCAGATTTGCTCGACACACGGCTCGGACCCGCTCTTCATCGAGCTGGCCGCGCGGGCGCATTTCCAGGCCGGGCGCACCGCCGAGGCGGCGAAGCTATCCCGCAGACTGGCCCGCGCGGTGGGGGACGAGTATTCGATCCTTCGAGCCTGCGGGCAGCTCGGCGACGGGCTGCTCGCGTGCAAACAGGCGCCCAAGGCGCTCGAGGCGTACATCGAGGGAGCCGCCGCGCATCCGAAGTCACCGCACGCTCTGCCTCTCTATCGCCGGGCGCTTCGCCTCGCACGCGCGCTCGGGAAGCCCAAGCAGGAAGCCGACCTCTGGCGCGGCCTGGCCCTCAACTTCCTGGAGAACCAGTTGGGACGGTTCGCCGCCGGCGAGCTTTGGGCGCGCGGGCTGCAGAAGGAATGCCCGGTGCCGAGGCTGACGGTGAGGCGCGTGCGGAAGGCGCCCGTCATCGACGGCCAACCCGGTGATGTTGCCTGGCGGGCCGCGCCCGCGGTCCTCGAGCTGCCGAACCACGCCGGCCCCCGGCGAGCCGTGCCCCGCACTCATATTTGGGCCGCCTACGACGACGCGGCTCTCTACATCCTTGCCGACATCCGAGCCGACCCGGACGACGGGGCGGTCAACGGCGGAATCGCGCACGACGAAGCGTTCGAGCTGATGCTGTCGCCGTGGCGTGATGCCGAGCAGGCCGGTCAGATCGCCGTGCCGAGGCGCGGCCGCGCCGTCACCGCGCTGACGGGGGTCGTCTCGCGCGTCGGCGCGGTCCGAAAGAAGACACCGGGCGGCGTGCGATACGAAGGTTGGCTCGTCGAGTTGAAGATCCCGTTCGCCGCGCTCGGCCGGAAATCGCCGCAGAAAGGCGCAATCTGGGCGGCCAACTTCGTCGAACGAAACTCCGTGCCGCAGTTCCCGTTCAGGATCGCTCCGTCGTTTCGCTCGTGGGCGAAGTGCGGCGACGATCCACTCGCGGCCGACTGCGGCGGCTATTTGATATTCGAATGAGTAACATCGAAGAGAAACTCGGCAAGCTTCCCCCCTCGCCGGGCGTTTATCTGTTCAAGGACGAACGCCGCGAGGTCATCTACGTCGGCAAGGCGAAGAGCCTTCGCCCGCGCGTGCGGTCGTATTTCCGCGGCGGCTCGGACAAGCGCGTCTTCTACGAGTTCCTCGTCGCGCGCATCGCCGACTTCGACTTCGTCGTGACCGCGAGCGAGAAGGAGGCGCTGATCCTCGAGAACAACCTCATCAAGCAGTTTCAGCCGCGGTACAACATCCGCCTGCGCGACGAGAAAACCTACATCAGCCTGAGGATCGACCTGAACCAGCCGTTCCCGCGCATCCAGTTCCCGAAGAAGGCGTCGTCGCGGGCCGAGGTCGAGCGGCGCAAGAAGGAGCGCGGCGTGCTTTACTTCGGGCCGTACTCGTCGGCAAAGTCGGCCCGCGAGACCGTCCGGTTCGTCAATTCGATCTTCCCGATCCGCAAGTGCACCGACACGGTCTTCACCAGGCGCGCGCGGCCGTGCCTGAACGCGCAGATGGGCAACTGCATGGGGCCGTGCTCGGGCGAAGTCGACGAGGCGGCCTACGGCGAGATGCTGAACGACGCGATCCTTTTCCTGCAGGGCAAGAACGCGGAGGCGCTCGATGCACTGCGGTCCAAGATGCGCGCCGCGGCCGAGCGGCGCGACTATGAGACGGCGGCCGCCGTCCGCGACCGCGTCGCCGCGATCGAACGTACCCTCGAGAAGCAGAAGATCACGTCCGAGCGCGACATCGACCGCGACGTGTTCGGCATGTTCCGCGAGGGCGGGCGCATCGCGTTCCAGGCGATGTTCGTCCGCAGCGGCCGGCTCGAGGACGTCGACACGCACGAGTTCGACGCCCACGACCTGCCCGACGACGAGCTGCTCGCGCAGTTCATCGAGCGGTTCTACGGCCAGATGCGGTTCACGCCGAAGGAGGTCCTCGTGCCCGTCGAGCCGGCCGGCTGCGGCACCCTCGCCGAATGGCTGTCCGAGCTTCGCGGCTCGAAGGTCGAGGTCGTCGTGCCGCAGCGCGGCGCGCGGCTCGAGCTGGCCGAGATGGCGCGCCGCAACGCGCGAAGCTCGTTCGAGGCGCGACACACCAGCCGCAAGAGGGCGAAGCAACTGGCCGAGTCGCTCCGGCAAATGCTCGAGCTCCGCCGGCCGCCCGAGCGGATCGAATGCTTCGACATCTCGAACCTCGGCGGCCGGGCCGCGACCGGCTCGCTCGTCGCGTTCACCGGCGCCGCGCCCGACAAGGCCCGCTACCGCCGCTTCAAGATCAGGACGGTCGAAGGGCCCGACGACTTCGCGATGATGCGCGAATTACTCGGCCGGCGCTATCGCGCGAACGAGGACCTGCCCGACCTGATCATGGTTGACGGCGGCGCGGGCCAGGTGAGCGCCGCGCTCGATGTGCTCCGCGAGCTGGGCCTCGAGGACACCGACCTCGTCGGCATCGCGAAGGGCAAGGGGCGGCGTGGAATCGAACGCTTCTTCAAGCCCGGCCGACGGGCGCCAATCGTGCTGCCCGGCGACAGCGGCGAGCTGCTGCTCCTGGAGCGCATCCGCGACGAAGCCCACCGCTTCGCCGTCACTTATCACAGGAAGCTGCGCGAGCGGAAGTTCCTTCACTCGCCGCTCGAAGACATTCCCGGGCTCGGCCCGAAGCGTATCGCCGCGCTCAAGAAGCACTTCGGCGGCCTCAAGGCCGTCGAAGACGCAACGGCCGACCAGCTCGCCGAGGCCGGCGGCATCTCGCCCAAGCTCGCGAAGATCATCTACAACCACCTGCACGTCGATTGACCGCCCGGCCGCTGACGTTCTCAGAAAAAATGCCGAAGGGAAGTGCTCGAAAAGCGTTTATAATCATGTGCAGAGACAAGCCGGACCCGTCGAAGGCGCACCGGCGGGCGCTCGTGCCGGCGTCTCGTCATTGGCCGGCGTTGCTTTCTTTGGAGTCTCACCATGCGTTCGACCGCAACCGCCGCGCTTATCGTGTTGCTTTTTCCGGTCCCCATACTCGGTGCACAGAGCCAGCCGCCGCCCGGAGCGACCACGATCGATGCCGTGGGAGCCGCGGCCGGGTTGAATTTCGCGACGATCACGTGGCGGGCCCGCGAGGGCCGGGGCATCGCCGGGTGGATCGTCTCTTGGAGCGCCCACTCCGCCCTGACGCGCACGACGGGCGGCGCCAGCGTCCGGCTCGAGCCCGGCGCCCGCAAGTGCGTCTTGCGCGGCCTCGAGCCGGGGCGGGTATACACCGTGAGCGTTCACCCGTACTACTTGCAGAAAGGTCAGGCCGTTCGCACCGTCGTGGACGGCGAGGTCAAGCCGTTGAACGTGCGAGTCGGCAAACCCGGGGACGGCGCGCCGGCCGCGCTGAAAGAGCTGACGGCTATTGCCGACGGCTCGCGCGTCCGGCTCTCGTGGCGGCCGAGCCCGGAGCTGAACGTCGCCGGCTACGAGATCGCGCGCAGCGGCCCCGGCGACAAGGAACCGAAGCCGTATCTCAAGCTTTTCATCAACGAACTGCGGCCCCGGCTGACCGCGGCGAACGTGGCGGCCGCGCCCGGCCAGCCAACAGGCGCCCCGGACGCCTCGAGGCCGCGTCCAGGATCCGCTCCACCTGCCGCAGCGGCCGTCCGCGGGACGCTCGCCGGCGCCTCGGCCATCATCGACGCCGGTCTCGAGCAGGACAAGGAATACGCTTACTCCGTGCGCGCGTTCACGGCAGGCCCCGAGCCGCTCTACTCGGCGCCCGCCGAGCCGCTGACCGTGAAGACCGCGCCATATGTCTTCCGCCCCGGCGACCTGCTGCTCGTCATCAACACAAACTCGAAGAACGGCCACAAGATCGCCTTGAACTACTGCCGGGCGCGGGGTATCAAGGGGCCGCAGGCGCTCAAGCTCAGGCTGCCGGTCGAGGCGGACATCTCCCGCGCGGCGTACGATAAGCTCGTGCTCGCGCCCGTCCGCCGCTACCTGCAGCAGCATCCTCGCACAACGATGATCCTGCTCGTTCGCGGCATGCCGCTGCGGATTCAAAAAACCGCGAATGCATCGAACAGGCTCCAGACGGACGCCGCCTCGGTCGGCTCCGAGCTTGCGCTCGCGCGCGCGGATGTGTATGGACTTGCGGGCAGAGCGAGGAACCCGCTCTACGGCAAGGCAGCGCGGCTGACGCCCGTCGACGGGATCCTGGGCGTGTGCCGGCTCGACGGCCCGGACGACCGCACCGCCAACGACCTCGTGAAGCGGGCCATCGCGGGAGAGGAGAGGGGCATCGAAGGCGTCGCGTTCTTCGACGCTCGCGGCCTGCAAGAAGGCTCCTACGCCTCGGGCGACCGCATGATCCGCAAGGCGGCCGAACTCATGAAGGAAGACGGCCGGCTCACCGTTCAACTCGACGACAAGGGGCCGGTGATCGATCTCTCGCTGATGAAGGAGAAAATCGGGTTCTACTACGGTTGGTACCGCGGCAGTTTCATCCCGAAGAACAAGAGCTTTCGATTCGGCCGCGGCGCGGTGGCCGCCCATCTGCACTCGTCTTCGGCGGCCGGGATCGCGCAGGACAGATACTGGGTCGGCCCGCTGGTCCACCACGGCGCGGCCGCGACGTTCGGCACGGTCTACGAACCCTACCTCGACGGCTTCCCGACCGCCGACGGCTTCGTCGATGCCCTGCTCAAAGGGCGGAACTTCGCCGAGGCCGCGCTCTCCGCCAACCGCTACCTGAGCTGGATGGCCACCCATATCGGCGATCCCCTCTACCGGCCGTTCAAGCCGGAGAAAGAGACCGATGACACGAAGGACGCGGCGAGGCAAGCGGCGAGAAAGTAATGGTTCCAAAGCCTGTGTGGTGAGGTCGAGGACGTTTCACAGGCGGATTGGAATAATGGCAGAAAAGCCCCCTAATCTCCCGACGCTGCGGAAGCCTGTCTTCCGGTCGTCACGGTCCAGCCGCTCGGCGTGGCAGCGGTCGTGATGTTCCCCGCTCCCGGACGTCCGATACGTGCGGGCGCCCCGCAGCAGCTTGTCCACTTGGTCGTCCTCCTCCACCTCCAATCCCTTGGCGGTGATGACGTCGACCTTGCGCTTGGCGCTGATGACGGCAATCTTCGGCCTGACCGCGCCGACGAACTCGGCGAGCACGGGTTCGTTGACGCCGTGATGAGGAACGTACAGTACGTCCGCACGGAGGTCCTTCCGGCCGGCGAGCAGGCCGCCCATCCCCGCCTGCTCGATGTCGCCCGTCAGCAGCAGAGACCGGCCGCCCGACGTGACGAGCGCGACGAGCGACCGGTCGTTCACGGCGCTCAGCCGCCATTGCGTTCCGGCAGCCGGCGGCCAGAGCACCGCGATGCGGATGTCTCCGACCGCGAGCTCATCGCCCTCTTGCGCCTCTGCGAACGGGATGCCGCGCGCTGCGAACACCTGCGTCAGAGCGACGCCGACCTCGTCGTCGCCGAACGTCCTGTTCGCAACGATCCGGCCCACCGGGAACCGCTCGATGAGCGAGGCCACGCCGTTGACGTGGTCGGCGTCCGTGTGCGAGAGAATGAGCAGGTCGATCCGCTTCACGCCCATCTTCCAGAGCTGCTGCGCGGCCGGCCCGCGGCCCACGTCGTACGTCGAGAAGGGCGTGCCCGAGCCGCAATCGTAAACGACCGTCTCGCGCCCCTTCGTGATGATGACGGATGCTCCGTGGCCGACGTCGACGAACGTCGCCGCGAGCTCCGCGCCCGGACACAGGCACGCGCGCCACGCGACGTACGCGCACAGCACGATCGCCGGCGCGATGACGGCCGCCCGCCCGCTCAGGCGCAGCCACCTCCGCGCCGCGACGACGAGCAGCGCCGCGTAGAACAGCCAAATCCATCCCGCCGCCGGCGGAGCCACGAAGACGTGGCCGAACGGCGCCGCGCTCGCCAACTCGACCACCCGCGTGAACAGCCACACCATTGCGGCAAGAACGTACGCAACGGCGCACGCGACCGCCGGCGCGAACGACGCCAGCGCGAGGAACACAAAGCCGATCCAGATGAGCGCTCCGATGATGGGAACGAGCAGCGCGGTCGCGATGACCGAGACCGGCGTGACGATGTTGAAGTAATACGCCTGGAGCGGCGCGACGACGAGCGTCGCCGCCGCGCACACGCCAACGCCCGACGCGGCGGCCTTGCCCGCCACCCTCGCGACCCGGCGCCGGCGGCTCTGGAACTCGGGATCGATCAGCCGCTCGAGGTCGTCGGGCTCGCGGCGCATCAATTGCTTGATATCCTGCCCGAACAGAATGATGCCGAGCACGGCGATGAATGTGAGCTGGAACCCAGCCTCGAACAGATGCTGCGGCGCGGCGGCAAGAATGACCAGCGCCGTCGCGGCGACCGCGTTGATCGGGTCGCGATAAAAGCGAAGAGCGTCGCCGATTTCGAGGAACCCGATCATCACCACCGCACGGATCGTCGCCGGCCGGAATCCGACCATCACCGCGTACGAGATGACCGCGCCGAGCACGATCACGCGCCTCGGCCACCGCTGAATCAGGAGCATCCGGCAAAGCCAGATGGCGGCGGCGTAGACGATGCCGACGTGCAGGCCGGAGATCGCCAGTATGTGCGTCGTGCCGCTCTTGTTGAACATGCCGCCGAGCCGGCGCCCGAGCCGCTCCCGGTCGCCCAGCAGCGTCGCCTTCAGCACGGCCGCGGTCTCGCCGCCGAAATATGTGTCGATCTGCTCGCGGAACGACTGCTTGATCGCGTAGAGAAAGCGCAGGAACGAGCCGGGGTTACTCCGCTCGATCCGCACGGCGTCCGGTCCGGCGGCCGACATCCGCGCAACGATGCCCTTCGACGCGTCGTACCGGTGGGACAGGTTTTCGGGCTCGAGCGGCGCGATCCAGCCGAGCACGCGGACGCCGTCCCCGTGCCCGACGCTGCCCGCCTCGCCCTTCACCGAGACCTTCACCTCGCCGAACGTGCTTCGCGCGATCCCGTTCGACTCGATCTCCGCCGCATCGATCCGAAACGAGCTCATCTCGCTCGGCTCGCTTTGCGGCGTTTCGATGAGCGGAGAGATCTTCGCGCTTGTGATCTCGCCGCCGACCGTGCCCGTGATGATGCACAGCGTACGGTCCGGGCCGAGCAGGCGAGCGAGCGAGCTCTCCGCGCGGCCGCGGGCGGCACCGGTGTGGACGGCTTCGGTCGCGGACCCGGCCGCGGCCATCAGCAGCAGGACCAGAGCGGCCCGGACGCCGTCGCTCAGCTTGACGCGCAAAGCAATCAGGCAGGCCGCGCAGCAGCCGCCCAGGAAAACGGCCGGCCAAAGGTCGAGCGAGAGCCAGCGCGTCGCCGCGATCCCCGCCGCGAACGACGCCGCCGCGCTCAGCATCGGCCGGTGCTTCGGCACAAACGCCTTCTCTAAGTGCCTGGCACTTAGAGAATTTGCATCCGGCGTCGTCACAAGAAGTTACGCTCCCGGATCAAATCGGGAATGGCTCCCGCCCTTGTGCAGCTCGACCGCACGGATATCGTCACCCAGATCGACAGATTGGAACCGGGACCGCTTCTCGGTTGTGATCCCGAAGCGTTCCTGAAGGCGGCGCGTGAACTCCTTCCTCCCGACGAGAAGCGCGCCGGCGAGTGAGTACGGTTGTCGAGAGAACTCCTCCGCCAGCACCTTCCTGTAGGCTCGGCGTCGTTCAGCCCTGGTTTTTCCCAGGTCGCGGTAGATATCGTGAATCGCAACGACGGATTCGTTCTCCGCCACAACATGAGAGTGAGCGCTCCACTTATAGGCTCCGGGCCTCTCGACCATTCTCGCGCGAACCGGGTTGAGGTCGATGTAAGCCATGCAACGCAGGAAATACGAGCGGGCTTCTACGATAGTGCTGACGAAGCGGCCCTCCCACAGGTGGCCCTTCCGCTCGCGAATGACGTTGAATCGGTTCGCGAAAACGTTCGCGAGCCGATGCATGAAACGCGAGAGCGTATCGTCCGCGCCGACCTCGAATAGCAGATGGATGTGATTGGTCATCAGGCAGTAGTTGTAAAGCTGCGAGGAAAACTTCTCACGCGTCTCGCTCAAGATGTCGAGAAACAGTCGGAACGAGCGCTCATCGAACAGGAACTCCTTGTTGTTACAGCGCATGGTGACGTGGTGAAGGGCGCCGCGATAAGTCAATCTTGGTGAACGGCCCATTGGTCTGCTCCCGATTGCCCCGAGTGCCCCGAGTGATCATAGCATCTTTGGCGTACCGATTCAAGCCCGCTCTGTAAGCGCCGAGCCGCGCACATGTTGCAACTTCTCTAAGTGCCAGGCACTTAGGGATCCTCGTCGGCCTGCTACTTCTTTGTCTTCTTCATCAACCGGCGACCTGCTTGAGAATCCCGATCACGTCGTCCTCCGTCACCTTCTTCGGATTGGCCTTAAGCGAGCCGGAGGGCATGCTCTCGGCGGCGATGGTCGTGAAGTCGGACTCGCCGATGTCGTACTCCGCCAGCGTGCTCGGGATGCCGAACCGATCGAGCATCCGCTCGACGACGCTCTCGATGTCGCCGCCGCTGACGTGCGAGAGCATCGCGTACTTGGCCGCCGCGGCCTCGCGGTTCAGGCGGATCGACGCGGGCAGCAGCACGCCGCAACAGAGCCCGTGCGGGATGTGATACCGGACGCCAAGCGGGTGAGCGACGCCGTGGACGACGCCGAGCCGCGCGTTCGCGAGCGCCATCCCGGCCATCACGCTGCCGTAGGAGCAGGTCTCGCGGGCGGCGAGGTCTTTGCCGTTCTCGACCGCTCGCGGCAGGCTCTCGAGCAGGAGCCGCGCGGCCCCGAGGCTGAGCGCCTCGGTCAGCGGCGTCGCCTTGATCGAGACGTATGACTCGATCGCCTGCGTGAGCGCGTCCATCCCCGATGCGGCCGTCACGCTCGGCGGGCAGGTGGCGGCGAGCTCGGGGTCGACGAGCGCGACGCGGGGCAGCAGCCCCACCCCGCGGATGCTCTTCTTGATCGGCTTGCCGGAGACGGTGAGGACGGCGTTGGGCGTGACCTCGGTGCCGGTGCCGCTCGTCGTCGGGACCTCGATGCAGGGCAGGGCCACATCGGCGTCGGCGCTGCGGCCCTCGACGTACTCGGCGGCCGGGGCTTCGGCGTTGACGAGTGCGGCGATGGCCTTCGCGGCGTCCATCGCGCTGCCGCCGCCGATGCCGATGACGAGGTCGCAATGCTCCTCGCGGCAGAGAGCGCGGCCGGCGTCGGCCTCGGCCGATGTTGGCTCGCCTGCGATCTCCTCGAAGAGGCGCGCCTCGACGCCTGCGGCCCCGAGCAAGCCGCACGCGCGGTCAGTCACGCCTGCCTTTCGCATCGCGTTCCGGCCGGTCACGATCAGCGCACGCTTTCCCAACGCGGCGGCCGATTCGCCCAACTGCTCGAAACTTCCCGTGCCCGTTATCAACTGCTCAACAGTCTTGAACGTCGGCATGCCTCCGTCTCCTTAGGAACTCGCCGCAGTGATCGCGGAACACGCAAAGGGGTAGAATTGGAGAAGGGAATCCTTTGAGCTCCCTGCGACTTCCGCGGCGATCACGCCTGGTCCCGCTCGATCCCGAGCGCCTGGTGGCGTGGTGAAGGGTGCCGCGATGCGTCGATCTTGACAAACGGCGCATTGATTTGCTCCCGATGGGCCTGGACGATGTCAGCTCGTTTCGCGCCAGCTCCGTAACATCCTGCGCATACGGGCGTTACAACTTCTCTAAGTGCCTGGCACTTAGACGGCACAGTTTACCCCGAGCGCATCGAACATTGCTCGGGCTTTGTCGAGCGTTTCCTGGTATTCGAGCTCGGGGTCGGAGTCGGCGACGATGCCGCCGCCGACTTGCAGGTACACGCGGCCCTCGGCGAGCAGCATCGTCCGGATCGCGATGTTGAGGTCCGCCGTGCCGTCGAACCCGATGTATCCGATCTTGCCGGTGTAGACCGACCGCTTGGTCGGCTCGAGTTCGTCGATGATCTCCATCGCGCGGATCTTCGGCGCGCCTGTGATCGACCCGCCCGGGAACGTCGCCTTGATCAGGTCGACGATGTCGAACCTCTTGTGGAGGTCGCCCTCGACTGTCGCGACGAGGTGGTAGACGGTCGGATATTCTTCGAGCACGATGGGCTCGGTGACCTGGACCGAGCCGTAGGAGCAGACGCGGCCGAGGTCGTTGCGTTCGAGGTCGACGATCATCGTGAGCTCGGCGCGGTCCTTTATGCTGGCGAGCAGTTCGGCCCGCATCTTCTCGTTGAACGCGTCGTCGCCTTCGCGGCGCGGGCGGGTGCCCTTGATGGGCCGCGTCTGGACGCGGCGGCCGGCGACCTTGAGGAACCGTTCGGGCGACGAGCTCAGCACGGCGCCGCGCTCGACCGGCAGGTACGCAGCGAAGGGCGCGGGATTGACCGAGCGGAGCGCGGCGTAGAGTTCGAGCGGCGTCGCGTCGGTTTCCGCTTCAAACCGCTGCGAGATGTTCGCCTGGAAGATGTCGCCTGCGGCGATGTAATCCTTCGTGCGGCGAATCACGCGGAGATATTCGTCGTGCGTGAAGTTCGACGTGAGCTTGCCTGCCGAGACCGGCCGGAACTGCGGCGGCGGCGGAGCGCCGTTGATCGCCGAGATGAGCCGCTTCCGGCGCCGGGCGGCGCCCGGCGCGCCGGCGTCGATGTTCGACACGTGCCACTTGCGCGTCTGGTGATCGAACCCGGCGACGGTGTCGTAGAGCGCGACGTGCATCTCGGGCATGGGGATGTCGGCGACGGTGTTGTCGGGCAGCCGCTCGATGAATCGGCCGAGGTCGTATGCGAAGTAGCCGACGGCGCCGCCGATGAAGGGGATCGGCGCGGAGGGCGGCTTTATCCGCTGCATCTTGAGCAAGCGGCGGAGGACGGCAAACGGGTTCCGCCCGGCGCGCTTGCCGTCGATCCACACGTTCTTGCCGCTGGAATGGACGACGAGGAACGGGTCGCAGCCGACGAACGAGAACCGGCCGAGCCGCTCGGGGTCCATTCCGCTGTCGAGGAAGAACGGCAGGCGCTCGCCGGCGATCGCGCAGAGCACGGCGAATGGCGAGGCGTCGCCGGCGATCTCCGCAACGGTCATGGCTTCACGTTTGATGGCGGTCGTGCGCAAACCAGCAACTCACACGTCAAAAGGAATGGACACTGAAACACACTGAAGCCTACTGATCAAAAATCTTCCTCTTGATCTCGAGTTCATGTCCGAAGTTCAGGAGCAGCCCAATCTCGATGTGGGTCGCCTTCAGGTAATTGACCAACTGCACCTCGTGGGCCTTGTCGACGCCGCTCACCGCCTTCACCTCCACGATCACCTTGCTTTCGACGACCAGGTCCGCAAGGTAATCACCGACATTCCGGCCGTTGTAATAGACTTCGATGGGGCGCTGCTGTTCTACAGACAGGCTGGCGTCTGACAACTCAGCAGCCAAGGCATTCTCGTACACCTTCTCGGCGAAGCCGTAGCCGAGCGTCGCGTGGACGTGATACGCGGCCCCGATAATCTTATCTGTCAAGTCGCTATGCTTGTAGCGAGCGTTCACGTGCCTGGCGGCCTGAGAGCGCTTCCCTTCAGTCCCTTCAGTGTTCTTCAGTGTCTACTCCCTCCCCTCTGCACGCCTGCTTTGACGAATTCGTCGCACGCCCAGGCCTGCCACTCGGGCTGGACGCCGATGGCTTCGATGCCGCGGTAGTAGTCGGCGATGAAGCCGCCTTTGCCGCCGCACCAGAGCTTGTCGACGAGCTCGCGCGCCCAGGCTCGGATCGTCGCCTCGTCGCCCGTCTGCAGCACCTTCTGAATGTCGACCGGGCACTGGTATGTGACTTTGCCGGCGAAGCTCGCGAGGAAGTCGAGCCCCTGCGCGACCTGCTGGTCGAATAGGAGCGCGTCGACGCCGACCTCGATGAGGTCGGGGATGATGTCGTTGATCTTGCCGCAGGAGTGGAGCAGGAGTTTCATTCCGTGCTTCTTCGCGGCGCCGCAGATGCGCTCGAACCGCGGCTTGAAGATCTCGCGCCACAGGCGGGGATGGATCATCAGGCCGAGCTGCGTGCCCCAGTCCTCGCCGGTGCAGATGCCGTCGCAGCCGATGCGGCCGTAGTTGTCGATCATCGCGAGCAGGACTTCGTCGACGCGGTCGTGCAGGATCTCGATCTTGTCGCGGTGGAGATGCAGGTCCATCATGTACTGGTCGAGGCGGCGGATCTTGCGGGCGACGTTGAACGTGAAGCCGGGGAGGCCGCCGGAGATGAAGTACTCCTTGTTATCCTTGACGGATTTCGCGGCGGCCTCGTAGCGGGCAGGGTGGGCGAGCGGCGGCATGGCGAGTTCTTCGACGTCGCCGATGTTCTCGAGCGCGCCCTTCGAGACCTCGCCCTTGGAGTGTTCGTCGATGCGTGCCCACGTGTTGCCCCATTCGTCGGTATGTTCCCAGCGCGACTCGGACACCTGTTCCCATCCGGTACCGAGGCCGGCGTAGTCGGCTCCGGCGCCGCGGAAGTCACTTCCCCAGGGCTCAGGCAGCGACCGCGCCATGCGTTCGGGGCGGGTGAAGTCGAGCGTGCGCTTCACGATTTCCTTTGAAGTCATATCGGCCTCCCAGTTTGTATTCACCACGGATGGACACGGATGAACACGGATGCTTTTTCAGGAGACAAAGCGTTTCCATTCCAGCTTGGGCCTGCCGAAGTTCACGAGCAGCCCAACCGCGTGGCCGCTCGCCTCGAGGTAGTTCAGTAGTTGCGCCTCGTGCTCCGGTGCAATGTTACGCGTCGCCTTCAACTCAAGCAACACGGCGTCGGCCACAACGATGTCCGCAAAGAACTCACCAACAGCCTTGTTCCTGAACTTCACGACCAGAGGCACTTGGGCTTCGGCTTTGAGCCCTTTGTCGCGGAGCGCAATGAGCAGGGCCTTTTCACAGACGCCTTCGAGGAATCCACAGCCGAGTTCATTGGACACCTCCATGCAGGCACCGATGATCTTCTCCGCGAGCTGTTTCTCAACCAGATTCATCCGTGTTTATCCGTGTTCATCCGTGGTGAGTCTATTCAATTCCAAGCAGCCGGGCGGCGTTGTTCCAGAGAATATCCTCGAGTAGCTTCGGGTCGTCAAGCGCGTGCATGAGTTTTTCGATCTCGGTCTTCTGGTCGCTCCAGGGCGAGTCGGTTCCGAACATCACGCGGCCCGGGGTGTGGTCGCGGACGATGTGGGTGAACGTCTCGCTCGGCTCGGCCGGGATGGCGAGCGAGACCTCGATGTACGCGTCGGACCCGAGGACGTGCCGCTCGGTGTCGGTGTATTGCCAGAACCCGCCGAGGTGGGAGAGGACCATCTTGAGCGACGGGAACTGTTTCTGGATTTGGATCATCGTCGACGGCATGCAGCGGTGGTCGCCGAGGAACGCGAGGTCGTCGCCGGAATGGAAGAGCAGGATGAGTCCGGCGTCGGCGATGGCTTCGTAGGCCGGCATGAGGCGCTCGTCGAGCGGCTCGAAATCCTGGTAGTTCGGGTGCAGCTTGATGCCCTTGAGGCCGGTCTCGGCGATGCGGCGGACCTGGCCGGTCACGTCCGCCGAGAACGGATATATGGAAGGGAAGGGGGCGATGCGGTCGGACGCGATCTCGCAGCACCACTTGAGGATGCTGGCGACCTGCTTCTCGGCGGTCGCGATGCTGGCGACGACGGATACTTCGACGCCCGCGCGGTCCATCGACCGCAGCAGGTCGGCGACGGTGCCGTCGAGGTGCGGCCGCTGCATCGCGGCGCCCTCGGCGATGGCGGCAACGGCGCGCTCGGCGAGGAAGTCGGGGAACGCGTGGGTGTGGAAATCGACCGCCTTCATGGCGGCATTCTACGGGGACGGCGGGGCGCAATCAAGTGGACGCGGCGGCGCGGCCGCTCCGGCCGTGATCTCACGGGCGAGATGCCCATGCTGCAAAGACCGGCCGCGGGCCCCGGTCACGTCTGCTCTTCGTCCTCGAGCGCCTTGTAGTCGAACTGGACGTTGTAGAGCTTGGCGTAGAGTTCGTTCCTCTGGAGGAGGACGGCGTGCGGCGCGATGTCCAGGATGCGGCCCTGGTCGAGCACGGCGATCCTGTCGGCGCCGATGATGGTCGACAGGCGATGGGCGATGACGAGCGTCGTCCGGCCGCGCATCAGCCGGTCGAGCGACTCCTGGATCAGCCGCTCCGACTCGGTGTCGACGTTCGACGTCGGCTCGTCGAGGATCAGGATGGGCGCGTCCTTGAGCAGCGCCCGCGCGATCGCGATCCGCTGCTTCTGGCCCTCGGACAGGCGGACGCCGCGCTCGCCGACGCGCGTCTCGTACTTCTCGGGCAGTCGTTGCGCGAACTCGTCGACGTGCGCCGCGTTCGCCGCCGCGAGGATATCCTCGTCCGACGCGCCCGGGCGCCCGTAGGCGATGTTCTCGCGAACCGTGCCGCTGAAGAGGAAGATGTCCTGGCTGACCATCGAGATGTGGCTTCGGAGGCTGGCGCCCTTGACCGAGCGCACGTCGTGCCCGTCGACGAGCACCGCGCCGCTTGTGACCTCGTAGAGCCGCGGGATCAGCTGGCCGATGGTCGTCTTGCCGGCGCCGCTCGGCCCGACTATGGCGAGCACCTCGCCGGGGCGGACGGCGAACGACACGTCGTGCAGCACCGGCTCGTCGCCGTACGCGAACGATACGGCGCCGAACTCGACGTGTCCCTTGATGTGCGACAGCTCGACGGCGCCGGGCGCGTCGTCGATGTCGGGCTTCGTGTCGAGCAGGTCGAAGACCCGCTCGGCGGCGACGGCCGCGCGCTGGATGAACTGGTTCGCGCGGACAAGGCCGTTCACCGGCCCGTACAGCATGCCGGTGTACGCAATGAACGCGAAGAGGTCGCCGACCTTCATCGTCTTCTGGAGCACGAGATAGCCGCCGTACGCGAGCACGAGCGCCGCGCCGAGCGCGTTGAGCAGCGATATGGTCTGCCCGAACACGGCCATCATCGACGTCGCCCGCATGCTCAGGCTGTAGGTCTCGTCGGTGTGATTCTTGAAGTCCGAGACGGCGTCGTCCTCGCGGCCGAACGCCCTGACGACCCGCGTGCCCGAGATGTTCTCGTGCACCGCCACGCTGATGTCGGCCATCTTCTCGCGCATCTTGCGCCAGACCGCGCGGGCGCGGACGTTGAAAAAGTACGCCGCGAAGCCCATCACGGGGACGACGGCCACGGCCAGGAGCGCGAGCCGCCAGTTGAGGTAAAACACAAGGACGATGAGCCACGCGAACACGGCGAGGTCGCGCAGGATCCCGACGAGCCCGCCGACGAGGCCCGCCTCCATCTGGTTCACGTCGCTCAGGAGGCGCGACATCAGCTCGCCGGTCTCGCGGTTGTCGTAGAACTTCAGCGAGAGGTCCTGGAGGTGGCGGAAGACGCCGTTGCGGAGGTCGCGGATGACGCCCTGCTCGACGCGGCGCATCGAGATCGTCTGCAAATACGAGATCAACCCCTGTACGAGGTGGACGCCCAGGAACACCCCGCCGAGCGCGACGAAGTACCAGGCCGTCTCCACGTTGCCGCCGACCGCTTTGTTGATCCCCGTGCGGACGATCCACGGCGGCGCGACCTGGATGAGGCTTCCGGCGATGAGCACGGCCAGCGAGACCGCGAGCAGCCGGGTGTACGGTTTCAGGTATTGCACGAACCGCCGGTAGACGGCCCACGCCGAGCGGGGCTTGGTCCGGCCGTCGTCGGGCCGCCCGTGCCAATGCATTCCGTGGTGCCACATGCCGCCCATCGCCATTCCCCGAAAACGGACGCCGCTGTCCGCCGCAATTCTACGAGGAAGACGGCATGCAATCAAGCGGGCGCCCGCCGCAAGCGGCGGTCCGCCGCAAGCGGCGGTGCGGCGAAGCCGGGGCACGCCGCTGACGCCGGCACCCCGTCTTCGCCGGGCAGAGGGTGAGGCCGACGGGTTGCCGCTGCTTATTGACTTGCCTCGTTCGCACGCACATAATCGCGCCGCCCGATGGCCCGATCATCTCGCGGAAAGGGGTTCGCATGCGCAAGCCGAACGTCATCTTCCTATTCAGCGATCAGCAGCGGTGGGACACGCTCGGCTGTTACGGCCAGCCGCTTGACGTCACGCCCAACCTCGACCAAATGGCGCGCGAGGGCACGCTCTTCGAGAACGCATTCACGTGCCAGCCCGTCTGCGGGCCGGCGCGCTCGTGCATCCAATCGGGCAGATATGCGACCGAGGTCGGCTGCCACACGAACCACCGCCGGCTCCCGCCGGACGAAGGCCATCTCGCGCGGGGCCTCTCCGAGGCGGGCTACGAGGTTGGCTACATCGGCAAGTGGCACCTCGCGTCGTGCGGGCCGCGAGACGGGGTGGATAACTTCCGAGACCGGGCCGTCCCGCCCGAATTGCGCGGCGGATACAACGACTACTGGCTGGCGTCGGACGTGCTCGAGTTCACATCGCACAGCTACGACGGGCATATGTTCGACGCCGACGGCAACCGCCGCGAGTTTTCCGAGGGCCGCTACCGCGTCGACGCGCAGACCGATTGGGTCATCGAGTATCTCCAGTCGCGGACGGGCGAGCGGCCATTCTTCCTCTTCGTCTCGTACATCGAGCCGCACTTCCAGAACGACCACGCCTGCTTCGAGGGCCCGACCGGCTCGAAGCAGCGGTTCAAGGACTTCGTCGTGCCCGGCGACCTCGTCGGACTCGATGGCGACTGGCCCGCCGAATATCCAGACTACCTCGGCTGCTGCGCGAGCCTCGACGAGAACGTCGGCCGAATCCGCGACGAACTCGGGCGGCTCGGCATCGCCGGCGACACCGTCGTCATCTACACGAGCGACCACGGCTGCCACTTCAAGACGCGCAACGGCGAGTACAAGCGGTCGTGCCACGACGGCTGCCTGCGGGTTCCGATGGTCGCGTGCGGGCCGGGCTTCGGCGGCGGGGGCGTGATCGGCGAGATGGTCAGCCTGATCGACATTCCGCCGACGCTCCTGAGCGCGGGCGGCGCCGACGTGCCCGGGCATATGCGCGGCCGGCCGCTCCAGGCGCTCGTTGGCGGCACTGCGGCCGGCTGGCCGAAGGAGGTCTTCGCGCAGATCAGCGAGAGCCAGTGCGGCCGCTGCATCCGCACGAGAGAATGGAAGTATTCGGTGAGAGCGCCCGAGAAAGGCGGCGGCGACGCCGACAGCAACGTGTACGTCGAGGATTTCCTCTACGACCTCGAAGCCGATCCGCACGAGCGGAACAACCTCGCCGCCGATGCCGCGCACGCCGATGTCCGCGCCGAACTCGCCGCGACCCTCGAGCGCCGCATGACCGACGCCGGCGAAGCGGAGCCGGAGGTCCGAGCGCGGGGGTAGCGGAGCGCGCTAACGAACTCGTCAGAATGTGCTGGATATATGTTAGCCGTCAGGTGCGCTCAGAGGTCGCCCGAGGCGTCGGCCAGTAGGCCATGGGTTGTCCAAAGAAAAGCCCCGCATCGCGGGGGACGGATCGTGTTGCAGAGGGCAGGACCGGGATCATCCCCAGAACGCTTCATCGGTCACGCCGTCATCATTCGTCAGCTTGAACCGCCGGCGTATCTGCGTGACATACTTCGAATCGACGAAGCGACCACGGATAAGCGGGAAGGGGTAGGACACGCCCTGTCCTTTGGCCTTCATATGGCCGCCCTTGGTGTGCTTGCATGTGATGTCAAACCGTTTCAGGCGGGTGACAAGACGCTCTAGCCGAACTTCGCTAGGCATAGAGCGTGTGAAAAAATCGTTTTCGCCGCGAAAAAGGCTCCGTAAGTCGAGTGTTTGCGTGAGAAAAACGCCTCGTTTGCGGCGTTGCGGCGATTAATTCACACGCTCATAGGCCACTTCCGCCAGGCCCCCCGATACGAAGCGGCTACCGAAACGAGAGAGCGTGTCGAGTTCGTCTGGCTCGACCCTTTCGCACATTGGTTTCTGGTAAGGAGTAGTACGCTGGAAAACAAGAACAACATGGAAATTTTGCTGGTCGCGTGTGCGACGCCAGTCCTCGTCTTCGCAAGGGAAGAAGAACGCAGTGGTACCCTCAGTGATGCACTCCTCCACGTACTCATTGACAAGTTCGCGCAACTGCTGGAACGCATCGTCCTTGGTCTTGCCTGAGCCCATGATCGAGAACTGGCGAGCGACCGCCCACCACCGACCGCCCGAGCGGTAATACCCAACAGTCACCGGACCGTCAACGCTCACAAGTTCATATTGAACCGACGCCATCGCTTGTCTCCGTCCTCTCAGAGTGACACGCCTGCCACTACCTACAGCAACATCCGTGCCATCGTCCGCAGGAACGACCCTCTGTTTTATACAACCACCTGCCCACACAGGTGTTAGAACACCATATTCTCATGCAGCCACATCGCGCATCCGTCTTGGGCGTGTATAAAATGCCACATTTGCGGCAATATCTGCGTTGTCAGAATACACCCGCGCGTGAGTCCCAGTCATCTCACGCATCCCCATCTCTGGCCTACCACCAGTGGCTCTACCTCATTCTACTCCTAACGCGACACGGGCACAAGCCCAAATTGGTATCGGCATCATAGGGGAACGCATTAGAGAGTCAAGAAAAAACTTCCGTGTCACATGGCGCGTTCCGGGCCGCAATTTCGCTGCGCCTCAACTTGGTCCCTCGTGGCCCGGGCGACGTGCAGCTCGTACGAAGCCGCGCCGGACATCCAGGCGTGGGGGTGGGCCACTTGACATCGCGGCGCGCCGAGGCCATAATCGGCCAACCGATTCTGTGAGAGGAGTGCGATGAACTGCCCGAAGTGCGACGGCGCCGCGACCGAAGAGGTCGAGGTCCAGTCGATCAAGGTCGACCGCTGCCCCGAGTGCGGCGGCACGTGGTTCGAGCAGGGCGAGCTCGGCCAGGTGAAGGACCGCGAGAGCCACGGCGACTACCGCTGGCTCGACGTGAATCTCTGGCAGGACGCCGAGAAGGTGACGGTCGACGAGGCGTCGCGGAGCAAGTGCCCGCAGGACGGCGCCGCGCTGGCGACCGTTCGCTACGGCGACCCTGAGATCGCGGTCGAGGTCTGCCCGATTTGCTTCGGCCTCTGGCTCGACAAGGGCGAGTACGAGAAGATCATCGACCACCTCGAGCAGCGGGTCGATTCGGAGACGCTCGCCGAGTATCTCGCCGAAGTCGAGGAGGAGTTCGTCGAGCTGCTCAAGGGCAAGTCCGAGCTGAGCGACCTCGGCAAGGTGTTCTACCTGTTGCGGCTCCGGTTCGCCGTCGAGCACCCGACGCTCGTCACGATCAAGGAAGCCGTCCGCAACATGTTCCCGCAGTGAGTTCGTCCGAGATTTGCACCGCCGACGGGCGCGGCCCAGTCCCGGCTCGGAGCAATCGTACGGGGTGAGCAAGAGCATTGTCGGACTACTACCAGCTTGGCGGTTTTCTGATGCAGGTACCGTCAGGCAATATCAGCGGGTCGGGGAACTGGACGTGCAGGCAGGTATCGCGTTTGATGGCGAATGACTCCGGGGCGAGTTCTCGAAGCTCCGCGTTGGAGCGCTTGTAGGGGAAGGCGAAGAAGATCAGCTTCTCCGGGAATAGTCGCTTGCACGTCAGCAGAGCCGGCCTGAGATCGGTGTCCCCGGTCATCAGGATCACGGTATCACTTTCGTCGGAGTGGCAGACTTCGAAGAGCTTGGCGGCGATCGCAACATCCGTCTCCTTTTCCTCGTGCACGGGCGTTGGACGGCGGCAGCGAACACAGTAGACCTCTTTCTTCTTGAAACGTCCCATTTCCACGTTGACGCCCGTGGCGCGAAGGGCGCGCACGTATATCGCGTGCCGTTGCTGCTTGTCCGGTGGGCGGTGGGTCGGTCGAGCGGAAAAGTAATAGATTCGTCCGAGCGTAGCCTTTTCGCCGGCTCGTTGGGCCGACACATGCAGGAACGAGGAGCACAGCCTCTTCAGGTCCAGCCACTTCGCCGTCTTTCCGCCCGCGTTCCGGCTGGCTTCCACCAGAGAATGATAGACGTTGAAACCGTCTACAAGAAAAGTTGTACGGTTCATGTCTCGCTCAAAAAAAAGCCTCCGGATCGCAATCCGGAGGGGCCCGACGGGCAAGCAGCCCGACGGGGATGAGTTGCAGACGGAAATCTACTTATAGGATACCGCAGAACCCCCGAATATCAAGGGCTCTTCACGGATAATTATCGCCCATTTTCCTGAGCCGTTCAGCCAGAAAAGGCCGTTCATTTCCGTGTTAAGGCAAATTCCTGTAGCGGTCTACGCGATGCCATGAATCGAAGGAGCCTATCAGGTGAGGACGTCTGCTGCAACAGGTGTGAAGCGAGGTACTTACAAGGCCATCAGCCCGCCTCGAAATACGCGCCGGCGATCAGGGCGAACAAGGTCCCGCCGGGGATGAAGCTGCCGTCGGTGATGGCGCGTAGGCCGAGGACGTCGTCGTCGCCGAACGCGATGCCCGGCGCGGCGGCGTCGTGCGCGATGTTCGTGTCCGCGCTGACGACGGCGGCGGGGTCGTCGTAGTCCGTGCGCGTATCGGGGCAGGTCTCGGCCCCGTCCTTCGTCTTGCGGCTCACCTTGATCGTGACCGCTCCCGCTGAGATTGTTCCGGGCGCGTAGGCGATGACCTTTGTGACCTTGCCGGCGAGCACGGGGTACCACTTGACGGCGAGGCCGCCGGTCGCTTCCTGCCGCGCGTACATCTCGAGTGACATCCCGGCCGACGCAAGCTGGGCATGAAACCAGTACCATTCGCCCGACTGCTTCGCGGCGATCTTGAACCCGTTGTGGTTGGCGTCGACCTGCCGCGTGATGGTGACGCCTTCGCCCGACTCGATGTCGACGTGGCCCGCGACGCGGCCGCCTTCGCTGTCCTCGTATCGCCGGAGGCTGTAGACGCCGCGCGCGTTTTCGGCGGCGCCGATCTCGCCGTCGTTCCCGGCGCGGGCCGTCGGCGCGTGGGTGCAGCGATGAAGCGCGCGGTATCGCTCGCCGCGCCGGGCCTGCGTCTCGAGCTCGCGCAATCGCGCGGCAACGCGCAGTGACACGCCGGCGAATTCGGACGCATCGGTCGACAGCGCGAGCTCGGTCCGCCCGCGCGGGAAATCGTACGTCACGGCCTGGAGCATCGCGCCGAGCGCCTCGAAGCCGGTCATGACCGGGCTGCCCTCGTCGTCCTGCCCGGCGAAGTTCAGCCGGTTGCCGAGGCCGGCAAGCGACCAGTCGAGCCGGGCGAGCCGCACCGTGCCGGCGTAGACGATGTCCTTGTACGCCCGCAGCAGCTTGCTCGCAATGTTCTGATATTTCGAGGTCTGCGAGGAGAGCACAAAGTCCTCTGCGTAGAACCGGCGGACGACCTCGACGGGGTTTTCAGGCTCGGTGTACGCCGTGCCCTCGTAGCCGGAGGCAGGCGCCCGAGCCGTGAGCCCGTCGCTGAGGTAGGCGTAGACGAGGCAGATGTCGGCCGCGCACTCGGCGTCGCCCTCCTTGTACTGGTCGCCCGTCGTCGCGGGTTGCGCGAGCAGGATGACGCCGTTCTTGAAATCGAACATCGACGGCACCCACGTCCACGTGTCCTCGATCGTCTTGCGGTAGACCTGCGGGCAGAGCGCCTTCGCGTTGTCGCCGAGCCCGTCGGCCTCGGCGAGGCTGTGCGCGATGCGGCGCTTCGAGTCGTCCGCGACCTGGAACCTGCGGAAGACGCGGCCGTAGGTGTCGCCGTTGTCGGGGTCGAAGCATTTCGACCAGGTCCACCCGCTCTCGTAGTCGGTGTCCCACAGTTTCGTCAGGCCGCCCTCGGAGAGCTTGAGGGTCTTGTTGATCGGCTGCCTCGGGCCGTAGATCTTGACCGCGGTCGCGCGGCCCTCGGTCGAGGGCTTGAGAAGCGCGGACAATGGCTTGTCCGCCGAGTTGTACGTGATCGTCTTTCCGGGCAGGTCGGCGAGTTTCTGGAAGTGGAACGTCTGCGTGTCGGGGTCGGCAATGAACCGGTGGCCGCGTTGGAACGCGATCAACTCCTCGAGCACGCCGTCGAAATCCTGCGACTCGAAGACGGTCTTCGGTGGCACGACGTCGAGCTGGTCCAGCTCGCCCTGGACGTAGCCCGTCGCCGGCGCGGCCGCGATGACGCCGGCGTCGCGGAGGTCGTCCGCGTGCTGGTCGAAGAGCCAGGCGATGATGTAGCCGACCGACTTGCCCGAGCGGCCCGCGTCATAGTCGTCGTCGTCCTCGGGCGCGTTGAAGACGACGCGCGGGAAGCCGTACGTCGGGTCGTGCGCGGTCACTTCCTTCGCGAGCTCGCGCAGGCCGAGGCAGACGTAGACGACGCGCTCGGTGTTCGGGACGCCCTCGAGCTCGATGCGCTTGATCCGGCCGCGGAAGCGCACGGCGCCGTCGAACGACAGCACGACGCGGTCCTCGACCTCGAAGCTTGCGTTGCTGTGCGATACGTGCTCGACGAAGTGGAAGCTCCGCGGCCCGGACCACGAGACATGGACGAAATCGAGCGAAAGCCTCGCCTCGGCCAGGTCCTGTTCAATGGCGTTGATGGTCAGCGTGATGGTCATTGGGCTTGGTTCCTATAGGTCGTATAGGTCCCACAGGACCTATCGAGTCGGGCTGAGGACGATGTCCCCTATTCCGGATCCGATGCCGACGTGAACTCCAGGACGAGGTCCGCGTCGAATCCGGCGCGGCGCCGGTCCTCGGGGACCGACGGACGGATCGCATCGAGCCGCGCGTCGGGCCACGTGATGCGGACGACCGAGCCGGTCTTCCAGACCAGGTCGGCCTTGGTTCCGCCGAGCGACGCACGCAACGAGCCAATGTACTGCATCAGCTTCCAGTCGGCGTTGCGCACGACGACGACGGCCGCGCGGATGCGATAGACCCAGTTGCGCGAGGAGTCGTCGACGTCGGCGAACGTCGACCACAGCATCGGCTCCGCGCCGCGGCCGATCGCCTCGACCTGCGGCACCAGCAAACGCCCGGCGTCGCCGATCTGCACTTCGTTGAACTCAATAACGTCGCTCATCGTCTTCCTCGCTCCAGATCGGTCGTATAGGTCTCACAGGACCCAATGGCACTGACATAAGGGCCTTGGCCCGTGTCGCAGAGCTCCGGTCGTAATCGTAATCTTACTCCTAATCCTAATCGCTGTTTCGTAAGTGCCTCTGCCGAGCAGGATTACGATTATGATTAGGACAAGGGTAACACTTCAGCTAAGTGAATTGGTCGGCACACCTTCGTAGCACGGCCTTCCAGGCCGTGGAATCACGGGCAGGATGCCCGTGCTACGAGAGCAGCGCAGCGCCGGCCTACCGAAGCGATTCCGCTTCTTCATTTGGCTGAAGTGTTACGGACAAGGAAGCCGTCGGGCCGCCCGTTCTCTCTGGCGGCGGATGATCGGGCTTAAGTCAGTGCCATTGCTTACAGGATCTATTCCCGGGCTTCTCAGAACCAGTCGGACGTCGCCTCGGCCGCGCGCGGCACGGTCGGCGCGCGGTTCTTCCGCGGCCGGATGACATTGCCGCTGGCATCGCGCAGATCACATTGCGTCGTATGTTTCGAGGAATGAGCCGTACCAGGCCACGAACCAGTCGGTACCGTCCGCCACCCTCATGGCGAGCCCAAACATCCCCTTATCCTCGCCATACACGATCTTGTAGCCGTTCCGTTGGTCGAAATCCTCTTCCAGCACGAGCCAGACCACGACCGTCTCACTTGCGTCTGGGCCACACTTGAAGTGCGCCGGAGATGGCGTGACCAGACATCGCTCCAATGTACACCCGTGGGCATTGGTGCGTTTACGGTCCGCACCAACTTCGCGGTTGATCAGCGTCGTCACTTCTTCCGCGGTCACTCCGATGTCTCTCCAGGCTGCGCCCGTGCGGGCAGGAATGCGAGAATGAGCTCTTTGTTAGCCCTTACGGTTTGCCCTACGCGCCGAACTAGGTTCATCTGCTCGACGGTGTTCAAGTCCCTGGAAAGGGTCTTTGTCGTCTTTGTGGCGTACTCGCGTGCCAGCCGAGGGGTCAATTGAGGGATGTCCGACACTCGGACCCACCCGTGGTGTTCCGTGACTTTCGACAACTCGAACACAAGGCGTCGTCGCCTGAGATGGGCCGCCGATCCCTTGCCAAACTGCTTATACACGTAGTTGTGCCACGCGGCGTCCCATTGCAGTCTGCGAATCACGCCCAACTGTTCTCGAAGCTGATCCACCAGGCCCCGAACGGCATAGGTGATGAACTCCGACATTTTTCCGCCCAATTTGCTGGCTCGGTCGAGGTGGCGGTAATACTCCGTTCGAGTCAGGTTATAGAAATTGCTGAGCAAGTGCGCCGCAGGCGTCGGGAAACCGGCCTGCAAGAGCAAGCGGAACTCGATGAGCCGCGCGGTGCGGCCGTTCCCGTCGCCGAACGGATGAATCCACACGAAGTAGAGGTGCGCCGCAACGGCCGCGAGGATGGCGTACGGCTGCTCAAGGCCTTTTGGATGAGTGAAGGTGCTGAGCCATTCGCAGAACTTGTCGAGCAGGTACTCGCAATCCTGTGCCGGGGCTGCACGGTATCTTCCGACCACGACAGAATGCCGACGGAACTCGCCGGGCTTGACGTCTTCCTGCAAGGGGAGGCCGTTCAAGACCAGCTTGTTGTACTCACGAACCTCGGCTGATGAGATGGGGGCGCAGTCGCCGGAGATGACGTCACGGCCAATCCGGTTGCACGCTGCCACAATGTTGTCCACCTCCTGGCCAAGGTACTGTCTCGAGGGTGGAAGCTCGAGTCGTCCCGCCAAGTGCTCTTGTACCTCTGCCTCTGTGAGAGTGTTCCCCTCGATAGCCGTGGTCGCCAAGACCCCCTTGGCCAGGTACACGGAATGCAGCCGGTCGGCGGCGTCGGGACTGAGCGGGACGCCGGCGATGTGCTCGATCTTGGAGACGGCTTCGCCGAGCAGGAGCCACGTGGTATACTCCGGAGAACGCGCATCCAGCGTGAAATCAAGCCATGGATGTGTCTCTTCATATTTCCGCATGACTGTCCCGCCTAACAGCAGGAGTACAGGCTACTTGAACATGTTATGTACTGACACATGTCCACATCTATGGGTAATATAGCACAGTATCATGGCCAGCGCAAGCAAAATGCTCCGCTTTACCTCCTGCTTCTGGCGTCCTCTCAGAACCAGTCGGATGTCGCCTCGGCCGCGCGCGGCACGGTCGGCGCGCGGTTCTTCCGCGGCCGGATGACATTGCCGCTGGCATCGCGCAGGTGCAGCCGCTCGGGCCAGCCGTGCAGGACCTTGTCGACGAGTTCTCGGGCCGACCGGACGAGGCCGGCGGCGCCCGACGGCCCGTCGTCGGCGGGCAGGCCGAGCCGCAGGTCCTTGAACTCGATGACCTTCGCCGATGCCAGCATCTCCCAGAGCATCGAGATGAGCGGCGGCGGCGGCGTCTGCCATCCGGAGATGTCGTAGCGGTCGCCGAAGATCGCCTCGATCATCGTGTCGGCGACGTCCATCGCCGCGTCGAGGTCGGCCTGCGTCACGCCGTCCTGCGCGCTCGCCGCGAGCGGCGGCAGCCCCTTGAGATAGCCGACGCCCACCTGCACGTCGTTCCCGTAATGCACGGGCGGCACCGTCTCCTGGACGTAGAAATCCTGCGTCGCGGTCTGCTCGCCCTCGCTGTCGACCCACGTGTAGTACCAGCGGTCGAGGTACCGGCCGACGGCGTCGAGGTCCGCGCCCGGCGCGGTGACGTAGTACTCGCCGCTGTCGGCCTCGTGCTCGATCGACGTGATGGTTCCGAGGACCGTTTCGCCGTCGGTGTCGATGATCTCGACCTGCCGCACCTCGTGGGGATCGGTCGGCGCGCCGTCCCACCGGAACAAAATGCCGAGGTGGACGTCCGAATCCTTCTGTGCACTGCCGCGTGGAAGGGCCATTGTCAGATCTCCTGTGTCTGGCGCTGGGCGGGGATGTTCGTGACCGCCTCGCGGATCTTTTCGAGCGTGTCGGACGACGCGGTCCAGCCGGCGCCCTTGATGGCGGTCAGCGTGGCCTCGATCGCGAGGGATGACACGTCTGCCTTGCTGGCCGTGCGGCTGGCGGCGTCCGTAGTGACTTCTGCGGAGTCGAGATCGAATGCGTGCATCGCCGACGCGTGGCCGTAGGTCTCGATGACGAGCGCCGTGTCGAGCCAGGCCTTCGTGCCCTGGTCGACGATGTAGACGACGATGCGAGCCGCCTCCATCTCGGCCGCCGTGAGTACGATAGAGTATCCCTGCCCCTCATCGACGAAGGCGTTGGTCGTGTTGGCCTCAGCCCCTTCGTCCTTCATGATCTTCGTGTCGCCGGCGGCGTGGGCGGCGTCGGTCTTGAAACTGACGCCGTCCGTCTCGAAGAGGTCAAAGAGGATGACCGTCTCGACCCCATACTTTCTCAGATAAGGTCCCTGCAT
>JBDREM010000157.1:0-16468 GCA_043819695.1 Planctomycetota bacterium
GAGGCGCAGGACCGCGGGATCGAGATCGATGCGGCCGGGCTGCGCGACGCGCTTGGCGTGCCCGCCATCCCGACCGTCGCCACCGAGCGCCGCGGCCTCAACCTCCTCATATCGTCGCTGAAGGACGCCGCCGCCGCGCGCCTCGAACCCGACTACGGCGAAGTGATCGAGCGCGCGGCCGGCGAGATATCCGCCCTGCTGCCATCCGAGCGGCGGGGCCGCCGCGGGCTCGCCCTGATGCTTCTCGCGGACGATCCGGCGCTCGAGGACGACATCGCCGCCGAGGCGGGGCCGGACTTCCGCGAGAAGCTCGATGCGGCGCGCGAGCAGGCGGCGGCGCAGCTACGCGAGTCTCCCGCTCTCACCATCCAACATCGCCGCGCGGCCGAGGCCGACGTCATCGTCGAGGGCGTGGTCATGCGCCCGCAGCAGAGCCAGGGCGCGGGCGGCCTGCCGCGGCTCGCGTTCTTTGCGTTCCTGGCCCCGGCGTTTTTCTATCTCATCGGCTGGCGGCTCGCCGCGTTCATCTTCTACAGCCTGTCGGGCGAGGGCCTGTACGCGACGCTGGCCGGCGGCGGCCCGCGGTTCGAGTGGCTCGGCCCGCTGGGCAGCGCCCTGGCGGCGCACGCCTGCGCGGCGCTTTGCATGGCGCTGTATGGCGGCTCGGCCTGGCGGCGTGAGTATCGCCGCGGCGGCAACGGGCTCACTGCTCTCGCGCGCCTCTCGACACATCCCGTCGGCGGGTTCTTCCTGCTCGTCTTCGTGCTCTGGATCGTCTACGTCGTCGTCGGCGTCATCGGCGCGGGCGACTGCGTTGATTTCATCGAGAACACGGTATTCGGCACGTTCGACGAAGGCAGCAAGCAGTACGAAGGGCTGATAAACGGGCCGCTCTCGCGAGCCCTCGGCGGCGTGTTCAGCCGCGACGGCTTCGTCTACGCGTTCTTCTTCGACCAGGAAGCGGGACTGATTTCGACCGGCCTGACGTACGCCATCGCAATCGTGTTCCCCATCGTGACGCTCTTTTTCCTGCTGTTCTCCTTGATGGAGGATTCCGGATATCTGCCGCGGCTGTCGCTTCTTGCCGACCGCATTTTCAAGCGGGTCGGCCTGAGCGGCAAGGCCGTGCTGCCGATGGTGCTCGGTCTGGGATGCGGCACAATGGCGACGATGACGACGCGGATCCTCGAGACGAGGAAGCAGCGGCTGATCGCGATCTTGCTGCTTGCGCTCGCGGTGCCGTGCAGCGCGCAGCTTGGCGTCATCAGCGCCGTACTCGCCAAGATCTCGGCCGTCGGCCTGCTCGTCTACGTGGCCGCGATATTCGCCGCGCTCTTCATCGTCGGCCGGCTGGCCGCGATGATCCTGCCCGGCGGAGGGGCCGACCTGCTGCTCGAGGTCCCGCCGTTTCGGTGGCCACGCGTGTCGAATGCGGTCGTCAAGACATATCACCGCGTCAAGTGGTTCATGAGCGAGGCCGTGCCGATGTTCCTCTTGGGCACGGTCTGCCTGTTCATCATCAAGCGGATCGGGCTGCTCGAGCGGATCGAGGCGGCCGTGCGGCCCGTTGTGACGGGCCTGCTCGGCTTGCCGGTGGAGACGACGAAGGGATTTATTCTCGGGTTCCTCCGGCGCGACTACGCGACCGTTGTCATCTTTGAGCAGTTCAAGGGTGGTGAGCTCGCGGCTGAGCAGGCGCTCGTCGCGCTTATCGTGATCACGCTCTTTGTGCCGTGCCTCGCGCACTTCTTCGTGTGCGTGAGGGAACTGGGCTGGCTCAAGGCGATCTTGCTGGACATCCTCGTGCTGGCGCTGGCCATATCGGCCGGGACGTTCGTTCGCCTGCTGCTCGCCGTCAGCGGGCTGCAGATCGCGCTGCCGGCCTCGCCAAGTTAGGAGACAAGCGATGCGAGCCTCAGACGAACTCGATGAAGTTCTTCAGGCGCTGTTCTGCCTGACGGAGGAGAAGAACGGCCCGTTCGCGAGGGACGAAGTGCTGAACCGGGCCCGTACGGGCGCCGAGCCGCTCGACCTCGCGGTCAAGTCGGGCCTTGTGGTCGAGGAGCCGGGCGGGCTGTGCCTGTCCGAGCGCGGCCGGTCCCACGCAACCATCATCGTTCGCCGCCACAGGCTGGCCGAGCGGCTGCTGCACGACGTGCTGCGCGTCGCCGACCCGGCGACCGAGTCGGTCGCGTGCAAGTTCGAGCACATCCTCGAGGACGAAGTGACCGAGTCGATCTGCACACTCCTCGGGCATCCGAACGTGTGCCCGCACGGGAAGCCCATACCGCGCGGCGCGTGCTGCGCGAACGGCCAGACCAACGCGCCCGCCGTAATCCGGCGGCTGTCCGAGATCGGCGCCGGCGACTGCGGCGTCGTCGCATATGTGCACGCGGCCAACGACCGCCGGATCGACCGCCTGGCCTCGTTCGGCCTTGTGCCGGGCACCGAGCTGCACCTTCACCAGACCTGGCCTAGCGTGGTCGTCGAGTTCGGCGAGACACATCTTGCGCTTGACCGCGAGACCGCGGACGAGATATTCGTGCGCGTGGTACCACGCAAGGGGGGCGGCGCGGGCCCCGGCCGCGGCGCGGGCCGCGGCCGGCGCTTCAGGCGCGGCGGGCGGGAATAGCAGTCTGCCTCCGCGACGGAACATGCTTGTCGCTCGCGCAATCCACAGATATAATCGCCCGGCCTCGGCGAACGGACCGGGGCCAACGGCTTTTCTGTGAGCGTTCGGGAGCCGCGGCGTGGGCCTGTGGAAGAATTTCAAGAAGCTGCTCAAGCGGCGGAAGAAGTGGCGGGCCGACTACTACCTTCTCTCGTACCCCAAGTGCGGCCGGACGTGGCTCACGCTCCAGATCGGCCGCGCCATCCAGCAGCACTTCAACCTCGCCACGCCCAACCTGCTCAAGCTGAGCGCCATGACCGAAGCCTGCCCGGACGTGCCGAGCATCCGCGTGACGCACGACAGCGCTCCGCACCGCAAACGCCCGCACGAACTGCCCGCTCTCAAGAATGAATACGCCGGCCGCAAGGTCATCTTCATGGCCCGCGACCCCCGCGACGTGATCGTCTCGTATTACTTCCACAAGACGAAGCGGGAGAAGACGAGGAAGTTCTGGTTCTTCCAGAAGAGGCGCCGCGAGACGCACAGCCCGTTCACCGGCACGCTCTCCGACTTCCTTCGCTTCGACATCGGCGCGTTCGACACGCTTCTCCGCTACTACAACATCTGGGCGGAGAGCCGCAAGCTGACGGCCGGCTTCCTGCTCGTCCGCTACGAGGACATGCACGCTGATCCTGAGAAGGAGCTTCGCCGCGTGCTCGACTTCCTCGGCCTTCACGAAATCAACGGCGAAGAGGCGCTCGAGGCGATCGAGTTCGCTTCGTTCGACAACATGCGCAAGATGGAGGCGAGCGAAGGAACCGGTTCGTATAAGCTGAAGCCGGCCGACCGCAGCGACGAGGAGTCGTTCAAGGTGCGCAAGGGGAAGGTCGGGGGATACGCCGACTACCTGGGCCCGGATGACATCGAGCTGCTGAACCGCAAGATGGCGGAGGCGCTCTCGGACTTCTACGGCTACGAGCCGTGCGCGTCATCGCCGACGATGTCCGAGTAGCAGAGGTGGGTGGCGGACAAGTGTAAGATGGGGGAAATGGGAAGAGGGAAAAAGGGGAAAGAGAAGAAAGAGAAAGAGGTTTGACTACCCCGCCTAAAGCGGCAGCAAAGACATTTCTTCCCCTTTCCCTTTTCCCATTTTTCCCTTTCTCCCACTTTACACCAGCCCGAACCCCTACTCAAGCCCCATCGCCTTCAGGTTCTTCAAGCTGATCGCCAGGCTCTCGAACGGGTCGCGCTGGCACGTGTCCTGCTCGACCAGATACCAGACCGTGCCGGCATCCTTCGCGGCCTCGAGGATCGCGGGCCAGTCGAGGTTGCCCTCGCCGACTTCGGCCATCATCGGCCCGTCGGGACCGACGGCCATGTCCTTCAGGTGCAGCAGCGGGACGCGGCCCGACGCCTTCCGAACCCACGCGGCCGGCGAGCCGCCGCCGTGCTGAATCCAATACGTGTCGATCTCGAACGTGACCGTCTTCGGATCGCTGTCCTCCATCAGAATCTGGAGCCCGGTCCGGCCGCCGAAGTTCTTCAGCTCGAAGCTGTGGTTGTGATAGCCGAACGTCAGGCCGTGCTCGGCCAACTTCGCCGCGACGTCCGAGGCCTCCTTCGCGAACTTCGCGAAGCCCTCGCCGGTGCGGTACTTGCCCGGCAGGCCGCCGATGGCCGGATACTTGCAGCCGAGTATCTTGTGCTCCTCGACGACGCGCTCGGTCTCGTCGCGCATCTCCTCGAAGCCGATGTGCGTGGCCGCGCACGCAATCCCCTCGCCGTCGAGAATCCTGCGAAGCTCCTTCTTGTCGATGGGGCCCATCGCGGACACCTGGACCGCCTCGTACCCGATCTCGCGGACCTTCTTCATCGACTTCGCGATGTCCCCGGGCGTCCGGATGAAGTTACGCAGCGTGTACAACTGTGCACCGATACAGGATGCCATCAATCGATCTCCTAACAGACACGAACGCGGGACGCCAATCGCACAGAGCCACAGTACCGGCTGACCCGGCCGCCGTCAATGCCACCTCCCGTCGTGACCGTTTCAATATCCATGTGTTGCTGTAGCCGAGGGCACTGACCTCGGCCGGGCCGCCCTCAATGCGGGCGGCTACAGAAACACCGCACTAACCCCAATCCTTCACTCACCGCAGACGCGGACCGAAGACGGTCCGTCGCGGAGTACGCAGAGAGGATGAACGCTCTCTCAAGAAAGGCACTTACGTTGGCTTTTCGCCGCTCGTTCGTCCACGCGCACACTGCGCATTTCACACACGGCCTCATGTTGCCGTAAATCCTTGTCCACACTTCTTCTCTGCGATCTCTGCGACCTCCGCGGTGAAATATCCGGGTGAGGGCGGCCCGGCCGGGACAGGCCCCGCTCACGGCTTGTCGTGCGTGACGCGGCCGTCGCCGGTGATGTCGATCCTGGGGCCCAGGTACTTCGGCCTGGGCTGCGTGATGTTAATCTGCATCCAGGCGAGGGTGCGGGCGAGGAACTCGCGGCAGTCGTTAAAGAACCAGGTCCGATACGTCCGCGCGTCGGACGTGAGCCCGACGACGTCGAGGCCGAACTGCTTCCCGGTGTAGATCGCGCGCGGCAGATGGAACTCGTTCGTGACGAGCACGGCGGACGTCACGCCGAACACGTCGCGGGCGCGGTAAAGGGTCGCGTAGGTGCGGAAGCCGGCGTGGTCGAGGAAAATGTCTTCGGGCGGCACGCCGCGCTCGAGCGCGTACGCACGCATGGCGTTGACCTCGTCGTACCCCTTCCGGCCGTGGTCGCCGGACAAGAGCAGCTTCTTGACCTTGCCGAGCTTGTAGAGCCTGAGGCCGGCGTCGAGGCGGTCGCTGAGTATGTGCGACGGCCCCTGGCTCCCGACCTTCGCGCCGAAGATGATGGCGACGGGCTTTTCGGGCACGTCCTCGGGCTTGCGCGATATGGCGGCTTCGGCGCTCCGCTTTATGGCGAGGTTGGCGCACAGGCCGACGGCGAGCGCGCACAGGCCGCACGCAGCGGCGGCGGCGATGCACGTGAGCAGAACGCGTTTGACGCGGCGCCGCATAGGTCCTCCCTGGGCGGCGCCGGGACAGTCGCCACGATATAGGTTGCTCTCGGTGCGCCAGGCAGCCGCCGCGGGGATCAGCGGCCGAGGAAAGCGTTCAACTCGTCTTCGCGAATCAGCACGATGCCCCACTTCTGCGCCTGCTCGATGAGCTTTCCCTTCTGTGTACCGAGTATGAGGTAGTCGGTTCGGACGGTCAAATCGTTTTCGAGAACGCTGCCGTATTCGGCGAGCGCGTCACGAAACGCCTGCTTCCTGGCGGCGTCGAACGTGGTGTCTGCGACAAAGACCTTCGCACGCCCGGGGTCGAACGCCGGATTGACGATGATGTCGTTCTTGTAGATCACCTGGGCCGGGTCTCCGCCTCCGACCAGAATGCCGCGGCTGATCTCGGGGAAGACGGTCTTGATCTCGATCTTGCCGCGTTTCACGCGCGTCCCGTCGCTCTTCTCCAGGTAGACGTCGAATCCGAGGCCGCGGCGGACGCCCTTCTTCCGGCCGATGTCGATGATGACGCCGGCTTCCTTGTCCACGAGAATGACCTTACCGTCGGCCGGCTCGGTGTTCGCATCGAAGCCGCGAGCCTCGGCTTTGAAGAGCCCCTTCTCCCTTTTCATTGCCTCGATTCGCGCCTCGAGGTCCGCGATGCGCGCTCTGTCCAGGCGGATGTCTTCCTGCAGTTGCTCGCGCATTTCCTGCATTTGCGTGCGGGTGTTGCTGAGCTGTGTGGCCTGTGTGGTGGCCTCCTGCTTCGCGATCATCCGTTCCTCGGAGAGCGTGTTCTTGAGCTTCTCGATCTGCGTGTCGCGTTCGTCGATGGTCGCCTGCTTCGCCGCCACGGCCGTCTCCTCGTTCGCCAGCCTCCTGCGAAGGTTGTCCGTCTCGGTCTTATGCGCGGTTTCCATGTCGGCGATGCGCTCGACCAGCACAAGTCTTTCTTTTTCGAGGATGCGAATGAGCGAGAGGAGAGTCTTCGCTGCGGCGACGGATGCGCGGCCCTCGGCGCTCACCATCTGATCGAGCTCATCCTTGAGCCTCTTCATCTCGCCCCTGAGGTCCTTGATCTCGGACACCCCGACCAGGTCCTCCAGCTTGCCCAGTATCAGCGCTTTTTCGGTGTGCTCCTGGTCGGCCTTCTGCCACTTGTGCTTCAGGCCGTCGAGCGTGTCGTACCGCGCGGTCTGAGGCGTGCGTTTGAATTCCTGGTTTATCTTCTCGTGCGTCTTCGTCAGTTCCACGGTAACGAGCACGAAGCCGACGGTCGAGAAGACGAACAGGACGATGAAGATGATGAGCGGAACGGGGTTGCCCCTGGATGAAAGCGCCATGACTTGCCTCCGGTGGGTTCAGTACACCCCCCCATAATAGTCAAACGGGCCGCAAAGTCAACGGTGGAATTGCGGATTTAGGCCGATCGTTTTCCGGCCGCGGCCGGGGCGCATGCCGCCTGCGGCGCCGCCCGCGGAATGCGGAACAGCGCAGGTACATAGTACCCCCCTGAGAGCGGTGGGGGGCGGCGGGCTGCGGGCCGGCGATGTGGCGGCTACCGAGGGAACCCGGACGGCGGCCGCAGTGGCCGCCACATCGCTCGCGGCCCTGGCCGGTCGTGAAGCTGGCGTGCTTTGGGCAACGAAGCTGGCGCGAGCTGAAAGCGTGCGTGAAAAAACTGGTGCCGCCGCCCCGCCGCCCGAGCGCGAATCTCAGGACGCATATGCGTCGTCAGATTAGCGCTCGGAGCAGGGCCGCCGGGCGAAGGCGCGGGAGCTGCCGTAGAGCTTGGCGACGGGGGCCCCGAGCCCCGTCCCGTCGATGGCGATGGTGTAATAGCATCCCAGCAGCCGGTCCCCCTGCAAAGCCCGCGACCGCACCAGTCCGCGCACCATCCCCGTGCGGACGCCCGACAACTCCTCCGGACACAGCCCCTTCAGGTAGTACACCAGCGTGTCGGGATGCGGCACCTCCTCGATGCTCGTCTCCGCGATGCGGTTGAGGTTCGCAACGCCGGCGGCCGAACCGAGGTCAAACCGCCGCCGCCGCCGCGCCTCCAGCCGGAACAGAAACAGCAGCACGCCCGAGCAGATCAAGCTGCGAACCGGATAAATCACAAGCCGCTGATCCCCGAAATCCCCCAGCCAGTCCAGCAGCCGCCGCGACCTGGCCGACTTGGTCCGGCCGTGGCTCGCAACGAGACGGAGGGGGCGACCCATCATCGATACATCCGAGTGGAGCTGGCACAGGACGTCGAAGATGATGCGGATTGACCTCAAGGCGGCCGGGGTCGCGTTCTGTGACGCACGAGGGTTGTATGCGGACTTCCACGCGCTCCGGCACACCTACATCACCAACATCGGCCGTTCCGGCGCGAGCATGAAAACCCACCAGGAACTCGCCCATCACAGCGAACCGGGCCTCACGATGCGCTACACGCACACCCAGCTCGAGGACAAGGTGCGCGCACTCGAAGGCCTGCCAGCTACTAATCCCGGTGAGAAGGATTCAGGCCACGGAGCCACTCTATAAGCGGCAACCGAGCACCGTGCCATCTGGTGCAGGCTGGACCGGGCGTGCACAGCAGGCCCCTGGGCCGGGCTATTTCAAAGTCCAATCTTGACTTGGCCAGAACCAGTCTCTATACTTCGAGTATGATACGAAGGGACCTGTCAGATAAGATACGCGAGGCGGCCAAGGCGTTCCCGGCGGTCACGATTACCGGCCCGCGCCAGAGCGGCAAGTCTACGCTATGCCGCGCTCTGTTCCCCAAGCACCCGTACGCTAATCTCGAGCAGCCGGACGTTCGCTCTCTCGCCCTCGACGATCCGCGGGCCTTTCTGGCTACGTATCCGGATGGGGCAATCATCGACGAGGTCCAGCGCTGCCCGGACCTGCTGTCATATATCCAAGTGCTCATTGATGAGAAGCGGACGCCCGCTCGGTGGGTTCTGACCGGCTCGCAGAACCTGTTGCTGCTCGAGTCGGTCAGTCAGTCGCTGGCGGGCCGGACCGCGGTCCTGCATCTGCTGCCGTTATCCCGCCCGGAGTCGCGGCGGTTCCGGGTCCACCCCGCGACGCTCGATGAGGTCCTGCTGACCGGCGGCTATCCCGCGATCTTCGACAAACAGATTCCATTCGCCGACTGGCTCGGTGCGTATGTGGCCACGTACGTCGAGCGCGACGTTCGTACCATCAGCAACGTGGCGGACCTCACCACGTTCCAGCGATTCCTGGAGCTCTGCGGCGGCCGCACCGCGCAGCTCTTGAACCTATCGGCGCTGGCCAGCGACGTGGGCGTCTCCCAGCCGACCGCGAAGGCGTGGCTGTCGATCTTGGAGGCGAGCTTTCTGGCCTTTCGCCTTCGCCCGTTCCACGCCAACCTGCGCAAGCGGCTGGTCAAAATGCCCAAGCTGCACTTCTACGACACCGGGCTGGTCTGCTGGCTGCTGGGCATTCGCACCCCTGAGCAGTTGCGGGTCCATCCGTTGCGTGGAGCGATCTTCGAGACCTGGGTCGTCTCGGAAATCATCAAGCACCGAATGAACCGAGGCGAAAACGGCGGCGTGTTTTTCTTCCGGGACCGGCATGGCAACGAGGCCGATCTCATCATCGACCGCGGCGACCGCGCACAGGCCATCGAGATCAAGGCCGGCGAGACCGTGACTGAGGACATGCTGCGCTCGGCGCGTCGGGCGAGCGCGATCCTGGAGCCGGCGGGTGGAGTGCAAACGTTTGTCGTGCATGGCGGCGACGCCCGCCAGCCCCGGCAGGACGTGACCGTCCTGCCTTGGGACCGGTTGGACGAGGAGAACTGGGCGTGACATGCCAACCCTTCCTCATTGGAGACGGCGAAAGTCAGACTGGAATCTCAGTGAAACGTACCGTGAAGGCCAGCTGATGACGACGAGACGGAAACGAAAGAACATCCCATGCGGCTCCAAGCTCCTGGTGAAACTCACACTCCGGGAGCGCGACCTGATCCGCGACCACACATTGTACGATCAAGACATCGAGTGTCTCTGTGTCCCCGACGGCCCCGGCGTGAGAGTCGACTTGCCCCTCGACGAGATCGAGCACATGCAGGGCTTCGTCGCCGCCGAGGCAAACCACTGTGATGATCGGAAGCTCCAGAACGAGTTGGACGCTCTCTCCGACAAGCTCCAGCAGTTCCTGGACACCTATGACGATCAAGAGGAGTAGACTCGGCCCGTGGCAGGCCACAGACAGAGGAGGGCGACAACCCGATTGATCAGCCCCGTCACGCGCGTGAAAAGGACAGGTCCGACATGTCGCACATCAACAGAGCCGTAGCCGTCATTCGGCCCAAGCAGCCCTACGTGGACTGGGCCAATAACCTCCCCGATGCAACCCGTCCTGTGACCGTCGATGAACTGGGGTCCGACGCTCTCGCCGTGCTGATCCCCAGCTACGACACGGACGAAGAGAGCCGATACCACCTCAACAAGCTGGCGGTCGACATCTTCGAATACGAGCTCTGGGCCTGGTGCACAAGAGAGGAGTGGTGGCCCAGGAAAAGGACGCGGCCGAAGTTCTGGGAGTGGTTCGACGTGGCCATTCACTCCGAGGTCGTGGACCTCTGCAACGCCCCGCTTGAGAGAGAGGAAGACTGAGGGCCTCGCCCGCCTGCTGCATAGATTCCCTCAGACGGTTCTCGATAACCTGACAAGGCACAAGACCAGCAACTTGACCACGCGTTCAAGTAGGTGCCTTTAGTCAAGTCGGTCGCTTCTGTCCTTCTATCCCGTCGAGGCCGCGTTACTCAGCCCGAGATTCTTCAGCACCCTTCTCAGCACACAGGCGGCCCGGGCTGGCAACTCCTGGCAACATCTGGCAACAACTGAACCGAGGGCAAAAACCGAGGGCGGACGCCCTAACGCTTTGACGGGGCAAGTAGTTGCGTTCGCAGGCTGCCGCTCGGGAACGACTTATGACTGGCACGCCCGGAGGGATTCGAACCCCCAACCCTCGGTTCCGAAGGCGGAGGGCGTGCCGTCACAACCAACGACAGTATAGAACGTTACGGAAAGGCGTCAAGTTCCTTCAGCGTATTTGCAGCGCTCGGGTCGGATAGGGTTGCCGCATCGCCTTTCCGAACGAGTCTCGAACTGCAGCGACTATCGTCCCGCTTCGTGGGCGGCGTACTTGGAGTGTTCCCCTGTTGTTGAGCTGCTGACGGGTCTTCATGATTGATGCACAACGTCCCACAACTCGGTTTTACCAAAAAGTGCGGAAAAACCCCTTGCGCCCCTGCGCGCGGTGTAGTATGCTCCTTGTGAAGAGCGGCTCAACTCAGGCACGACACCAGGGACAGGCTTTTTTCGCCGCTGACCGGCTCCGGGAACTCCCGGGAGTCTGCTCCTTTCACTCCCGATTCAGTTCCCAACGCAACAACTGCAGCGCGCTTCAGTGATCCAGTGGTCGTTGCCATGTCTGGGGAAAGGGTGAGTTCATGAGAGTTCTGTCGACAGTTTTGACGTTGGTATTCTTCGGGTTGTGCGGTCTGGCGGGTGCGGCGCGGGCCCAGTCGGCAGAGAAGCCGCTCGACCTGAAGCGCCCGCCGGCGGCTTTGGCCGCGTGGGTCGAGAAGACAGAGGAATGGCAATCACTGTCTCCCAGGCAGTTGGCTTCTCTGGCGAGCGCCGTAGGCCGTTCAGGGGAGACCGGCAAGGCGGCGCGGCAGCTCCTGACCGGCCAGGTGGAAGCGACCTACCTGGCCAATGCGGAAGGCGTCCGGGCGGTTGGCCGCGAGTGGGTCCGGCTCATCGACGCGCTGGTTCTTCCGAAAGAGACCCGGGCCGCGTGGGGTGAGAAGCTCTTTGCGGCGGTCGCGGCGGCTCCGGGGGCGTTCCCGTACGCGGAGTGCTGCGAGATGGAAGGGCTGCTCACGCACCTCGGGTCCGGGCGGTCCTCGGACGTCTTCGTCGCGTGGGTGTCGAAGTCGGGGGCTTGGAAGACTTTGAGGCCCGGGCCGCTGGCGTCCGTGGCGCGCAGCGTGGGCGCCGCGGGGAAGGCCGGGGAGCCGGCCCTGGCCGAGCTCGTCGGCCACGTGGAGAAGACCCGTCTCGCGGACAACGCGGCGGTGACGGCGGTAAGAAGCGCCGAGTGGTTGGCGCTGGCCCGGTCGCTTGCCACGCGCCTGTCCGCAGAGCAGCGCGACGCGTGGGCCGGAAAACTCCGTGCGGCCTACGTGACGGACGAAGCGACCCTGAAGACCCTGAGCGTGTCCGACGTGACGGCGTTGAGCGACGCCCTGTCGGCCCTGGGTGACAAGAAGGCCCGAGGTATCGTGTCGCAGTGGCTGGCGACTCGGACCGGGAAGACAAGGCAGGCGGATCGATAGGGAGAAGAGGACAATGAAGGGAAGAGGAGCGGGCGAGTTGCTGAGTGTGGCGTTGTTGGCGTACCTGTTCGGGATCGCCTGTCCGGCGGCCCGGGGGGAGGAGGCCCCGGTGCTGACAATCGCGGAGATCACGACGTTGGCGGAGCGCTTGAAGGGCGATGACGAAACATCGCGGACCGCGCGTTCAGAGCTGGTGCAGATCGTCCAGGACCAGTATCTGTCGGATGCGCCGAAGACGCAGTCGGTTCCGCTGGAGGCGTGGCGGAGGGTGCTGTGGGCGCTGCGGCGGGACCTGTCGGGTGCAACGCGGGCGGTGTGGATACCGAAGTTCCGGGCGGCGTTTGCTCCGGCGGAGGGCGTGGTGCCCCATCGGAACGTGATGGCGCTTTCGCGGGTGCTGCACGTGCTGGGCGACCGGGACCGGGATGAGACGGCCCGGGCTCTGTTCGAGCGCATCCATGGCACGGGCGAGGCGGGCTGGGAGACGTGCCACGAGATCTGCCTGTTCTGGGCGGACGGCCGGCGAAAGGCTGACGCCCGTGTGTGGGCGAAGCGGGCGTACGCCGCCGTCCTGGAGACGCCGGAGCTACAGCGGTCCGCGTCGATAGAGGCGGTTCGCGCCGTAGGCGTGTTGTACGAACTCACACAACTCTCCGCGAAGGGCGTGGGGCACATGGAGTTTGCACAGGCGGTTCTGTCACTGGCGGAGCGGGGGGCCTTCGACGCCGGGAAGTACGACCACTGTCTGGAGACGGCATCACAGTGCGGCAAGATGCTCCAGACGGCGGAGGCCAAGGCCGCCGTTCAGGGGGGCATTGCAGGCGAGGGCGGTCACCTGCGCGTGGGGCTGCTGGAGATCCTCGGGTGGGCGCACCGCTATTCGGGCACGCTGAAGGACTGGCGGCAGTTCCTGGAGGGCCGGAGCGCCGATCGGGACGTGCCGGCGGACGCCAAGGCATACTGGCTTCTGGCGAGAGGGTACGCGGAGCGCATTTTGAAGAACCACATGGATCCGTTCGTCGGGCGGCCTTGGATGACGCGGGCGCTGGCGACGGCTCAGTCCGACGAGGCCCGTCTGTACGTTGTGAGGCGGATCGCGGCAGGCCACGGCTTCCTGGGACAGATGGAGAGGGGCCTTGGATTCCTGGCGAGCGTGGAGGAGCAGTTCGCTGCGAACCGGGAGGCGTTCGACGGCGTACGACAGCACTTCCTGTTTGTGTGCCGGACGACGCTCAGCCGCAAGGCGGAGAGGGTGGCGCAGCGGGAGTTGCGAAAAGTCAGGAACCATCGACGCGCTTTGAACATACGCTTGGCAACAGCCAGGCGACGGGGGGATACGGTTGATATTGAGCATTGCGAGCGGCTGCTTCGCGAATTCGATGAGCGTGCGGGCGGGTCGGAGTAGGGAACTGCCGGGCAACGGACGAACAAGTTGACGACCGAATGGTTCGGAATTATGGAAAGGGGACACCGGTGAAGACTCATAATGGATCTTGGCGGACAAAGTGGGCAATGGTGTCAGTGCTGGCCGCTGTTCTGATCGGGCCGTGGTGGCTGACCGTGCCGACTACAGTGGCCGAGCCCAATCCCTTTACTGGTGGGGAAGGCAATCCCACGAGTGCGGAGGATGGCTGCGGGCCCTGCGGTTCGTCGGGGGCGTGTAGTGGGCCCTCCGGGGAGGAGAGCGCCGGCCCAATCGTGCTCGTAAAGGGGCGTGTGTCGGAACGGGCGAGCGACGGTTCGATGCCGGGGGCCACGTTCGGCTGGTCGAAGAAGCGCTCATTCAGCAGCGTGCTTGTGCCGAAGGACTCCGACAAACCGCTGGCCCACGGGCAGGGGGTCGGCTGGAAGGGAGGGCGGGTCACCGGGTTCGTCAAGCAGAACGGGACGGGGAGCGACGTGACGCTGTACATGGACGCCCAGTTCAAGCGGGACTATGCGTACGCAAGTATCTCGGGGCACGTGGCGACGTACACGACGTCGAAGAAAGAGAGCGCGGACCTCAAACATTACAGGGTCGCGTCAGCGATATCCGGAGCAGCGGACAACGACTCGACCACGACGATACTTGAAGATGACGGCTCGGGCTTCACGGTGGACGGCCTCATCGGTTGCGTCCTGAAGGTGACGCTTAGCGACGGGTCGGTAGAGCTTCGGACGATCAGCGACAACGACACGGATTCGATCACGGTGGCGGACGCGTTCTCAGAGGATCTCGACGGGCTTCTGTACGACGTGCTGGGGCAGTTCGTTCTCCGGCTGAAGCCGATCGGGAAGGTGTACCGGTACCGCGACTGTGCCCTGGAGAATTACACGACCGGCTGGTCCACGAAGGAAGAAGGGCGTTCCTGGGAGCGGAGCGACGTGTACGCGAAGTATCACCTGCGCGACGACTACAGCGAGGAGGCCGTGCCGGGCGGTCGGATCGAGACGGTCTTCACCAGTCATGGCAAGCGAGTGGAGCATGATTACCTGGTGGCTGACGGGGATCCGAATGCAGGGCGTGAGCGGGAGATGGAGGTCTTGAACGACTCCAACGAGACTCTGAAGGGGACCCTTTACACGCTCTTTGCGGCAGGATATGACACCGATGTCGGCTCGTCGGGCGACCTGATCCTCGTCCAGGTGTGCGAGGTCGTGTCGCTGGCCGGCACGGCGGACACCGGCGGGAGCACGACGGAGCTTGAGATCAAGACCGCGGACCGCAACGTGGACGCGGACGCCCTGATCGGGTACCGGCTCGTGATGCGGACGGGGGACAACGTCTTCCGCGTCCGGACGATCTCGGATAACACCGCGATCACGTCGTCGAGCGGCACGATCACGGTCTCGGCCGCGTTCCCCAATGCGACCGGCGAAGACGACAAGTTCTGGGTGGCCAAGGAGTACCATGCGACGCACAACCGATACTACAAGGACGCGGACAGCGGCGGGCAGGATCATCAGATCAAGCACGCGTTCGACGCCGACGCCGTCGAGCGGCTGGTCGACGCAAACGCGACACTCAAGTGCCCGTTCGACCTGCTGAGCCAGGGCGACGACTTCACGGTGACGGGGAGCATCGAGCTCTCGGACTACGCCTCGCGGTCGTTCACGTACTACGAGAGCGACCTGGACACAGACGAGAGCGTGACGACCCCATGGATGGGGTCGCAGGACCTGTCGACCCTGTACGGCGGCTCCAACTTCGACGAAGGAGAGAAGACGGTCAACGGCGTTACGCAGCCGGGATATGTAAAGACAGAGATCGTGAACGGCTCCTGCGGCGGCTGCGGCGGCGGGAGCACGACCGGCGTGAAGCATACCTACTTCTACATGGATCTCCACGACGGGCCCGACGCCGATCCCGAGCCGGACGAGGACGTCGTCGTGCGCATCGTCGTCGAGGACCTGACCGCGACGGAGTCGACAACGGACGACGTAAAGATCCGGCGGGTCGTTCGCGGGCTCAACAAGAGCGGGATACGACTCCGGCACGTGACTATCGTCAACAACGGGACTCAGGAGACTCCGGACTACGACTTCTGGTGCCGGTCGACGGTCGTCGGGACGTCGGGCGATTCACAGGACCAGCCGACCGAGGAGCGGATGCCGTCGGCCCACACCTGCGTCGACTCGACGGCAGAGGCGAAGCTGTTCCTGGACCCCACGACCGACACGAACGACGCCGACACGCTGAACGACAGCGACGGGCTGATCTACACGCACAACTACAGCACGGAGGGATACCGCACCTGGACGAAGGTCCAGGAGGGCGAGAACGGCGCCGCGAACTACGTGTCGCAGACGGACTACGGCGACGGGACGGACGACAAGCCGAAGCGCCTGCCCATCGCCACGTACGTATACCCCGCGACCGGGACGAGCGTGAAGACGGAATACACGTACACGTTCCACGACACGGCCGACCTTCAGCTCAAGGAGCGGACGGTCAAGCACCCGAAGGTGCCGACGGGCGAGAACGGACCCGGCGACGGAGGCGGCGACCCGCAGGTCCAGACAAAGGACTACACCGACGACGAAGGCCGACTCCGCTGGACACAGGACGGCGAAGGCTATGTCGCGTATTACTCGTACCATCCCGACACGGGCGGGCTCGCGTATCAGATGCGGGACGTGGACACGACTCCCCCCCTCGACGACGACATCACGAACGGCAGTGCGGGCAAGTGGGTGGCGTGGTCGGGCGCCGCGCCGTTCAGCCGGGAGGACACGACCAGCACGAAACTCGAACTTGTCAACAAATGGGAGTTCGACGACCACGGACGCGGGGTCAAGCACGAGGACCCCGAGAGCATGATCACGTACACGGCGTACCTCGACAACGAGGTCCGCGTTTACCGCGCCTGGAACTCGACGACCGACAAGCCCCTCCTGCCCGTGGCGGTCACGAAGACGGACGACGGCGGGTCGGTGCTCGAGACGTTCACGGTG
>JBDREM010000158.1:0-3606 GCA_043819695.1 Planctomycetota bacterium
GGACGCGCAGATCACCGTCGGCGGCGCGGCCGCGAACGAGTTCGTAGGCCCGTTCGACACGGCTGGCGACGCGGTCAAGATCGAGGCGGGCAACGCGCACGCATTCATCAATAAGGGCGACGGTTGGGCCTGCGCGGCCGGTTCCGACATCCTGAACGTGGTGAACAACGACGGGGCCGACCAGGCGCTGTTCGACATCATCGTTGTCGGCGTCTCGGACTAAGGCCGCTGCAAGCAGCGGCGCGACGAACTCAGGGCGTAAGGCAAGAAGCCCCGCCTCTCATTCGTCGGTTGACTGGTGAATAGGAGGAGCGAACGATGAGCGGATTCACGTATTACGTGCCGGGCCTGTCGGGCGTGCGGGCCGAGGACCTCGTGGCCGGGCTGCCGGACTCACTACGCGCCGTCTTCCGCGGGCACGTGCCGGCCTTCCGCGGGTGTGAGTCCGGTCCGGACGGCGGCAAGGGCCAGGCGGTCAAGGCGATCGAGCGCGGCAACGGCTATTTCCCCGATAAACAGGACTGGATCGACACCGGCGACGGCTACTGGCTGGGCTGGGACCGGGACGCGAAGCCCCGGCCCGCGGACCTCGAGCGGCCGAAGATGATCACCGGCTACGACGTCGAGCTGGGCGACGGCAATTTGTGGCAGATCCCGTCGGTCACGTTCGTCGAGCGCAAAGTCACCTTCCGCAACGGCCGCTGGCAGAACGGCGTCGTCATCCCCGAGCTCGCGGCGCTCGTCGAGGCCGCCGACCGCGTGCTCGAGGGGCAGGAGATCGAGGAGCGCGACGGCAAAACGTACTTCAAGGCCGACGCGGCCGAGATGGCCGAGATCGCGGCGACGGCGCTGGCCGCCAACTACTGCGTCGGGCCGCACGAGATCGCCGCACTCGAACTCCTCAGCTCGCGCAACCTCTGGGGCATCTGCCAGGCGCTGACCGACATGCCGCAGATGATCCAGCGGTGGAAAGACTCGGCCGAGGGCACCGATGGCTAAGCTCAAGATGGAAGTCAGCGCTGAGGAAGGCCAGATGCTGGGGGCCTTCCGCAACATGAGCGAGGGGCAGAAGCGGTTCGTCCAGGGCAACCGGCAGATGGGACGCTCGGGCAGCGACATGACCAAGTCGATCATCGCCGGGCTCGGCAGCGTGCTCGCGTCGTACCTCTCGATCAACGGTGCCATCCGGGCCGGCACGGCGCTCATCGAGGACCGGATGCGGAAGGAGCGGGAGGCGGCCCAGGCGCATGGGACGCTCGCGCAGGAGCGGGCCGGCGCGCTCTACAATCTGCCCCGGGGGATTTCGCAGGAGCAGCTCACCGGATTTATCGCAGCGACGGCGCGGCCCGACGTGGGCGTGACGCAGGCGGCGCTCTGGGGAGCCGCGAAGACCGGCCTGTCGGCGAAGGGCGGGCTCGGCTGGGAGCCGTGGAAGTCGGCGATGACCGAGGCGGCTCGCATCTCCGCGATGACGGGCGAGGAGTTCGACGTGATGGCCGGCGCGGCCATCGACCTCGCGAAGGTCACGGGCCAGACCGGAGCGGCCGCGAACCTGGGGTGGATGCGCCAGATCGGCGTCGCATCCCGCGTAACGACGCTCGCCGGCCAGGCCGGGAACATCCCGCGGGCGATGGTCGCCGCGAAGGCGTTCGGCGAGCAGCCCGAACAGGCCGCCGAAATGTGGGCCGCGATCTCCCAGATGCTCGCCGACCCCGAGGGCCGGGACACGACGACGGGAATGATCCGGATCCTCCAGGTCGCGAAGACCGGGAAAGTGCTGCCCGACCGCCGCGGAAAATTCGGGATGCTGCCTGAGGCCGCCGGATCGTTCGCCGAGCGGCTGAAACTGCTCCAAACCGCCTACGCTGGCGCGACGCCGGAGACGCGCGGCGAGATGCTCACCAAGTTCGGGGGCCGCGGCGCGATCAAGGGCGTCGTGGCCGCGATGCTCGAGGGCCGGGGCGCCTGGGAGCAGTACCTCGCGCCGGCCCGCGAAGAAATCGGGGCGCCATCCGCATTGTCGGCGGCGGAGCTCCAGGCGTTTTATGCCCAGGTCGGCCGGGGCCCGTCGGAGCGGGTCGCCCGCGTCGGCCGCGCCGGCGGAGTGCTGACGGAGCGCCTTCGCCTCGCCGACGAGGAGGGGGCGGTCGCCGCATCGCTCTACGAGCAGCTCTTCGGCGGCGGCGAGGCTGGCGGCAAGGGCATTCTGGGCGCCAGCGACCTGCCCTGGGCGATCAGAAAAACGGAGCAGGCCAAGTGGCAAATTGGCCGCGCATTCGGGCGGACTGGAGAGGATATGCTGCAGGGCCTGCTCGAGATGGCGGAGATTCGCGAGCGCATCAGACCGACCGAAGGTGACGTGGAACTTCTCAAGGCGCTTCGCGAGCTCGCGAATTCACTCAAGGAAAATATCGGCGACCGAGGACAGGACGAGTAATGCCTATTTTCTTTCCGCAGATCGGCGACGAGCAGCAGTTTCTTTTCCTCGGCCGGGACCCGCGCCGGCCCGGCCTAGAGCTGCCCGCATTCGCCGACCGGCTCGAGGAGAACGCCTGGCCCGGGATCGACGGCGTCGGGCTGTGGAACCTCGGCAAACGCGCCGACCCCGCCGACGTCATGGGCATCCGCGACGAGACGGACGAGGACGCGGCGCTCGAGCGGATCAAGGACTACGAGGACCTGTCCGGGACGCTGCAGACCGTCTTGACGGCGGCCGGCGTTGCTTGGCAGAACGTCGCCGTCGAGCTGCTGTCCTCGAGCATCGTCAAGATATCGACCCCGGCCGGCCGGTACCTCAGCGGCGAGGCGCCCACGCATCTCGTGTTCAGCTGGTGGCGCCTGCGGCGGACCGAGGAAATCGCCTGACGGCCATCGCCTTCATCGCGGCGACGTTCGGCCGCCGGGCCGTGTGGACATGAAACTGAACGGAGTACGCCGTTGGACATCGAGCCGTTTACGCCGGTCGACGTGTACGTCAAGTCGAACTGGAACGACGCGTGGGGCAGCAAGGTCGATTACCTTCGCCTTGTCCGGCTCAACAAGCAGACGACGGCCGGGATGGACACCGCGACCCTGTGGTACGGCTACGGGAAGCGCAAGCCGCCGGAGGCCGCCGGCTTCCTGGCACTCACGAAACAGAACCTCCTCGAGAAGTTCGTTCAACTGCGGGCGACGTTCCCCGACGCGGCCGGCACGACGACGGGCGACGCCCCAAACAAGCTGATCAACTCGGGCGCGGCGTTCTTCACCGCCGGCATCCTGCCCGGCACGCCCGTCAGCAACACGACCGACGGGACCGCCACGGTCGTCAAGCGGGTCGATTCCGAGATGCAACTCACGATGGAGATCGACATCTTCGACGCGGCCGAGGACTATACCATCGGCGGCACCCGCGTGATCTGGACCGGGTTCATCCCGAACGACGAGGACAACACCCTGGGCGCCGTCAACGGGATTCAAACCATCACCGCGAAGGGCCTCGAATACCTCCTCGGCCGCGCCAAGATCAAGGGGGCCTACTGCGACTCCGGCCGCGGCCTGCTCATCGACGCCGGCGATACGACGGCCATCGCGGCCAACAAGCTCATCGACGATACCCGGACGTTC
>JBDREM010000159.1:0-5275 GCA_043819695.1 Planctomycetota bacterium
CCCCTGCTGTTCTAATAACTCGCAATTGCGCTGCCGGCCGCCGCGGCCCGGCCGCGCGACGATTCGCGCCGTCAGCTCGAGGGGGGTGTCGACAAGCCCCGGCCGCTCGCTGCATCGCCCGCCGAGCGCCGTGCCGAAGACGCGCGACATCGCGACGCTCAGCAGCGACGACGCCGCGTAGGGCCGGTCGTTCACGTATTGGTCGAGCATCCCGCTGTCTACGGAGCCGCGGCGCCCGCGCACGAGCTCGATCGGATCGACGTCGACGAGCAGCGCCGCCGTGCAGCGCTCGTCCGACGCCTCCGGATAGAAGACGTGCGCCGTCCCGAACGGAAGCGAGAAAGACTGCGCCCGCCGCGGGTCCTTGTGCAGCAAGTACCCGACGTCGGTTGCCGGCGGCGTTGTGCACGTCAGCAACAGCAGCAATGCCCTGTCCCTCTCGGAGTGCCAGTTTCATGCAGCGGGGTGCGTCTTCACCGCGAAGCGTGATGACACGTTTGTTTCTCAGCCCAGGATTGCGTTGTCTATGAGGCGCGTGCGGCCGACGTGGACGGCGATCAGAACGACGTCCCCGGGTTCCGGTGAATCGGCCGGCTCGAGCGTGTCCGGATTCGCGATTTCGACGTAGTCTATCCGCGCCGACGGCTCCCTGTCAATCCGCTCGCGCATCGCGGCCTTGAGCTTCTCGGTCGACCGCTCCCCCTCGTCGAACCGCGTGCGGCAAAGCCCGAGCGCCTCGTGAAGACAAACCGCCTGCCGCCGCTCGCCGGCGTCGAGATACTTGTTCCGCGAGCTCATCGCCAGGCCGTCGGCCTCGCGGACCGTCGGCAGCACGGCGATCCTCACCGGCACGTCGAGGTCGGCCGCCATCTTCCGCACGACCACGCTCTGCTGGTAGTCCTTCCGGCCGAAGTAGGCGACGTGCGGCGCGGCGACGTTGAAGAGCTTGAGGACGACGGTGAGCACGCCGCGGAAATGGATCGGGCGCGACGCGCCCTCGAGCGTCGCCGGCAGCCGCTCCTGAATTACGTAGGTCTCGGCGTCGGGCAGGTACATCTCGTCACCGGCCGGCGCGAAGACCGCGTCGACGCCCAGCGCCTCGCACGCGTCGCAGTCGGCCTCGAACGCGCGCGGGTACTTGCCGAGGTCCTCGTCCGGCCCGAACTGCGTCGGGTTCACGAAGATGCTCACGATGACGGTGTCGCACTCCTCGCGCGCCGCCCGAACCAGGCTGAGGTGCCCTTCGTGGAGCGCGCCCATCGTCGGCACGAGCCCGACGCTCTTCCCCTCGCCACGCTTCCGCAGCGAGTACTCGTAAACCTCCGCCTTGGTCTCAAATATCTCCATTACCCCTGCCCCCTGATCCTTGTCCCCTGTCCGGGACATACACGCGCCGCCCGTCGCCGGTCTGCTCGATCTCCCCGATGACCTCGTCGGGGTCGATGCCGGCTTCCGAGTAGTCGCCAAGCAGGCCCGTGTCGATGACGAGCAGAGGCGTCTCGTCGTAGAACCGGAAATACGCGTCGTACTCCGCGACGAGCCGCTCGATGTAGCCGCGCGAGAGCGCGTCCTCGTAGGGCGTCCCGCGGCTGTAGATGCGGCTCATCAGCGTCTCGGCGTCCGCCTCGAGCAGCACGACGATGTCGGGCTTCGGCGCCCGCGCCGCCATCGCCGCGTAGAGCCGGCCGTACAGCCCGAGCTCCTCTTCGTCGAGCGTTAGCCCCGCGAAGATTTTGTCGCGCGCGACGATGTAGTCCGAGACGACCTTCGGCCCGGAGAGGTCGCGCCGGGCCAGCTCCGTCTGCTGCCGGTGCCGCAGTGCGAGAAACGCGAGCTGCGTCGCCAGGGCGTAGGCCGGCATGTCGGCGTAAAACTTCTCGAGGAACGGGTTGTCGTCCGCGGGCTCGAGCACGAGCCTTGCGCCGAGCCGTTCGGCGAGCGCGTGCGCCAGGCTCGTCTTGCCGGCGCCGATCGGCCCCTCGATCGCGATGTACCTCACGTCGTCCAGCACGCTCAATCCTTCTCTCGCCCGCGCAGTTCGGACAGCATTTCGGAAACAGTCTTGCCGGTCGCCGGGTGCGCCGCGTCCGGCGCGATCTCCGCGAGCGGCACGAGCACGAACCTGCGCTCGCACATCAGCGGATGCGGCACCCGCAGCCGGTCGTCCTCGATGACCTCATTATCATACAGCAGGATGTCGAGGTCAATCGTTCGCGGCCCCCAGCGGACAGCGCGCGAGCGGCCGAGATCGTACTCGATGCTCTGAAGCTCGCCGAGCAGCTCGAGCGGACCGAGCGCCGTGCGCAATTCCGCCGCCCCGTTGAGAAACTTGCCCTGGTCCGTCACGCCGGCCGGTTCCGTCTCGATGAGCGACGACACCTTGACGAGCTCGGTCCGCGGCAGCTCCGCAATCCGGCCGATGGCGGCCGCGACGTGCTCCGCGCGGTCGCCAACGTTCGATCCGATGCCGATGAACGCTCTTGCCATATGTTCAATGTCTAATGTCTAACGTCTAATGTTCTGTGCGTCGGCACGAATACTTGTTCCGGCAGCATGTCACGCAACGTTAAACATTAGACGTTTAACATTCCTCAACCGAGATGCTTATACGCCCGCCGGCGGAAGACGGCGCCGAGCGCCGCGGCCAGCTTCTCGACCGCATCAGTATCGACGCCGGGATAGTCGAGCGCGGTCACGGCCACCTCCGCCGTGTTCGCCTTCGCCGACTTGATGAACGCGATCACGGCCGGGTGAGCGCGTTCGCCATACTCGGGCCGGCACAGTTCGGCGTACTGCGCCGCGTCGGCCGTGTTGAGGCTCACGCTGACCGTGTCGATCAGCCCCTTCATCAGCGGGGCCGTCGGCTTGCCCGCGATCAGGTCGCACTGGCCGTTCGTGTTCACCCGCGTGCGGCCGCCGCGCGCCTTCACCCATTTCGCGACCTCGAGCATCACGGCCAGCCGAAGCGTCGGCTCGCCGAACCCGCAGAACACGATCTCGTCGTACTTCGCCGGATCGCCGACGGCCGCGATAACGTCTTCGGCGCCCGGCTCGTCCCCCTCGCTCATTCCGAGCCAGTGGCCCTTGACGCGCGGATTCGTCGAACGCGGGCAGAAGACGCAGCGGTTCGTGCACCGGTTCGTCAGGTTCACGTAGAGCGAGTTGCGGATCGGATAGACGATGGCCGTCTTCGTGTCGACCGGCAGCCCGAACAGGATGCGGGCATTGATGTCCGTTATGCGTTCGACGTCCTCGGTCGAGAGGTCGAGCACGCCGGCGAGGAACTTCGCGGTGTGCTCGAGGTACGCCGGCTCGTTCCGCCTGCCGCGTCGGGGCGCCGGCGCGAGATACGGGCAGTCGGTCTCGATCAGCAGGTGCTCGGCGGGCACGGCCCGCGCCGCCTCGCGCAAGGCGTCGGCCTTCTTGAACGTCACCGTTCCGGCGAACGAGATCATCATTCCGAGGTCGCAGCATCGGAGCGCCGTCGCGGCGTCGCCCGAGAAGCAATGCATCACGCCGCGCGGCCGAGTGCGTTCGAGAATCTCGAGGCAGTCGTCGAACGCGTCGCGGCAGTGGACGATTACGGGCAGGTCGAGCCGGTTGGCCAGCTCGATCTGCGCCTCGAACCCCGCCCGCTGCACGCCGCGCGGCAGCGTCTCGTAATGGTAGTCGATCCCGATCTCGCCGATTGCGACGCAGCGGTCGTCCGCGGCCAGCCGCTCGAGCCCATCGAGCGAGTCGGCATTCACCAGCGCCGCGCTGTCGCGGTCCATGCCGGCCGCCGCCAGCACGCAATCGTACCGGTGCGCCAGGTCGAGCGCCTCACGGCTGCCCGCGAGGTTCGTGCCGGGGCAGATCATCAGCCCGATGCCCGCCGCCTGCGCGCGGCCGACCACGTCGCCGCGGTCGGCGTCGAACCGCTTATCGTTCAGGTGTGCGTGCGAATCGATCAAGTCTCGTGGCCTCTTGTGAGAATTGCAGACGCCTCGCGTGATTCTAAATGACCGGCCGCCGATCGTCAACATGCACAGCGATGACATCCGCTTGCAATCGGCACGCCGTGCGCGGCGTGCGCGTCGCCGCGTGAAAACAAACGCCTATGTGTTCGTCTGAACGTTCAGACGAACACATAGGCGAGACGCGGCTACTCGCCGAACGGGTCGCCGCGATCGAAGTCCGGCCGCAACGTGCCGCGGCTCTCGGGCGACTGCGTGTAGAAATTCTCGAACCCGAGTTCGTCGGTGAGGGCCAGCAGGCTGCGGTACTCGTCGCCCGTAGCCGGCCGCGCAAGCTCGGGATACTCCGCTGCCTTGTGAGCCGGCGCATACTGCGCCATCAGGCTGAACCACGTCGACGCCGACAGGTTCTCGGCGATCCATGCAAGCGTGCTCTGCACGCCGGCCAGCCCGTTCGGCAGCACGAGCAGCCGCACGATCAGGCCGCGCGTCGCCTGGCCCTTCTCGTTGAACGCAACGTCGCCGGCCTGCCGGTACATCTCGAGCACGGCCGCGCGGTTCACGCCGACGTAGTTGGCCGCGCCGGAGAAACGCTCGGCCGGGCCGCCCCAACTGTACCGCATGTCCGGGAGGTACACGTCGACGATCCCGTCAAGCAGGCGCAGCGCCTCGATGCTGTCGTAGCCGCCGGTGTTGTAGACGACGGGCAGCCTGAGGCCGCGTTCGGCGGCGGCGGCAAGCGACTCGATGATCTGCGGCACCCAGGGCGTCGGCGAGACCAGTTCGATGTTGGCCGCGCCTTCGTCGCGCAGCCGCAGCATCTCGCCGGCAAGCTCATCCGCCGTCATCGGGATGCCCCGGCCGCCGTGGCTGATCTGCCAGTTCTGGCAATACACGCAGCCCAGGTTGCAGCCCGAGAAGAAGATCGTCCCGGCCTCCGGCCCGAGGCATGGCTCTTCGCCCGGGTGCAGAACGGCCGTCGCAACCTTGACCGCCGCGCCGCATTCGCACTTGCCGAGTTCGCCCGCGGCGCGGTCGGCGCCGCACCGGTGCCCGCAAAGGGTGCACGCAGCCGGCATCTCGCGGGCTTCGGCCGCGCGTTCGCGCAGTTCTGCCGCCGACAATCTCATGGCCGGAGTATAGTCCGGATCGCTGTTCCCGGCAAGCGAAGTCGCATTCACAGCCATTTGCGTTGTGGCTCCCCAGTGTGTCGAAGGCGTCTCGCCTTCGTGTCTCGAGGCCGTCCCGGCCTCGAAAACGACCTCATCGCGGCCAAGATGGCCGCGACACGCGAGGGCAGGATGCCCTCGACACGCACA
>JBDREM010000160.1:0-21179 GCA_043819695.1 Planctomycetota bacterium
CACACGGACACGATAGAGATGCTTCGCTTCGCTCAGCATGACATAAGCTCCTATCTTGCTGTGAGTTCTGTCATTCTGAGCGGCAGCGAAGAATCTCCGCGACACACGTCCGGCTTCCATTGTTAACATGAAGCTCAATAAGCAGATCGGGATCACACGGACATTGGAACGGTTACGTGATCGGCCCAGTGTTGCCCGCCGGGGGTTTTCCCATATAATGTCAGACGCCAAGCGGCGAAAGCGGGGGACAGCCAACGGGGTGGCAGTCCCCGTTTTCGCCGCCGCCGAAGGAGAATCGGCTTGATGATGTCACGGAAGGCGTTCGTCGCGTTTCTCCTCGCGTTCTGTGTGTTCGGCGCGGGCAGCGCGCTTGCCGCCGACGACGACTGGCCGCAGTGGGGGTGCGACGCCCAGCGCTCATTCGTCAGCCCGTCCGAAATGCCCGCCGGCCTCAAGCTGCAATGGGTGCGACACCTGCCCAAGCCCGAGAAGGCGTGGCCCGACCCGCAGTACATGATCCATTTCGACAAGTCATACGAGCCGATCGTCAAGGGCAAGACGCTTTTCGTCGGCTCGATGGTCCGCGACCGCGTCACGGCCTACGACACGGAGACGGGCGAGGAGAAATGGCGGTTCTACACAGAAGGCCCCGTCCGCTTCGCACCGGTCGCGTTCGAGGAAAAGCTCTTCTTCGTTTCCGACGACGGCTTCTTCTATTGCCTGAACGCGAAGACGGGTAAGCTGATCCGGAAGTTCCAAGGAGGGCCGGACGGCCGACGCGGCCTGGGCAACGGCCGGCTCTGCAGTTTGTGGCCTGCGCGCGGGGGCCCGGTCCTGCATGACGGGACGATCTATTTCGGCGCCAGCATCTGGCCGTTCATGGGCACGTTCCTCTACGCGGTCGACCCCAAGACCGGCAAGGTCATCTGGCGCAACACGGGCCACGGCTCACAGTGGACGGACCAACCGCACAAAGGCGCGGCCGCCTTTTCCGGCGTCGCACCACAGGGATACCTCGCCGCGACGGACGAGTTCCTCGTCGTCGCGAACGGCCGGTCGCTGCCGGGCGTGTTCGACCGCAAGACGGGGCAGTTCCGGTACGTTCACATGGGCTCGAAATGGGGCGGGAGCGACGTGCGGATCGCGTGGGGCGGAACGTACGTCCGGGGCCGACGGTACGACCTCTCGACCGGCCGCGACTCGAGCGGCGCCCCAGGCTTCCTGGCCGGCAACAACCGTCTCTTCCGGCTGGACCGCGAGCAGTCGCTGGTCGTCGGCCTCGAACACAGCTTCGTCAAGAACCCCGCCGGAAAGACGGTCGACAACTGGAAGACGATCTGGAGCGGCAAGATTTCGCCGATGCCGGCCGCGATTCACGTCAAGGCGGGCAACCATCTCTATGGCCCGGGCGTCGACGGCTCCGTGCTCGGCGTCGCACTGCTGCCCGGCGGCAAGGCGAAGCTGGACTTCCGGGCCGAGATCGAGGGCAAGCTCTGGCGCCTCATCGCCGGCGACAAGAAGCTGTTCGCGGTGACCGAGGAGGGCCGCGTCTACTCCTTTGGCACAAAGGGCGGCGCACCGAAGAAACACGAGCCGGCGCCCAAGCCGCTGCCGGCCGCGCCGGCCGACCAGTGGGCCGAACGGGCAAAGACGCTCCTGAAAGACTCGGACCCGACCGGCGGATGGGCCGTATCGCTCGGCATCGGGACCGGACGCCTGGTCGACGAGGTCCTGCGGCAGTCGAAGCTGCACGTGATAGTGGTTGACCGCGACACGGACAAAATCGGCGCGCTTCGCCGCCGGATGGACGATGCGGACCTGTACGGGGCGCGCGTCACGGCGCTCGTCGGCGATCCGTTCGACAGCGGCCTGCCGCCCTACGTCGCAAACCTGATCTTCTGCGAGGACACGAAGGCGCCCGGACTCGATGTCCGCAATCACAAGGCCGGGCGGATCGCCCGCATCATCCGGCCGTACAACGGCCGCGCCGTGCTCCCCGCGGGCGAGGATGCCGCGGCCGTGCTCGCGTGGGCGAACAAGGCGAACCTCGACGGCGCAACCGTCCGCCGCGACGGGGCCGACGTGGTCGTCGAGCGCACGGGCCCGCTGCCCGGAGCGGGAAGCTGGTCGCACCAGTACGGCGACGCCGCCAACAGCGTCGCGTCCGACGACGACCGCGTCCGGCCGCCGCTCGGCCTGCTGTGGTTCGGCGGCAACACCCACCTCGACGTGCTGCCGCGTCACGGCCACGGCCCAACGCCGCAGGTCGCCGCCGGCCGCCTCGTGATCGAGGGCATCGACATGCTCTCCGCCCGCGACGTCTACACCGGCCGTGTAATCTGGAAACGGAAGTTCAAGGGCTTCAGCAACTTCAACATGTACTGGGACCGGTCCTTCCAGCCGAGCATCTACGACCGGTCGTACAACCAGGGCCACATCGCCGGCGCAAATATATGGGGCGCGAACTACGTCACCGCCGCCGACGCCGTGTATCTCATCAACGGGCCCGCCCTGCTCGTGCTCGATGCTGCGACGGGCGAGACGACGAAGACGTTCCGTCTGCCTGAGCGGGACGGCGCCCAGCCCAACTGGGGCGTCGTCCTGATGGTCGGCGACATGCTGATCGCGGGGGCCGAGCCCATCGACGTCGGCGGGCAGATCCGCAAGGACCAGCAGCCGAAGCCGCTCGCTCCGAAGTTCACCCTCAAGGGCACGCCGGGCGTGCGCTTCAACCTCCGATTCGGGTCCGGCAGCCGAGACCTCGTCGCGGTCGGCCGCCACACGGGCAAGGTGCGGTGGTCCCGGCCCGCCGTGATGAGCTACCGGCACAACGCCATCATCGCCTCGAACGACAAGGTGTTCGTCATCGACGGGTTCTCCGGGCAACAGCGGCATTGGCTCCGGATGATGGGCCAGCCGGTTCCCGACGGGACGCTGCACGCCATCGAGCTCGAGACCGGCAAGGAGCTGTGGTCGGCCCGCCGGAACATCACGGGCACGTGGCTGGGCTACTCGAAGGAGCACGATATCCTGCTTCAGGGCGGCAGCTCGTCGCGCGACCGCTCGGGCGACGAGACCCGGCGCGGACTGATCGCCTACCGCGGCCGCGACGGCAAGCTTCTCTGGCAGGACCTTAACCGCGACCACGCCGGCCCGATGATCCTGCACGGCGACACGTTCATCACGAACGGCGCGTGGGGCGGCGCGATGTTCGACCTGAAGACCGGCGGCCCGAAGCAGATTATCCATCCCCTGACGGGCGAGCCGGTCCCGCAGCGCTGGGCGCGCCTCTACGGATGCAACACCGCCATCGCCGGCAAGCACCTCATGACGTTCCGCTCCGGCGGCGCCGGGTACTTCGACCTCGGCGCCCGCCTCGGCACCGGCAACTTCGGCGGGTTCAAGTCCGGCTGCACCTCGAACCTCATTCCGGCCGACGGCGTGCTCAACGCGCCCGACTACACGCGGACGTGCACGTGCGCCTACCAGAACCAGACGTCGCTCGCGATGATCCACATGCCGGACGCCGAGCTCTGGACGTACACCGACCTGCCGGCGCCTGGCAAGCATCCGATCCGCCGCGTCGGCATCAACCTCGGGGCGCCGGGCGACCGGCTCGACGGCAAGACGCTCTGGCTCGATGTTCCGTCCGTCGGCGCACGCAGCCCGGACGTCGTCTGTGCCTTCGCGCCGGTCCGAGCCGAAAAGTACCGCGGCCGAGACGGGAAGGAGAAAGAGCGGCCGGTGTATGCCGGCTCGTTCTTCCGTTCGCACGCAACGATGATCGCGGCCGGCCCGCTGCCGTGGGTCGCCGCCTCGGGAGCCGAGAACATTACCGTGTTCACGGTCCAACTCATCCCCGGCGGGGCCGAGCCGAAGACATACACCGTCCGGCTTGTGTTCGCCGAGAAGGACGGGGACGCGAAGGCCGGCGGCCGCGTGTTCGACGTGCTGATCCAGGGCAAGATCGTCGAGAAGACGTTTGACATCGTCAAGGCCGCGGGCGGCACGATGCGGTCCGTCGTCCGCGAGTATAAAGGGATTGCCGTGAAAGACGGCCTGACCGTCAGGCTCAAACCCGTGAAGGGCGGCCCGATCCTCTGCGGCGTCGAGGCGGTCGCGGAATAAGGCCGCGGGCAAGAGCGGGACCGGATGAAGGCCAGCGAGAGGCCTGGTATCGAGGAGGAACACGATGCGACAGTTTCCTGAATCGCCGCCGCCACAGTGGCATCTTGACGAGTGGGAGAAGGTGCTGACGATCCACGTCGGCACGGCCTACGTGTGCCGGCAGTGCCAGAACCTCGTCATGGTGACGAAGGGCGGCGTCGGCATCCTGGACCTTGACTGCTGCGGCAAGCCGATGGAGAAGGTCGAAGCGAAAAGCTCCGGGCGCCCGGGAGGCGAACAATGAACGCCGGCTCCCCGCGCGGAATGCTCTACCGCTGCCCCGTCTGCGGCGCTGAGATCGTCGTTCTCGGCTATGCGATGGGCAAGTTCCGCCCGCGATGCTGCGACGTGGACATGACCGGCACGGACGAGCATGTGATCTTTTACGTCTGCCCCGTCTGCGGCGCCGAGATCGCCGTCCTCAAGGAGGGCACGGGCGAGTTCCGCCCGCGATGCTGCGACGTGCCGATGGGGCTCGCCGCCTGAACCGCCGCTGCCGAGGTGAACGTCACCGAACCCTGAGAATGTCGGCCATCTGTACGCCGCGCCAGCCCTCGCCGGCGTCCACGACGCGCACGTCCGGGCCGCGCGGCGCCCACGTGCGCGGGTCCGTCGGGCCGAAGACGGCGGCAGCCGGCACGCCGAGCGCCGCGGCGAGGTGCGTCACGCCCGAGTCGCATCCGAAGTAGCGCTCGGCGCCCGCCAGCACGCCGGCGAGCGTCGTGACCGGTTGGTTCCTCACGACCAGCGGCCGCTCGCCGTCGACACAAGCCAGCACGTCGTCCACCACGGTCTCATCGGCCGGGCCGCACGTGAGCACGACCGGACGCGGCCGGAGTCCGGCGATCACATCCGCCCACTTCTCCGCGGACAGAAGCTTATGCCGCCCGCCGCTGCCGGGATGGATGACGACGTACTCGCCGCTCCGGCGCAGAACCGGGTCGAGCGCGGCCGCCTGTCGCAGCCATTCATCACGGCGCGGCAGACGCGGCTGGTTCCGGGCGGCGGGCACGCCCAGCGGCTCGAGCGCCTTCAGCAAGTGGTCGATGATATGCACGCTGCCGTCGCCGGGCGGGCGAGGATCGAACACGACCGCAGTGCAGGCGGCCCCGCACACCTTTGCCGCAAGAGACCCGTCTTCGTCGGGCAGATAGGCGATGATGATGTCGTATCCGGCTAACTGGACGGGGCCGGCGGCGAACAGACTCGTGAACCGCGCCGCGTCGGTCGAGCTGCACGCGTCGGCAAGCCCCGGGCCCACGAGCAGCGGCAGGAAGTCCATCCGCCCGGCGATCTCGATGTGTGCATCGGGATGTCGCGCACGAAGCGACGCGACGACCGGCTCGGTGAAGACCGTGTCGCCGAGTGCGCCCGGCCGGATCACGAGGATGTTCGGGCCGTCGTCCATCACACACCTGAGCTGTGCCGCTCTGCCGGCCGCGAGACGCGGCGGCCCTGCCACGGATTCGCGGCCGCGTCGATTGTCCGCAGCGTCTCGTCGTCGTGAAGCTCCCACAGCTTCCCGCGGATCATGCGGCCTCCTCCGGCGGGGTCGAGCGGTCATTTCGGCCCCCGGTGACCCCGGCCAGTTTCCTCAGAACGCGGATGTGCAACACCACGTCGACTGCGAGCAGGACGGCGAGCGCAAGCCCCACGAACGCGTACACGTTGCCGGGCGCCGCCCCGGCGAACGCCGGCTTGCTGTCCACGATTGTCAGCACCTTGCCGTTGTGCTCGGACAGGTCGCCCTTGACGATCAGCGCATTGTCCAGCACGTCCCAGTTGCGGCTGATCTCCTCCGCCCAATCCATGTCGCCCTCGGTCGGCTTGCTCAACTTCAGTTTCGGCGTTTGCGTTGACACTGTTCTCGCCCTCCCGTTCTTAGCGCCCGGAAACGGCGCTCCAGTTCGCACACCAAGCTTCAGTCGCAGGTCTGCGGGGATTCGCCCTGCGAACCCCTCGCATTCTACTGCCGGCGGCGCGGGCAGACAAGTCGGCGCATCTTGACGGGTCCGCGCGGGCGGCTGGAAGCTCGCGTTCGACATGCAGGGCCGCGGCCACAGGACCCCCGGCCGCTCGCCCGCTGGCACAGAATGAAAATCGACCCGGGGAACTACTGGGCGCCGTACAGGTGAGGGATGGTACGCACGTAATCGTTCCAAGTCATGCGTGACAGATGTGGCCACCCTTTCAATGGAGTGCCGCGGCGGCACGACGTCAAATATGTAGGGGCGGGTCTCCGACCCGCCCAAGAGAGCGACGCCAACGATGATCTCCCTTGAACCGCAAGAGGGCAGGTCAGCTGATTGGCACGCCAATCAGCCGACCTGCCCCTACACAAAAGACACGTTCTTCGGCACGATCACCGACGCAGTTCGAGCTTCCCTTTTCTGCGGCCGTCATGCTACAATAGCGCCGAAGGAGTGGTTTGCTGGGGTGGCAGTGAAACAAACAGGCGGTGGTATCAAGCGGCGCGCGGAAGCCATCGGCCGCCAATGACGTAAGGGCCACTCCGGTCATGAGCCGCAGCCGTGTCAGATGGCGCAAACAGCGTTGTTCGCGGTATTGTGCAGACTGTATGAACACAGTTCTGCGAGAAAAAAGAATGACACACCGATCTCGATGGAAACGTATCGAACAGGTCGTGAGGAAGTTGATCCACGGCTGGGACCCGTACCGTCTACTGGAGATCGGCGCGCCTGAAGACGAGTGGAACCGAGAGATCCTCCAGATTGTCGCTCGGGCTGACCAGATCAAGTCTGCGACCGATGCCACGCGAGTCATTTCGGAGGCGTTCACGTCAGCGTTCCAACGGGAGGGATTTGGAGAGGATGACTGTGCCGAGGTCGGCAACAGGCTCTTCAACGCGCTCAAGGACGCCGGACTGATCCAGATCGCAGAACAAACAGGTGGGGGCTAGCCCATCGGGCTGGGCAACACGGCGTGGTGAACTGACGCGAAACGACCGGTTGCTGTGGCCTACGCACCTCATCCCCCTTGCCCGAAGCTGGGAGCGCGGCTCGCAGAAAACCCGAGAATCCCCCCGTTGTCATCGCTCGCGGAGCCACGCGAGTGTCGTCTCGATGACTTTGCGCTCCCACGCGACGGAGTAGTAGCTGTGGTTGGCGCCGTCGACGGTGTGGAACGCGGCGGGGATGCCGTGCTCGCTGCAGAACGCGGCGTACGTTTCGGGCGCGCCGATGGCCTCGTCGTCGCGGCTGCCGTAGATGAAGAGCGCGGGGCCGCGGTAGCCGGCGAGCTCGGTCATTACGTCGCGGCTCGAGTCTTTCGGGTTGCGGCCCGGCGACTTCTGGCGCCCCTTGATGGTGCGTGCGACGCCGCGAAAGTCGATCTTGCCGCGGAACAGCTTCGCCCACGCCTCGCGGCGGAAGAGCTTCTTCGCGTAGTCGGCGACGAAGAACGCGCGGCGGCGGGCGCGGTCGCTCTTCGGCTTCTGCGGCGCGAAGAGCGGTGTCGACCAGAGGACAAGGCCGGCAAATGACCGGTCGAGCGACGCGGCGGCCGCCGCGCCGAGCACGACGTTGCCGCCGGAGCAGAGGCCGAGCGGGAAGATTCGCTCGATGCCGGTCTCGGCCCTGACGAACCGCGCGGCCGCGAGCAGGTCGGCGATCATCGCGTCGAGGTCGGTCGCTGCGGCGGCGCCATCGCTGTCGCCGCGTCCGCGGAAATCGAACCTGAGCGACGCGATCCCTTCCTCGGCGAACCGGCGAGCGGCGTTCACGAAGATCCGGTGCGGGCCGCAGCGATAGCCCGACCAGCCGTGCGCAAACACCACCGCCGCCGCGTCTCGCGGGGCCAACGCCCTGCGAGACGTGGGAGTTTGCCCAGGCAAACTCGAACGGCCGCCGCAACCGCCGGGCGCGGCGGCCGCCGCGCCGTCCGGCACGTTCAGCACCCCACGCAAGAGCACGTCCGACTCGAACTCGACGGGCTTTTCCATCATCAGATCACCTTTTCTCTTCGTCGTTACATACGCCGCAGCGGGTGCAACCGGTCGTGCGGCAGTCGGGCGTCCATTCGCGCTCGAGCGAGCGCCGGCGTTCTTCGAGGAGGAACTCACGCCGCACGCCGACGTCGATCATCGACCACGGCAGCAGTTCGTCGAGGCCGCGTTGGCGGAGCGCAAACTCGGCGACCGGGTCGAAGCCGGCCTCGTCGAACGCTTGGTTCCACGCGCCGATGTTGAACCGCTCGTCCCATGCGTCCATTCTCGCGCCGTTTTGCCAGGCCGCGAGCAGCACCTTGCCGAGCCGACGGTCGCCGCGGGCGAACGCGCCCTCGATCACGCTCCGCTCGACATCATGGAACTTCAGCTTGATCTTGCGGCTCTTCGTCGCGTGCTTGATCAGCTCCTGCCGCGCGTGCAGCAGCTCGGGCGGCGCCATCGGCTCCCACTGGAAGGGCGTGTGGGGCTTGGGCACGAACGACGCGATCGCGGCGTTGATGGCCCCGGCGCCCTTGCCCATCTTCTTGCGGAGGAGCGAGAGCTCCTGGGCCAGTCTCGGGATCGCGGCCGCGTCGTCGTCGGTCTCGCCGGGCAGGCCGATCATGAAGTAGAGCTTGACCTTCGCCCATCCGTGCTCGTAGGCGGCGCGGACGCCCTCGAAGAGGTCGTCGTCGGTGATCATCTTGTTGGCCGCGCGGCGGGCGGCCTCGGTCGCCGCCTCGGGCGCGACCGTCAGGCCGGACTTGCGGACGTTCTTGATGTGCTTCGGCAGCTCGCGGAGCTGTTCGTTCACCCGCAGCGACGGCACGCCGATGCTGATGTGCCGCGGCCCGAACTCGCCCGCGAACGTCTCGAGCAGGCGCGGCAGGTCGGGGTGATCGCTGCTCGAGAGCGACGTGAGGCCGATCTCGTCGTAGCCGGTCGCGGCGATGGCCTCGCGCGCCTGCTCGAGCAGCGTCTCGACCGACCGGCATCGCACCGGCCGCTTCGTCATCCCGGCGTGGCAGAAGCGGCAGCCGCGGGTGCAGCCGCGCATTATCTCGAGCGTGACGCGTTCGTGCACCGTGCCGATGAGCGGGACGATCGGCCGCGCCGGGTACGGCGCCGAATCGAAGTTCTTCACGGCGGCCTGGCGTATGCGCGGCGGAACGCCCGGCGCGAGCGTCGACATCGCGATCAGGCGCCCCTGCTCGCCGTACGTGAAGCCGTACATCGACGGCACGTAGAGCGATGGAACGCCGCGTGCGAGCGCGGCGAGGCGCTCATCGCGCCGCATGCCCTTCGTCTCGATGAGCGCGCCGGCGAGCGGGCCGATGACTGGCTCGCCGTCGCCGGCGACGAAGATGTCGATGAAGTCGGCGAGCGGCTCGGGCGCGAGCGCGCCAGGCCCGCCGGCGATGACGACCGGGTCGCTGTCGCGGCGCTCGGCGGCGAGCAGCGGCACCCCGGCGAGATCGAGCATGGTCAGGATGTTGGTGTAGGTCATCTCGTGCTGGAGCGAGAAGCCGATGACGTCGAACTCGCCGAGCGGCGTATGCGTCTCGAGCGACCTGAGCGGCTCGCCGGCCGCGCGAAGCTCGTTCTCCATATCCGTCCACGGAGCGAAGGCGCGCTCGGCGGCGGCGTCGCCGCGCGCGTTGAGGATCGCGTAGAGAATCTGCAGACCGAGGTGCGACATGCCGAGGGGGTACGTGTCGGGATAGGCGAGCGCGAACGTCAGCTTGACGCCGGCGTGGTCCTTGACGACCGCGTTGCGCTCGCCGCCGACGTACTGGCCCGGCTGCGTGACCGAGACGAGGATGTGATCCGGGTACAGTTCGCCCATACGCTGCCCGTCCGCAATTCGTTCGCCCTGATCATAATCATAATCTCAATCGTAATCCAGTGAGATGGCGGAGCGACGGGGGAGAGAGCGATTAAGATTACGATCAGGAGTAAGGGCAAGAGTAAGAGTAAGAGTAAGAGTAAGAGTAAGAGCAAGAGTGAGAGGAGAAGGTGGGATTACTCGACGACCATCATGTCGACGGGCGCGTAGTCGTCGGTGAGGACGGGGACGTCGTCCTGCCTGACCTGTTTCAGCTCGGGCACCGTGAGCATGTTCGAGACGTATCCGTCGTCGCCGGCGAGCGACGGCATTTTCACCGCTCCCGATGCCGTCCAGTCTCGGGCCCTCTGTTCGAGCTCCGGGCGGCCGAGGCGCCGCGGGTGCCCGCGGCCCGTGGCGATCAGGATGACGTTGGTCGACATGTCCGGCATCTTGCCCGCCCGCCACTTGGGAAAGGCGTAGACGTGCTCGGTGCCGAAGACCTCCTTGAAGGTCTTGTACTGGGCGCGGAACAGCTTGCTCGCAGGCCCTGAAACGGCGCTTATCGTGTTCATCAAGACGACGCCGCGCGGCTTCAAGTGATCGCGGACCTCGCTGAGGAACTCCGTCGTCGTCAGGTGAAACGGTATGCGGCCGCCGGCGGTGTAGGCGTCGAGGATGATGACGTCGTACTTGTCCTTCGAGTTGTGGATGAACATCCGCCCGTCCTGAACGTGCACGCGCAGCCGCTCGCCGGGCGTGAAGTCGAACCACTCCTTTGCGACGTCCACGACGGCGGGATCGATCTCGACGACGTCCATCGTGATGCCAGGGTATGCGTTCTGGAAGATCGTCGGGACGACTCCGCCGCCGCCGCCGATGATCGCCACGCTCTTGATCTCCCGGCTGAACAGGAACGGCAGGTGGAGCAGGTCGGTGTACGTCGTGCCCGCCTTGTGCGGCCGCGCGGTCTTACGGGCGGCGGCGTCGAGCACGAGCGAGCTCTCGACGTATTGATCGAACCTCAGCGCCCGATCGTTCACAGGGGTGACCCACTCGCGCCCGTCGAAGTACGGCCTTGCCGGCGACACAATGATCTTGCGGCCGCTCCTGGTCGTGACCACGTTGTCTTTGAAGGCGTTCGCGCCCAGCACGTCGGCCGTGATCTTGCCTCGCTCGATCACGGCGATGTGGTGGTAGGGCGACTCGCGCTCGGCGCGGACGCGCCGCAAGAGGTGAGTCTCGTCGCCCCGGTCGATCAAGTACCACTCGCCGCCGGTCTCGGCCGCCACAACGCCCAGCACCTTCTCCGACCCGGTCGCGACCGGCACGAGCGGCGGCTTGGGAATGCAGGCGAACAGGACCACGACTATGATGAGAATTGCCGACACGAGCACGGGCTGGCGCCGCTCGCCCGCCGCGCGGTTGTGCAGGAACACGGCCAGAACGGCCACGGCCACGGCAAGCACGCCCGCACCTGCAAGCAGGCGCGTCTTGCCGACCGCTGATATCAGCACGAACGTCGTCAGGAGCACCCCGGCCACGTTGCCGAACGTCGAGAGCGCGTAAAGGTTGCCGGCCACGCCGCCGACCTGGCTGACGTCTTGCGTCGAGAGCCGGACGGCGAACGGCGCGACCATCGCGAAAAGCATCGTTGGAACAAGGTAGAGCGCGGCCGACGCAAGGAGCGACTGCACGATGATGTTGTACCTGCCCGCGAACGACACGCCCGCGAGGGCCGAGCACACGCAAGGCGCAAGCAGCGGGATGAGGAGCGTTGCGACGCCGGCGGCGACGACGACGGTCGCGAGCGTCATCATCGTCGGGCGCCGGTCGGCGAGCCGGCCGCCGAGCCGGTACCCGACGGCAAGCGCGCAGAGGAAGAGCGTGATCACGCTGCCCCAGACGAAGATGTTGCTGCCGAAGTACGGCGCGATCTCCGCGCCGCCGACGACCTGGAGCCCCATGAAGACGAGCCCGCACGTGAAGAGGAGCGGCCGGAGGCCGGCCACCGGCCCGGCCTCGCCCGGCTCCCCGGCCGGCCGAGAGGCGGGGCCGGCGGAGCCGGGCGCCGTTCTCCGCAGAAGAAGCGCGCACGCGCCGGCCGCAAGGATCATCGCCGAGCCGCAGCCGAACAGGATCGCACGGTTGCCGAAGAACGGCACGAGCAGGAACATCGTCGCCACCGCGCCCGCAACGCTGCCCAGTGCGTTCAGCGCATAGAGCCGGCCGACGACGCGGCCGACGGCGCTGAGCGTGGTCGACGCGACGCGGACGGCGATCGGAAGGAGCATCCCGAAGAACATCGTCGGCAGGAAATAGATAAGGACGACGGCGGCGAGCGGCCGCAGCACGTTGAGAAAGCGGCCGAGGTCGACGCTAAGCAGTCCCCGGCAGACCGGCGGGCAGATCAGCGGCACGGCCATCACGAGCAGGCCGGCGAGCGCCGCCAGCAGCGCGAGCGGCCGCGCGCCCGGCTTCCGGTCGGCGACCGCCCCGCCGAGCACGTAGCCGAGGCTGAGCGCGCCCATGAAAACGCCGATCACGCTGCCCCAGACGAACACGTTGCTGCCGAAGTACGGCGCGATCGTCATTCCGCCGACGAGCTCGGTGCACATCAGGCCCGCGCCCGCGGCGACGACCAACATCCCCAGCCCGAGGACCGAGCGATCCGGTTTGCCCCAAGTTGTCGCCATTAACTTCCTCGACGCTGCCTGTTGTGGTGCCCGCGGCCAAGATGATAGGAACATCTCGGCTGCGGCGCAACTCAAAAACGGCGCCCGCGTACGACGGCCACGGCGTAACGCGGTTGCCGCCACCGAAGGTAAACGCTAGAATGCGGCCGCGAGCAGCGAAAAAAGGGGGTTCGCCCGATGCTCAAGAAGGTGCTGACTTTGATCTCCGGCGCGACGTGCGGTCTCATCGTCTTCATCGCCGTGGCCGCGTATTTCCTCGGCGCGTTCAACAGCGTCGAGCTGGCGCGCGAAGACCTTGGCCCGTACCGCATCGTTTGCCTGCCGCACACCGGCCCGTACCCCGGCGTCGCGAAGAAAATCCTGGAGGTGCGCAAGCTGCTGAAGGATGCCGAGGATCAGTTGGGCGTCCCGTGCGGGCTCTACTACGACAACCCGGACAAGGTCGCCAAGGAGAAGCTGCGAAGCAAGGGGGGACATATTCTCAAGGGGGATTTGACCGTCGAGGAGCCGCTGCTGATCGAGCACGTGCCGAGGCGCGACGTGCTGGCCGCGCGGCTCGAGGCGCACCCGTCGCTCGCGCCGATCAAGATCTATCCGAAGATGGCGAGGTGGATGGAGACGAACAACGTCGAAGCCGCGGGCCCGGCGCTCGAGCTCTACCACGACGGCCTTGTCGAATGCCAGATTCCGATCAGGCCCCGCGGCGAATGAGCAAGCGGCGGAACGCCGATAAACTCAGCGGCCGGCGCCGGTCACTTTTTTCGTCTGGCGATCTCCTGCACGAACGGCACGGTCAGGTATCGTTCGCCGGTGTCACAGATGATGGTGACGATGAGCTTGCCCTTGTTCTCGGGCCGCCTGGCGACCTGGAGCGCGGCCCAGACGTTCGCGCCCGCCGAGATGCCGCCGAGAATGCCCTCCTTCTGCGCGAGCGCGATCGCCGTCTCCGCGGCGTCGTCGTTGGTGACCGCCACGATCTCGTCGATGATGTCGGTATCGAGCACGCCGGGCACGAAGCCCGCGCCGATCCCCTGGATCTTGTGCGGGCCGGGTTTTCCGCCCGCGAGCACGGGCGAATCGGCGGGCTCGACGGCGATGACCTGCACGCCGGGCTTTCTTTCTTTCAGCAGCCCGCCCACGCCGGTGAGGGTGCCGCCCGTGCCGACGCCGGCCACGAATATGTCGATCGCGCCGTCGGTGTCGGCCCAGATCTCCTCGCCCGTCGTCCTGCGGTGGGCGTCCGGGTTGGCGGGGTTCTCGAACTGCTGCGGGATGAAAGCATTCGGCGTCGACCTCGCGAGTTCCTCGGCCTTGCAGATGGCGCCGGGCATGCCCTCGATGCCGGATGTGAGGACGACTTCGGCGCCCAGCATCACGAGCAGGTTTCGGCGCTCGATGCTCATCGAGTCGGGCATCGTGAGAATGACCCGATAGCCCTTTGCCGCGCCGACGAAGGCGAGGCCGATGCCCGTGTTGCCCGAGGTCGGCTCGATGATGACGCTCCCGGGCTCGAGCTTGCCGTCCTTCTCGGCGGCCTCGACCATGCTCAGCGCGATGCGGTCCTTCACGCTGCCGCACGGGTTCATGCATTCCATCTTGCCGGCGACCGTCGCGCCGACGCCCTCGGCGAGCTTCGTGATCCTGACGAGCGGCGTACGGCCGATCAGGCCCAGCACGTTCTCGAAGATATTGCTCATGATTCTTTCCCTCTCCTCCGCTAATCCTACTCCGCCGTGATGATTATGCCCGTTGTGTCCTGCGTGGTCAAGCCAAATCATCTTGACCGTTCCAATGTCCGTGTGGTCCCGATCTGCTTAGTGCGCTGTTTCTGTGGCCGCCCGCATTGAGGGCGGCACGGCCGAGGTCAGTGCCCTCGGCTACAGCAACACACGGACATTGGAACGGTCACAATCATCCGCGAACTTGACCGCGTCGCACGCGGATGGTACAGTCGGCGCGGGCCAAAGCTCCGGGTCGTGTGAGGCCGATGAGGCGTATGCAACTCAAGGGAAAGCGCGTGACGGTGATGGGGCTGGGCCGCTTCGGCGGGGGCTCCGGCGTCGCGAAGTTCCTTCTCGGGCAGGGCGCGGCCGTCACCGTCACCGATCTCGACGCGCCGGAGAACCTGGCCGAGCCGGTCGCGGCGCTCGGCGACGGCGTCACGTATCACCTCGGCGGGCACCGGCCGGAAGACTTCACCGGCGCCGGCCTGGTCGTGGTCAACCCGGCGGTGAAACCCGGCAACGAGTTCGTCGAGCTCGCGCGACAAAGCGGCGTGCCGGTCACGACCGAGATCAATCTGTTCTTCGAGCGGTGCCCCGCCCGCATCATCGGCGTGACGGGGAGCGTCGGCAAGACGACGACTGTCTCGATGATCGGGCACGCGCTCGCAGGGCCGCGCGTGTGGGTCGGCGGCAACATCGGCCGGTCGCTCCTGGGCGAGTTGGACGAGATGTCCGGCGAGGACGTTGTCGTGCTCGAGCTGTCGAGCGCGCAGCTTCATCGGCTGGTGCCGACGGGCCGCGCGCCGGACATATCGGTCGTCACGAATATCTCGCCCAACCACATCGACTGGCACGGCTCGATGGGGCGCTACGTCGCGGCGAAGAAGCACATCGTTACGGCCCAGTCGCCGGATGGCGTGGCAGCGCTCAACTACGACGACGAAGTCCTTCGCGGCTGGGCAGGCGATTGTGCCGCGCCGGTGCTGCTCTTCAGCACGCTCGAAGAGCTGCCGGACGGCGTGTTCGTACGCGGCGGCAAGATCGTCGCGCGGCTGCAGGGCAATGAGACGGTTGTGCTCGACGTCGCGGGGCTGAAGGTGCCGGGCGCGCACAACGTGTCGAACGCGGCGGCGGCCGTCGCGGCGTGCGCCGCGGCCGGCGCCGATCTCCGCGCGGCCGGCGAGCGCCTGGCCGAGTTCGAGGGCGCCGAGCACCGCCTCGAGTTCGTCCGCGAGGCCGGCGGCGTTCGGTACTTCAACGACTCGAAGGCGACGACGCCGGCGTCCTCGGTCGCGGCGCTCCGGTCGTTCGACGAGCCGACCGTCCTCATTCTCGGCGGGCGCGACAAGGGCGCCGAGTACGACGGCATCGCGGCGGAAGCGGCTCGATGCCGGGCCGTCGTCCTCGTCGGCGAGATGGCCGACCGGCTCGCCGCGCTTCTCGATGCGAAGGCGCCCGGCCTGACGAAGGTCCGCGCGACCTCGTTCGAGAACGCGGTAACTTCGGCGGCGGGCCTTGCGCGGCCGGGCGACGTGGTGCTCCTCTCGCCGGCGTGCACGAGCTACGACATGTTCAAGAATTTCGAGGAGCGCGGCCGGGAGTTCAAGGACATCGTCCGGCGCCTGAGCGGCTGACGCGCTATTTGCGCTTTCGGATTTCGGGGAGCGGGTGTAGAATTGAAGCAGCGTTGTCGGGCCGAGCGGGGAGAGGAACCGCGGGTGCCGAGGCACGCGGGGCTCGCGGCAGGAGATGTGAACATGGCCGATCAGGACAAAGAGCTGCGCGAGCGCAAGTACCCGCGCGTCAAGGAAAGCTGCAATGTGAAGTACCACGTCGTTCAGAACACGGCGATGAGCCCGCTGCAGGAGCGTGGCGTGGCGGTGAACATCAGCGGCGGCGGCATGTGCTTCGCCTCGGACGAGCCGCTCAAGCCCGGCGAGACGATCGCCATGGAAATGACGCTGGCCCATCTGCCCACGCCGGTCGTCTCGCTGGGCAAGGTCGTCTGGTGTGAGCCGTCGGACGAGGCGGAGAAGTTCGACATCGGCGTGGAGTTCTGGTGGATCGGCTGGGCCGACGCCGAGGCCCAGGAAAAGATGCTCGGCTACATCAACCAGAAACTCGGCGAGTTGGGAATCGGCGAAGACGGCGAGCCGGCATGAGCGGCGATCAGCCGGCGAATCCCGCCCGGCCGCCCGCCGGCCACACCTAGGAATCTGCAATAAGCTCTGCGTCGGGCGTGTATTATGAATAGTGAGCCCGAGCGTATGCCCATGAGCGACAAACAGCTCGTGAAGTGCTGCCAGGCGGACGTGGCCGCGTTCGAGGAGCTCGTGCGCCGTTACAAGAGAGCGATCTTTGCATATGCCCGCTCGGCGATCGGCTCGCCACAGGACGCCGAAGAAGTCGCACAAGACGTGTTCATCAAGGTTTACAGGGCGGCGCACCGCTTCAACGCGAAATACAGCTTCAAGACGTGGCTCTACACGATTGCGTCGAACACGTGCAAGAACAAGCTGCGGACCCGCAGCCGGCAACAGGCGAGCGTGTCGCTGGATAACGAGGATTTGCCTGTAGTTACGCTCAGTCACGAGGCCTCGCCGCTGGAAGTATACCAGCGGAATATCGAAGTTACAGAGGTGCGGGATGCAATAAACACGCTCCCGCCGAGGTATAGACAAGTGTTGCACCTGCGGTACGTCGAGGGCCTGCGCTACAGGGAGATCGGCGAAGCGCTCGGCCTGTCGCTGGGCAACGTGGAAGCCCGGATCTTTCGCGGCAAAGAGAAGATCAGGCAAGAGCTCCTGAGAGGGCCGGGCAAGAGCGCAGGGGCCGGGGCGCCCCGGGAGAGATGAAGTGAGCGTGTGCAAGGAAATTCGGTCTCTGCTCGGCCGGTACGTTGACGGCGAGCTCGGCTCGGCCGACGTGAGCCGCGTCGACAACCACCTGAGTGTCTGCGAGAAGTGCGCCGAAGACGTCCGGCTGATGGAGCGCGAGGCGGAGCTGCTCCGCGGAGCGCTCACCGCCGACGAAGCGCCCGAGCACCTGTGCGCCAGCCTGTGGCAGTCGCTCCAGGAGCGGCCCGTCCGGGTTCGGTGGACGCCGCTGCGTTGGGCGGGCCTGGCCGCGGCCGCCGGTTTGCTGATCGCGATCTCCGTCGGCATGTTCGTCTCGGGCCGCCGGCCCGGCGCACCACTGGCGCGGGTCACCGCGTGCGCCGGCCCGCTCGAGATCCAGCATCCCGGGAAGGACTGGGCGCCGCTCGCCACGTACACGATGCTGCGCGACGGCGACCGCGTCCGCTGCGGCGGCGCTGACGCCGGCACGCTGATCGTCGACGCCGACAGCCGGTTCGACCTCGACGCAGGCACCTCGCTCGTTTTCCTGCGTGAGGCGGCCGGGGGCAGCTTCGAGGTCAAGATGCAGCGCGGCCGGATACACGCCAGATTACCCGGCCTCAGCCGGTCGCTCAACATCCTCACCCCCGTGGCCAACGTGGTCGCGGCGGTGGAACGGACCGAGGCGGCCGGGCCGACGGAGATCGAGATCGCGCTCTCCGGCATTCCGGCTGAACTCGGCCTGCTCGGCCGCGTCCACATCCTGCCCGCCGCCCACGCCGCCCCCGATGGGCCGCAGCTCGAGCTTCTCGTCTACGAGGGTACCGTGCTGCTCGTGAAGGACTCGTTGGCCACGGCCGTCCAGTCCGGCCACCGGATCGTCGTCGGTATCGCAGACCCAATGCCCGAGCCGGCCGCGTTCGACACCGCGGCGCGGCGCCCATGGTGGCCGGCGGACCTCAGGGCCGCCGTCGCGAGCAGGGCGCCCGGGCCGCGCGAGCCGCGCGAACTCGTCCGGCGCGGCGCCGGCGAGCCGAACGACGTCCTCGTCACGCCGCGCGACGCCGTCATTCCGGGGCAGCGCCCCGGGAAGGCCGGCGCGGCGGCCACGCCGCGCACGGACAAGGTCGAGGGCCCACCTGCGCCGACCGGGCTCATCGCGCGGCCCGACATCGACGCCGTGCTGCTCACGTGGAAGCCCGTCCGCTACGGCAAGCGCCCGATCGTCGAGTATGGCATCTACCGCCGAGCGCCCGGCGACACCGAGTTCGCCCTCATCGGCCGGTTCCCCGTCATCGGCGAGAACATCCAGAGGTACGTGTTCCGCGACGCAGGGCTCGGCATCGGCGCCGAGTATCAGTACGCGGTGGCCGCGGCCGCGCGGACCGAGGACGGCGGCGAGCTCGTCGAGGGCAAGCTCTCGGACGTTGCGACCGGCTCGCCGGCCGACTTCCACATCTACTACACCGGCGGCGACAACAAGGAGCTCGCCATCATCGTCGTCGAGAAGCTGCACGGCGACAAGCTTCGCCGCCAGACGTTCATGGTCCGGGAGCGCGACCCGGCCACCGGCGAGGCCGGCCGGATCGGCGGCCCGCGGCGGGTCGAGATCGAGCCCGCCGAAGGCGCGAAGCACGTCGTCCTCGTCGACTTCTCGACGGGCTACCACCTGGCCGACATCATCACGCACACCGAGCACAAGGACGGCATAGCGAAGCAGTACTCGGGCATCGTCATCGAGAATCAGCTAGGCGAGCGGAAGACCATCCTGCGGAACGGCGGGCCGTAGCCGCGGCTCCGCGCCCGACTTTTATTCCTCAAGATTGAAAAAAGCTTGACCCTGCGCGCGGTTTCGGCTTGTATGGGATGCGAGCCCTTCGCGGGCCGTCCGCGTCGGGCCTGTTTCCATACCGGCTCGATATAGGACGCGCCGGAGCCGGCGCGCGCCTGATGGACAGGCAGGTCAAGAGAGACATTTGGCTGGTCAACATCGCCGGCGTGGTGGGGTCCGTGTACTTCACGCTCGCGCTCGGCGAAATCCTCGTCCTGTTCGTCACCCGCTGCCTGAATATTCCGAAAGAAACCTGGACTCTCGTTGCTGCGGCTGTCTCATTAACAGGGGTTCTGCACCTTGTCTCGGCATACCTGACCGAGCACTTCCGGCGCCGGAAGCTGATGAGCCTGACGTGCTTTGCGCTGGCTCGCCTGGCGGTCCCGGCGATCGCGCTGTTGCCGTTCATTACCGGCGAGGGCGAGGGCGACGTTCGGCTGCTCTTCCTGGCCGTGGCGCTTGTCACCCGCGCCGGGCTCGATGCACTTGGGGCGAGTGCGTGGTTCTCGTGGGTGGCCGACATCGTGCCGAGCGAACATCGCGGGCGGTTCTTCGCCATCCGACATGCGATGGTCACGTTCGTCAACATCGTCCCGCTCGTGTTCGCCGGCAGATTGATCGACGCGTTCGGGCAGGACAATCCCTCGGGCTACCTGATCGTTTTCGGCATTGCGTTTGTGATCGGCGAACTCGACCTCGTGATCCACTCATTCGTTCGTGACCGGCCGATGCCGGAGCATGAGGAAAGCCCCTGGTCGCTGTCAATGCTGGCGGCGCCGTGGCGGCACGCCGGTTTCCGGAACCTGATGATTTTTCAGATGCTCAACACGTTCGGCGTCGGGCTGCTCGGCCCGTTCCCCCTGATGTACCGGGTCGAGGAACTCGGAATGACCGCGATGTGGATCACCGGGATGACGGCCGTGCATCTGGCGTTCAGTGTGCCGGGCTCCTTTCTCTGGCGGGCGGCCGGCGAACGCGTCGGATACCGGACCGTCTTCGTGATTTGCCAGACGATGATCGCGACGGGGATGATCTACTACATGTTCCTGCCGCAGGGCCGGCCGGCCGTGTTCCTTACCGTGATGGCGGTCGCCCAGGTGTGGCACGCCATTGCCTGGGGAGGGTCCATTCTCGCGGGAAGCGTCCTTACCATGAACGTCGCGCCCGAGAAGCACCGGTCGATGTACTTCGCGCAGGTCACGGCGGTGCTCGGCCTGATGGGAGCGCTCGGCCTCTGTTCCGGGCGGTTCATCTACATCTATACGAATCCCGCGAGCGACATATTCCTGCCGCTCATCGGCACCAAGCTCACCGGCACACACGTTATCATCGGTTGCTTCGCCATACTCAACATCATAGCCGTCCGAATCTTCAGGCACAGGATCCCCGACACCAAAGCCGACGCCGCGATGCCGCGGATCGAACGGATTCTGCGGACCAACACGTTGCGCATATTGCCGGCACTGCTCCCGCTCGGCCGGTTGCTTCCGCCGGAGGAGAAGAAGAAGCACGTCGGCTTGATGCGCGAACTGATGAACGGCTCCGCCCGCGGCGCGCTGAAAGAGTCGCTCGATCATGTGCTCGAAACGACGGTCGGCGCCGAAGACGAGTTGCACGGCATCATCGGCAAGGAGCAGCTTCGTGAGGGGCGGGGCATGCGGCGGATGCTGACCGAGATCCTGGAGTCCGCGTCGATGCACGTTTCGCCCGTGACGGCCAAGGCGTCGGCCTGGCGCATCCAGCGGCTTTATGACGAGCACGACGTCGCCGGCTGCCTGCGTGCCGTGCGGCGGCTCGCGCGGCGCGTCGCCGAGCGGATCGACACGCCCAAGGCCGCGGCCGCGTTCAACATCATCGAGGCCATCGTCGAGGTCCACCTCAACCGGCCCGAGCCGCAGAGCGACGCCGCCCTCCTCGCCGTCTACGCGTGTTTGCAGATGGTGAGGGAGCCCGAGAGGCAGGGGTGAGGGGTGAGGGGTCAGGGAACAGGGAACAGGGGTCAGGGGTCAGGGGTTAGCCCAAGTTCAACAGTTGTGAGAATTTTCGAGCGATTTTCGGGGAGTTTCGCGGAGGATCAGCGTCGAGACGGCTTCTCGTGGTGGTCTCCGGTCGAACTGGCCATGTAGTCACGACCTACCTGGTTGTCAGCCCCG
>JBDREM010000161.1:0-4615 GCA_043819695.1 Planctomycetota bacterium
CGTTGCGGAGCCCGCGCCGTTGGCACTGCTGTTGCTCGGAGGAGCGCAGCTCTTCCGACGCCGCCGAAGCGCGTAAACGATCACAACGATAGAAGCGCCTTCCGGTCTTCGGGCCGGAAGGCGTTTTCATGGATCATCAGGCCAAGCCAGCCCCGAAACACTTGCCGGCTCTTGAAACGCACCCCCGGAAATGACAGAATGTTCGTCGAAGGGCGCACGACAGTCAACCGGAGCGAATGCATGACCCGACGCGAACGCCTGATGGCGACCGTTCGCGGCAACCCGGTCGACCGCCCGCCCGTGTGCTTCTACGAACTCGACGGTGTCAGCCAGGACCCGGACAACGCCGACCGGTTCAACGTCTTCAACGACCCGAGTTGGCGGCCGCTGCTCGACCTGACGCGGGACAAGGCCGATTGCATCCAACTGAGCGGCCCGTCGTTCAGAACCTGGCCGCCGAATCCGCTTGCCGAACTCACGACCTCGGAAACATGGACGGACGACGACGGCAGACGCCACACAAAGACGACGATCAAGGCGGCCGGCCGCACCCTGACGTCGCAGACTCGGTGCGATCCCGACGTCTACACGGTCTGGACCACGGAGCATCTTCTCAAGGACGTCGGCGACTTTAAGGCGTGGCTCGAACTGCCCGAGCAGGGCGCGCCGAGCGAGCCCGACGTCGGGCCGTTCCTCGAGAGAGAGAAGGCGATGGGCGACGGCGGGATCGTCGGGCTCGACACCGGCGATCCGATCTGCTCGATCGCGCCGCTCTTCGACCTCGGCACGTTCACGGTCGTCGCCCTGAGCGAGCCGGAGCTTTTTCACAGGGCGCTCGAGCGGGCCGCGCGCGTCATCCAGCCGAGGATCGACGCGGTCGCCGAGGCGCTGCCCGGCCGGCTCTGGCGCATCTGCGGGCCCGAGTATGCCTCGCCGCCCTATCTCCCGCCACGCCTCTTCGAAGAATACGTCACCCGCTACGACGAGCCGATGGTCGACGCGATCCAGAAGCACGGCGGCATCGCGCGGATTCACTCGCACGGCCGGCTCAAGGACATCCTCAGCCACATCCTTGCGACCGGCTGCAAGGCGCTCGATCCCGTCGAGCCGCCGACACAGGGCGACGTCACGCTGGCGCACGTCCGCGAACGCTTGCCCGAGGACTTCATTCTGTTCGGCAACATCGAGGTCAGCGACATCGAGGCGCTGCCGAACGACGAGTTCGCCGTCAAAGTCGAAACGGCGCTCCGCGAGGGGCCGAACAAAGACGGCGGCGCGTTCGTGCTGATGCCGTCGGCCTGCCCCTACGGGCGCACGATAACGCCGCTCACGCTCCGCAACTACGAAACGATGATCGAGCTGACCGAGGCGGTTGCCTGAACTCTCGGACGAACTGGTTTCTCGGACGGGGGAGTGATTCTCCGGTGGGACATCGGCGGGACGACGTTCGGGGCGGCCGTTGCGACGTCCGGCGGCAAGCTCATCGCGGTCCGCACGCGGGACTCCTCGCCGACACACTCCAGCCGCTGTCTGCCATCGGGCAGCCCCGCCCGCAGGGCGCGCGGAATGCCTGCCCCACCAACGTTCTGTTCGAGGCCCTTAATCGTAATCCCTCCTCAGCTAAGAGATTATGATTACGATTAAGATTATGCCTCGTGTCCCACGACCATCTCAGGCGCCGCAACGCCGCGAAGTGCCTGTGAAGGACCAAGCGCGATCTCGGCAAGTGCGCGCCTCATATCGCCGTGGATGAGCTGTCTCTCGGCCCGCGGGATATGCGGGTGCGTCGGCAGCATGCGGCTCGATCACACCAGCCAACCAGCGGTGTTTTCGTCTGTGCGCACAGACGCACACATCCACACAATGCCTCCAGCAGCTGCATACTGTGGTTCTAGCAGGGCGTTCGCCGGCACGTGCAGGCGAACAGCCGGTTCGGGCGAGATCGCCGCGACGGCAACACTCCGTCATCACCCGTGCGATATACATGGGACACGAGGCCTTTTCCCGTTTTTCCTCATTTTACACCTTCGCACGGCTTTCCATTATCTATGCAGGGCTCAATAGGAGTAAGATTACGATTACGAGCGGAGCTCTGCGACACGGGCCGAGCCCCTTATTACGCGCGACACATAATTGTTTGCACATTGAGCCGAGACCGGTGCCGGGCGGATTGGCAACATGCGGTGTCCAGAAGGCCTCTGCCTGCCGTTTTGGCAATGAGCGCTGTTGCGGCTTTGTGCAAACTCTTTGGTGCCGGGATTAGTATGTTAGTGCCATTGGTGACTATGCCACATTCTGGAGGTTTTTTTCATGGTGGAGAGGCGACGGGCGATGCCCGCCGCGAGCGATGTGGCGGCCACTCCGGTCGCCCTCCGGGCTCCCTCCGGAGCCGCCACATCGCCTGCCCGCACACCCCGCCCCGCCCCTGTCAGGGGGGTACTATGTACCTGCGCGTTTCCGGGTTCTGCAGAACCGGTTCTTGACGTGACGCCGCGCGAAGGTACAATCCTGGTGTCCCTTGCGCGGCGCGAGATATCGCACGTGACTTGCCCGTGTCAAGCGTTGGCCCGCCAGCCTCGTGCTATGATGGAGCCGAGAGGGGAATCCCACTTATGCCACGTGAAGCAAGCGACTCCTCGCCCTTTGCGGATGCGGTCGCGGTCTGGCACATGGGCGACGACGGCGGGCGCGCCGGGGCGCCGTTCCGGCTCGCGGCGGAGGGCGATGTGACGCTCGGCGTCGAGCTCGCCGGGGCCGAGCGCGAGGCGTCGTTGCGCCGCGGCGGAGACGGCCGGGTCGCGCATTTCAAAGGTGGTTACCTGATCGCCGGCGATCCCGGCGCCCGGGCGGTGCGGCTCGGCGGTGACCGGATGACGTTCTGCGTCCGGCTCCGGGATTCCTCGGGTACGTGGGCGACGCCGCTGTTTGCCAGGCACGCGCCGGGCGACGCGTTCGGCAAGATTCTCTATCCGGTGCCCCTGAACGAACGCGCGGTCGGGTTCCCGCAACGGAAACGGATTCGTGAAGGCAAGGCCGTCGAGTTCCTCTGGCGGACGACGCCGCTCAAGGAGCGCGTCCACGCGGACTACCTCACGCGCAAAGAGACGGCCAACTGGTTCACCTTCGTCGCGGACGGTGAAGCCAAGTACACACCGTCCAGGAAAGGGGACTTCGTCAACGGCGTGCTGCGGCTCCAGGTGCCCGTCGAACTCATCGGCTCCGGCCGCTGGCTCGACGTCGTGGTGCGTTTCAACCGGGCGAAGCTCGAGATGTTCGTCGACGGCGTGTTGTTGGACGAGGACTGGCCGCACGGCGACCTGCACGCGTTCTGTGGACCCTTCCTGATCGGGGCCGGCTTCGAGGACGGCACGCTGCTCTCCGGCTTTCACGGACAGATCGATCACGTGGCGCTGTGGGACCGGGCGCTGAGCGATGACGAAGTGCTCGCGCTGAGCGGCGGCGCCGGGGAGGCGGCGCGGCGCGACGTGGAGATCCTCGGGCCGCCAAGGCCGGTGACGCAGTACTGGCGTCCCCGCGGGTACAACATCTTCGTCGGCGACTGCATGGCGTTCTCGCACGACGGAACCTTTCACGTCCTCTTCCTGTCCGACCGCGGTCACGGCACGGGAAAGTGGGGCATGCTGGGGTCTCCCTGGGGACACGTCAGCACCGAGGACTTCGTCCACTGGAAGGAGCATCCGCGCCCGCTGGACATCACCGAGCCATGGGAGTGTTGCCTGGGGACGGGCTGCCTCGTTCACCACGAGGGACGGTACCATCTCTTCTACATCAAGCACGACAGGCGAGCCTGGTTCAAGGACAACCCGAACCGCGGCGACGCCGTCTTCGCGGCAACCAGCGACGATGGCATTCATTTCGAGAAAGAGCCCGAGCCGCTGTTCGTGCCGAACTTCTTCCAGATGAACGACATCAACCCCGATGTCTATCCCAATGAAACGGACGGCGGCTTCCTGCTGAGCCTCTCGAACTGGAAGGTCTGGAAGTCCGACGACTTGACGCATTGGGAGGAACGGTCGCCGCTCGGCACGCCGCCGTGGTGGGTTTGCACGAGTTACTTCAGGTGGAACGACTGGTACTACTTCACCTCGTGCGGGCGCCACTGGAGGTCGCTCGAGCCGATCGAGACGTCGTCGTCGTGGATGGAGCCGCCGCACGAGACGCTTCGCGACGGCATCCGCGTCGCCCAGGTCGCCGCGTTCAAGGGGCGGTACATCATGGTGGGCTTCACGCCCGAGCCGCCGTACACCTTCTACGCCGGCGAGTTGCTCGTCCGCGAGATCATTCAGCATCCCGACGGCACGTTGGGGACGAAGTGGCTCGAAGAGATGATCCCCGCGAGCGGCGCGGCGCTGGCTCTCCCGTTCGAGCCGTCAGTGGGCGACGCATCCGCCGAGGGCTCGACCATCCGCCTCCGAGCGGCAGACGGCTCTGCGGCCGGCGCCCTGGCGGGGGTCCCGCAGGACGTGCGGATCACGGTCCGCGTGAACCCGGAGGCCGGCGCGCGGCAGTTCGGCCTCTGCGTCCGCGCAGAGAGAGACCGGCAAACGGGCTGCGAATTGCGGTTCGCGCCGGCGGAAGGACGGGTTTGGTTCGC
>JBDREM010000162.1:0-4619 GCA_043819695.1 Planctomycetota bacterium
ACCTCGGATTGCGGGCTGTACGTTCACGTTCCTTTCTGCCGGCGGAAGTGCCGGTACTGTGATTTCTATTCGCGGCCGCCCGACGGCGCCGGGGAGTTGGACCGCTGTGCCGAGGCCGTCGTTCGTGAGATGGCGCTGACGCAGGAAAGTGTTCGTCTGTGCGCACAGACGCACACATACCTCGGGCTCGGCACAGTGTATTTCGGCGGCGGGACGCCCTCGATGCTGGGCGCGGGCCGGCTGGCGAAGATACTGGGCGCGATTCGAGAACGTTGGAACGTCGCGCCCGACCCGCAATGTGTTCGTCTGGACGTTCAGACGAACACATCTGCCGGCCCGCCGTTGCCCGAGATCACGATCGAGGCGAACCCGCTCGATGTCACCCCCCACTGGGCGGCCGGCGCGCTCGAAGCCGGCTTCAATCGCGTCAGCATCGGCGTGCAGAGCATCAACAACGACGACCTGCGCTTCCTCGGACGGCTCCACCACGCCGGCGACGGCGTGCGCGCGGTCGAGACTGCCCGCGCGGCCGGGTTCGACGAGATCGGTATCGACCTCATCTACGGCCTGCCCGGCCAGACGGCCGGGATGCTCCGGCAGCGCGTCACGCGGGCAGTCGAATCCTGCCGGCCCGAGCACGTCTCGTGCTACCAATTGACATACACGGCGGGCACCCCCCTTGCAGACGACGTGGAGGCGGGCCGCGTCAGGCCCCTCTTGCGCGACGACGAATACGAACTCTTCGTTGCATTGCACCGGGTGCTCGACGAACTCGGCTATCCGGCCTACGAAGTGTCGAACTTCGCTCGCGACGATGCCTTCTTTGCCATTGGCCGTTCACGCCCGGAGGAACACGGCCAGGCCTGTCCTGAGCGAAGCCGAAGCGATGGCCGTGCCACGCACCGCTCGCGCCACAACAGCAACTACTGGCGGCATGTTCCGTACATCGGCCTCGGGCCGTCGGCGCACTCGTTCGACGGGCGGGCCCGGGCATGGAATGTGTCGTCCGTGACCGACTACTTCGCCCTCGTCGAGAACGGCGAGCTTCCGGCCGCAGGGCGCGAGGAGCTTTCCGACGAGCAGCTCGCCTCAGAGATGGTGATGCTCGCCTTGAGGACGACCGACGGGCTCGACCTTAATACCTACCGGCAGCGGTTCGGGCGGGACTTTCTCGGAACGAACCGCGCGGCAGTGCAGGGCGCCGCGGACCGCGGCCTCGTGACGCTCTCCGGCTCTCGCCTCCGCCCAACGGTCGAAGGCCTCGCGGTCGCCGACGGACTGGCTGCGGAGTTCCGCTGTTAGTGATCGGAGAGCGCCGGCCGCTCGTCGTTCGAGGCTTCGCAGTCGTCGGGAAAAGCGCAGGAACTCGTCGCGGGCGAAATCGGGCCGGCAGACTGTTAGTGATTGCTGACGTGCTGTGAGGGGTCTGCCGGCTACGGTGTCGCGAGTTCGTCGAAGCAGTCCGAGCAATATGGGCTGCCCTCGTCGTCGAGTTCGCGGCAGGCCGAGCAATGGAGGCGGCCGCATTCCTCGCAGCGCAGAAGTTCCTCGTCGTCCTGCTCGCTGGCGCCGCAAAGTTCGCAGAAGCTCAGCTCTTCTTGCGATGGGACCTCGTCATCGTCCAAGTCTTCGTCGTCTTCGGGCATGGGAACCTCGACCGGCTCGTTGCCCTCTGCCAACTCGGTCTCCGCGCGCAAACCGTCCTCCTCCTCAGGAACGACGTCGAGATCTTCGTCCATTGTCCTCCTCCGTACATCCATCCAATAAATATATGCCATCACAATGGGGCAACGTCAAGCGCGAATTCAGCAGTTCTTTTCTCAGGGGGTGCGAGAACGGATTATGGTTCTTGGCTGAGCAGGGCGGGAAAACCGGGACTGCGCGTTGGCTGTCCCGGCTTTCCTCGGCGAAGCGGGGCCGCAGACGAATATACGAGGTGAAATGACGAATGACCAAGGCGCCCGCGGCCGGCCAGCGGTTCCACCAAAGCCATCAGAACCTCAAGTGCCGCTACATTCGTCATTTGCGCATTCGTCGTTGATTCGCCGCTCGGGCTTCGTTGCGCAGCGGAGCTGCTCTCGAGTATCCTTCAGGGCACCTGCGTCGGCGTGCGTGACGCAGGTGCCTCGTCATTCGACATTCAGCCCCGGAAACCATGATATTCCAGCGCGCCCTTTTCTCAGGGTACGTCACAGGATCATTGTTGCCCGGTTTCGCGGCGCCATTGCCGGGATTGCCCCCTTGCGGCCCCGCCGGGGCCGCACGGACGAAGCCCGGGTCTTCAGGCGGCGGGCGGCGGCCAGCTTCTTCTGCACGCGTTCTTAACCGGCGGACCAGGCAGTCCATGCGAGGGCGAGGCCCGTCAGCGTGAGGTGCGGGCGGAGGGTCATGGGCGTCTTACAGAGCCGCTCGATGCGGGCGGCGTCGCCGCCGGTGAGGAACACCTGTTCGCACCCGCCCAGTTCTTCGGTCATGTCCGCGAGAAGCCGGTCGACGGCGCCCGCGACGCCGCGGGCGACCCCGGACGAGATGGCGGCGGCCGTCGACGTGCCGATCGCGGCCCCGCGCTCCTTTACCGTGAGGTTCGGGAGGAGGGCGGTGCCCTTGGCGAGCGAATGCGCCGCGAGGCCAATGCCGGGCAGAATGGCGCCGCCGAGGAACGCGGCCTCGTCGCCCGCAACAGCGTCCACCGTGACGGCCGTCCCGGCGTCGACGATGAGGCATTTCGCGTGGGCCTCGTGGTGCGCGGCGACAGCGTTGGCGAGGCGGTCGCTGCCCACCGCTTCGGGCGGCTCGCAGCGGTTCTCCATCGGGAGCGGGACGTCGAGCGGGAAACGCAGCGGCTCGATGCCGAACTGCTCGGATATCCAGCCGATGACGGCGCGGTCGGCCGGCGGGTTCACGGAGGCGAAGATTGCGGCGCCGACGGGCGCCTCGGGCTCGAAATCAGGCAGGAACGAGTCGGTGTCTGGCGCGGGGAAAGATCGGGCCGAAGTCGGTTGCGGGCATTCCCCGGCCGGCGGGAGGGCGCACGTGCCCAGCGCCACGCGTGCATTGCCGATGTTTGCGACGAGCAGGCAGCCCACTAGTCGACAACCGTGATCTTGCTCTTGCCTTCGACAAGGAAGCCGTAAAGCTCCTTCACGTCCGCGTCGCGCATCCGTACGCATCCGTCAGACATGTTTTTGCCGATGGTGTGTTCGTCGCTCTTTCTCGTGCCGTGGACGCCAATGCGGCCGTTGAAGCCGATCCAGCGGCTGCCGAGGACGTTGCGCGGGTCGCCGTGCGGAATGCGGCCGTGTTCTTCGCTGTACCAGACCGGATCGATCAGCTTGCTCGTCACGACGAACGAGCCGGCCGCCGTGCCGTTGTCCTTGCCGAGCCCGACGCTGTACACTTTCACCGGTTTGCCGTCCTGGAGCAGTTGCAGCGAGTGGTCGCTCTTGGTGACGAGCGCGTCGAACGGGCCCTTGGGGATCTTGAGCTTCTTGTCGACGCGGATAATGTCGCGCGTGAGGCCGTTTGCCTTCTTGATGGCGTCGATGGTCGTGGCGTAGCGGCGGGCGATCTTCCAGAGCGAGTCGCCCGGCTGGACGTTGTACGTGAGCATCTTGATGCGTGAAGGATCCGTGTTCCGGGCGGGGGTGATGGCCGCGAGCTTGGCCTTGACCCTTGCGGCCGTCTCGGCGGCAAGGGCGGCGCGGCCGGCGACGACATACCATTGCCGCGCCTGCTCGGTGTTCTTGAGCTGCAAGTGTATGTCGCCGATCATAGCGGCGGCCTCGCCGCCCCAGCAGCCCTTAGTGTCCGCCTGGTACGCCTCGACGAGCAGCTTGTATTTCTCCTGCACCTTCGGCTCCTCCGCCGCCTTTGCGACAAGCTCCTTGGCGCGTGACGGTGGTTCCTGCCCGATGACTGCCTGCAGCAGAGGCCGGTGTTCCTGCTCCCGGACGACCTCGTCCTGCCGGGGGCCCTCAGGATTGTCCGCATCTTGCTCGCCGCTGTCGGGCAGGCAGAAGATGCCGATGAGTACGCCCAGTATAATGATACTGCCGAAAACGTAGAGTCGTCTGCGTGCCATCGGAACAACCTCCTAAACAGACAAGACGCATGTTAAGGGATAAGCTGGCGGCGGAACCACGGCAAGCCGCCGGTCCATAATCTATATCGTCATGATATGCCGCCCAACTTTAGCCCAAAATCTAAAGGGTCTTATCTGGGGTGCGGCTCACGATTATGGCTCTCGGCGAAGCGGGGCCGCAGACGAATGTACGAGGTGAAGTGACGAATGACCAATGACGAATGACGAATCAATGGCGAAATCCGAATGACCACGGCGCCCGCGGCTGGCCAGCGGCTCTACCAAAGCCGTCAGAGTCTCAAGTGTCGCGACATTCGGAATTTGCCCATTCGTCATTGATTCGTCATTCGGGCTTCGTCATTCGTCATTCAGCCCCGGAAACCATAATGTTCTGGTGCACCTGATCCCCGTTCGTCAGGCCCTTATGTACTGGTTGCGTGTTATCGCCGTTTTACTGGTTGCCGCGCTGTTGCAGGCGACCATTGTCCCCCGCGCTCGCCGTGCGCGGCGCCCGGCCCGACCTGCTCCTGCTCGTGGC
>JBDREM010000163.1:0-4072 GCA_043819695.1 Planctomycetota bacterium
GTCAATTGGTAGCACGAGACGTGCTCGGGCCGGCAGGATTCGACTGCCCGCGTGACGCGCTGCCGGAGCATCCCGGCCGTCTGGCCGGGCAGGCCGTAGATGAGGTCGATACCGATCTCGTCGAACCCGGCCGCGCGGGCGGTCTCGACCGCGCGCACGCCGTCGCCGGCGTGGTGGAGCCGGCCGAGGAAGCGCAGGTCATCGTTGTTGATGCTCTGCACGCCGATGCTGACGCGATTGAAGCCGGCTTCGAGCGCGCCGGCCGCCCAGTGGGGCGTGACATCGAGCGGGTTCGCCTCGATCGTGATCTCGGGCAACGGCGAGCTGGCAGATGTGTTCGTCTGAACGCCCAGATGAACACATTGCGAATCCGGCGCGATCTGCCAACGTTTTCGGGCCGCACTCAGTATCTTCGCCAGCCGGCCCGCGCCCAGCATCGAGGGCGTTCCGCCGCCGAAATACACCGTGCCGAGCCCGAGGTATGTGTGCGTCTGTGCGCACAGACGAACACTTTCCTGCGTCAGCTCCATCTCACGAACGACGGCCTCGGCAAAGCGGTCCAACTCCCCGGCGCCGTCGGGCGGGCGCGAATAGAAATCACAGTACCGGCACTTCCGCCGGCAGAAAGGAACGTGAACGTACAGCCCGCAATCCGAGGTCATGTGCCACCTGTGCGATTTGCCGCCGGCTTGCCCGGAAGAGATGATAGGGAGCCCTGCGACAAAGGTCAAGGACTCGGCCCTTGACTTTCGCTCCTGAGTCGATTATAGGAGCCCGGTCAGCAACACCGATTTGTTCGGCCGAGACCCGTGGAGAGTACGTCGAAAAATGACCCCGGGGATGGAAGAGCTTGAAGAGGCGATGTCCTCCTGCACCGGTTCGCCCGAGCAGGCGGCGGCGGACGAGGGGCTCTGGGCCGTCGTGCGGCGCCAGTTTTCGGTTGACCCCGGGGTGACCCATTTCAACAACGCGGGGCACAACCCCATGCCGAACTGCGTCGCCGATGCGGTCCGCCGCGAGTTCGACTGGGCGAACCGGAACCCGGTCAAAGCGATGCAGACCATCGGCCCCAAGATCGAGGTGGCGCGCAGGGCGCTCGCCGAGCTCTTCGGGTGCGACCCCGAGGAAGTCGCCCTCACGAGGAACTGCTCCGAAAGCATGGAGATCTGCCAGTTCGGTATCGATCTCAGGCCGGGCGACGAAGTGCTGACCACGAACGCCGAATACTTCCGGATGCTCATGACCTTCCGGCAGCGGGAGCGGCGCGACGGAGCGGTACTGAAGCAGTTTCCCATCCCCGTGATCTCGGAAGACCCCGGCGCCCTGGTGGCGCTCTTCGAAGAACACATCACGCCGCGGACGCGGATGATCCTCATGTCGCACGTGATCATGATGACCGGGCAGATCATGCCGGTCCGCGAGGTGGTCCGAATGGCGCGAAGCCGGGGGATTCCGGTGGTGGTGGACGGGGCGCAGTCGTTCGGCCACCTGGCCTTCACACACGCCGATCTCGACTGCGATTTCTTCGGGACGAGCCTGCACAAGTGGCTGAAGGCGCCGTGCGGATCGGGGATGTTGTTCGTGCGGCGCGACCGGATCCGGGACGTGTGGCCGCTGATGGCGGCGCCGGAGGAGAACGACGGGGACATCCGCAAGTTCGAGCGCATCGGGACGGCGCCGTCGACGATGCCGGTCGGAGTGGCTGCTGCTGCGGCGTTCTACAAGACCATCGGCGCGGAGCGCAAGGAAGCGCGGCTGCGCTACCTGCGCGACCGCTGGGCGACGCGGCTGCTCCGCCACGAGCGCGTCGAGTTGTCCACAAGCCTCAAGCGCGAGTTCTCCTGCGGCATCGGCCTCATCAGAATCAAGGGGGTTGATCATGATGCGCTGAGCGTGTATCTCGCGGCAGAGCATAACATCGTGACGAGCGGTCTTCGCATCTCGCCGAACATCTACACGAGCGCGGACGAGATCGACCGCTTCTGCGAGATCATGGAGTCCGTGATCCGGGACGGCCTGCCCGCGTAGCCTCGCGCGTCGTCGGCCGGCTCGGCAACTGTTTTGGGCGAGAACCGTTGCTGGTACGTGCCGCCGTGCCGTGGGGCAAAAGGGAAAAAGACTACAAGTCCCTTGCCTAATGCCGATAATCATTCTATAAACGCGTTCGAGAACGGCGAAACGAATAAGGAACACGAGCGCATTCGCACGAGGATTGACAAATGAGCCTGTTCGACGCAATCGGTTTTGTCGTGCTGCTGGCGCTGGTTCTCTGCCGGCCGGCCTATGCCTACCTTGATCCAGGTACGGGCAGCTTTGTGATTCAGATCCTTATAGCCGGGCTGGTCGCCGGCGGTTTCGCTTTCAAGATTTTCTGGAAGAGGCTGGTAATATTCGTGAGCGGGCTCTTCTCAAAGGCCTCAAAGAGCACAAAGGATGAGTGATAGCGAGCGCGTTGCCAGCTCGTTCCGCGATCCCAGCGGGTTCGTGTTCGTTCGATCGGGCGAGATTCTTCGTCAGATCAACCCGGTGTATCGAGACGATTACGACCGCCTCATGGAATCCGGGCTATACGAGGCCCTGGTCGATTCCGGCCTGTTCCTGGCTCACACGGAGCTCGATGCCGAACTGGCCGGCTCCCAGGGCGCCTACAAGGTGATCAAGCCGGAGCGGGTGCCCTTCATCTCCTACCCGCATGAATGGTCGTTCAGCCAGTTGAAGGACGCCGCCCTCGCGACCCTGGCGATACAGGCGGCCGCGCTCGAACATGGGATGTCGCTGAAGGACAGCAGCGCGTACAACATCCAGTTCCTCGAGGGCCGCCCCGTTCTGATCGACACCCTCTCGTTCGAAACGTACCGCGAGGGCCAGCCCTGGGTCGCTTACCGGCAGTTCTGCCAGCACTTCCTCGCGCCGCTGGCGCTGATGAGTTACACGGATGCCCGGCTGAGCCAGTTGCTTCGCATCTACCTCGACGGAATTCCGCTCGACCTGGCCTGTTCGCTGCTCCCCGTGAGGACACGCTTTCGGTTCTCACTCCTCTGCCATCTGCACCTGCACGCCCGCGGCCAGAAGCATTACGCCAACAAGCCGATTGACGCGAAGCACCGCACGATGTCACGCTTCGCGTTCCGCGGCCTCATGGACAGCCTGGCCTCCGCCGTCCGGCGGCTCGAGTGGGCGCCGGGCGGGACTGAGTGGGGTGAATACTACAGCGACACGAATTACTCGGAAGCGGCGTTCGAGGCCAAGAAGGAACTTGTCGGCCGTTTTCTCGACGAGGCCGCTCCGAAGAACGTGTGGGATATGGGCGCAAACACCGGCGAGTTCAGTCGTATCGCGGCCGAGCGCGGTATTCCGACCGTTGCTTTCGACATCGACCCTGCGGCCGTGGAACGCAACTACCTGCGCGTCCGCGAGCAAAAGGAAACACACCTGCTTCCGCTCGTGCTTGACCTCACGAACCCAAGCCCCGGAATGGGTTGGGCCAACGCGGAAAGGATGTCCATTAACGAGCGCGGCCCGGCAGACACAGTCCTGGCGCTCGCGCTGGTGCATCACCTGGCCATCTCCAACAACCTCCCGTTCGGAATCATTGCCCGCTACTTCCATTCGATCTGCGGTTCTCTCATCGTCGAGTTCGTGCCCAAGAACGATTCAAAAGTGCAAAGACTCCTGGCGACGCGCGAAGACATTTTCGTCGATTACACCCAAGAAGTTTTCGAGAAGGAGTTCAGCCAATGGTTCACAATCCAGAAAAGCGCGGAGATCAGCGAATCGGAACGGACACTGTACCTGATGAAGACGCGGTAGCCCCCCCCGATATACCTTCCCGCTCACCCCGGTGGTGGCTTCACCCGATCCTCTTCGCGGTCTACCCGGTCGTCGCACTGTACAGTCACAACATAGGCGAAATGTCCCCGTTGGCCATGGCCCGTCCGTCTCTTATTCTGCTCGGTGCAGCGCTCGCGACCTGGCTGGCATTTCTTGTTCTGACATTCGACAGGGTTAAGGCGGCATTCTTGTGCTCCCTGGTGTTCCTGGGAATGTTCAGCTATGCGGGGTCCGAACGGCT
>JBDREM010000164.1:0-4354 GCA_043819695.1 Planctomycetota bacterium
GCTATGCAAGTATTCTCTGCTGAGCGGCTGCAACACGATTCTGGTCCTCCGAGAGTGAGTGATGTTGGCTTTCCATGCGGTGTTCGGTCTTTTACGCCTCTTCTTCTCAAACAAAGCTGCCCTCGTCGCCGAGAACCTCGCTGTCCCTACCGAAAACTCCATCCGGCCGGGAAACGACAGCTGAAATGGTCTCGATCAGCAGATAGCGGCCCGCATTCCCGGCCATAATATTGTCTTCTTACAGGGACTCCTGAACGTGATGGCACAAAAAAAGAGGGAAAGCGCCCGAACCCCCTGACTAAGGGATCCGGGCGCGGTTGAGGCGGGGTTGCTGGCGGGAATAGGGGTGGGATCAACTGGTGGCATCGCGGCCCTTGCCGGACCGGCGAACAGGCGCACTCCGCAACCGGCAGACAATGTAAAAAGATATAACAAGCCCATTTTCGTGCTTCACTATGGGGTGATCGTGCGCTAGAGTACGGCCAAGGACTCGCATATTGGCGCGTGTGACAACGAAGAGAGATCACGGCGGTCGGCGTAGCACAGGCATTAAGGGAACCGTACGCCGGGCCAACAAGGCCGACAGGCGTACCAAGCAGAGAAAGGAGACCATAGCGGTCACGGATCGCAGGATGGTTGGCGTGGCACAGGTGTTGGAGGAACCGTACGCCGGGCCAGGACGGTCGACAGGCGTACCAAGCAGAGAAAGGAGATGACGATGAAAAGCGCTATTGGAGCACTGGTCTTGTTCGCCGTGGTCGCGTTGCAGATCGGTCTTGGAGCGACGGCGCAGGCGGAGCCGATGGTCTTCGACAAGAAGATCGGCCACTACAAGGACATGTCCTACGAGGCGCTGAGCGACGAGGGGCTGTCGTGGGAGCAGCGCACGCGCCTCTTCGGAGGGGATACGGCCACCTACGGCCCGCTGACCGCCGAGCAGCGCAAGGCGAAGCAGAAGGAGCTGAAAGACCTGCTCGCCAAGATCGACATGAAGCTGGTGAACCAGTGCGAGGCCGACGTCCGTGCCTGGCTCGACTGGCAGGAGGCGGCTCCCCTGAAGAGACCCGGCTGGGAGAAAAACTGGAAGCTGGATTGGTCCGTCTACACGAAAGTGTCCATGTGGCCCGTGGGCATTGGGGCCGTCTGCTTCTTCCGGGCCTACGAGATGTGGGGCGACAAGAAGTATCTCGAGGCGGGCCTGAAACGGGCCGACATCTTTGTGAAGGCCCAGTACCCGCAGGGGCCCTACAGGATGAACAACAACGTCTTCCGCATCCAGGACAAGTGGCAGGACTGGCCGTGGTCCATCGTCATGTACGCTTACAAGCACTCGAAGGACAAAAAGTACCTGGAGTCGGCGAAGAAGTGCGCGGATGTTCTGCTGTCGGTGCAGCGCGCCGACAGCGGCGGCTGGCCGGACCAGTGGGTGTTCCCCGGCGGCAGGGCGGGGTCGAGCGGCGTGATCCACGGCACCTCGCACAACGACTGCGCGACCACGTCGCCGTTCGTGATGATGGTGATGATGTACCACCTCACGGGGGACGCGAAGTACGTCGCCAACCTCCACAAGCTGGGTAAGCACATCGAGGACGCGAACCTCGGCGTGGGGGATGTGGTCTGCTGGGCCGAGCAGTACGGCGACAACGCCAAGCCGACCCGGGCGCGGCAGTACGAGATCGAGATCGGCTACCCGAGCAGCCTTAGCCGGTCGATGGGCCCGTTGCTGACGTGGCTCTACCTGATGGACGGCAACGAGAAGCACATGGAGCTGATGAAGAGGGCCTACAACACGCTCGAGAGGATCCGGCAGAGGGATCTCGATCCGGAGAACTGGAAGAGCTGGAAGGTGCTGAAGGAGGCGGGCGGACCCGCCGCGTGGTATCACCCCGGCTTCCCGCACGCGTTTCTGCCCGACGCCTCGAACGCGGGCCGCGTCCTGGGCTATCGCATGCACCCGATCTACACGGTGACGGAGGAGCAGCGGAAGAAGTGGGGACATTTCCTTCACGGCGGCCAGGACCTGCACTACTGGGCCCGGGATGCCCAGACGGCCAAGGGTGCGCCGGACACCTTTGCCGGTGCCGGGCCGGGCAACGCGCTCTGCCAGGTACGCCGGGCGCTGCTGGAGCATAAGCGGGGCGGGTACGATGGGCTGCTCAGGTACTTCACGGGTCCCACGAAGTACACGCCGGACCAGTACCTGCAGGCGCGGGTGGACGCGGCCAAGCGTGCGCTCGACCCGCGTAACGTCCGCCTGGCCTCGATGGGCAAGAATGGCATCCAGTCTGACATGAAGAGAGTCTGGCCCACGACGTCGAGCTTCAAATCGATAGGCTGGGCGAAGATTCGCTGGTACGGGCCGAAGAAGTCGAAGTGGGGCAGGGCGTACGAGGACAGGGCCGACGATCCGGCGCGCACCGCCTGCTACAAGTGGCAGCTCGTGTATGACGCGATGATTGCCCAGGGCAAGATCGACGCGGATACCGCGGCGCGCGGCGGGCGGGGCATGGAACAGTGGTTCTCGAGCATGAGCCACCTCGATTCCTGGGACGTGGTCGGGCCGTCCGACACCCAGGTCGTCGAGGTCGAGAACCACTTCGACGTGCCGATCAAGGGGAGGAAGAAGTAGCCGGTCGCGGAGAACGCGATCCGCGACGTAGAAAGGAGAAGAAGATGAGAAGAGCAGTTGTTGTTCTGTCTGTTTTGGTCGCCATCGCGTCGTTGGGCCTGTCGAGCGCGTCCGCGGCCGAGGAACTGTGGGTCATCAAGGACGGCGTGCTGGACAAAGACGCCCTCACCCCAGAGTCCACAAAGTCCACTCCGCAGGTCTTCCTGTGCGCCGGAGATACCGTCGACGGCCTCTATGTCGTTACGCCGACGTACAAGGGCGTCCCGAACTGGTCGCGCTTCGTAACGGCCAAGTCGGCCGTGGGCGACTGCGAGTTGAAGGTCGTCTTCTCCTGCTCCGGCAACAGGCCGAAGGCGCGTTTCCCGAATATCGTCATCATGCATCGCGGCACACTGTGCTTTTCGAGCGACGGCAGCCAGATCTACCTGACCGGCCGCAAGCAGTCCCTGCCACTGACGGACTTTTCGGCGCCCACCGAAAAGAACCCGTTCGACGGGCAACTGCACTCGATGGCCGTCACGCGACGCGGCGATAAGCTCTCCTGCTACTACGACGACAAGAAGCTCAACGAACAGCCGATCGATCCCGATGCCAACCTCCACATCTGGTTCGATGCGTTGTTCAACACAATGAAGATCAAGAGCATCAAGCTGACCGCGGCGAAGCTGTCCGACAACCTGGAAACGGCCTTCAAGTCCGCGGCCCCCATCGAGGAGATCTTCGTGGGGCCCAATAAGCCCTCTCGCGAGCACGGCAAGGCGTATTCGTACCGCATCCCGGCGCTGGCGGTCTCGACCAAGGGCACGATCCTGGCCTTCGCCGAGGCGCGCCGCATCACCGGGGCCGACGTCGGCGACATCGACGCGGTGGTGAAGCGCAGCGAGGACAGCGGCAAGACCTGGGGCCCGGAAATCGTCATCATGGACGCCAAGGGACTATCGGTAAACAACCCGTCCCCGGTCGTGGACCCGAAGACCGGGCGGATCTGGGTCATGATGGGCCGGTTCGGCGCGGGGGGCGCGCTGACCGTCACGCACTTTGTTTCCTACAGCGACGACGACGGCAAGACCTGGAGCGAGCCGAGGGACATCGGCCTCCGTGCGAAGGGGCCGGCGGGCACCGATCCGACGCTGCCGGGCCCGGGTGGGGGGATTGTGCTCGAGCGCGGCAAGCACGCGGGCCGCTTCGTCGTGCCGATCAACTACAGTGCCGTCGGCACGTGCGCGCCGGGCGTCGCCTACAGCGACGACCAGGGTAAGACGTGGAAGGTCGCAGGCCTTTGCAGGGCCGGCGTGCTCATGGTGGAGGCCCGGGGGGTGGAGTTGTGCGACGGGTCGCTGCTCTTCAACGCCCGCACAGGAAAAAGCAGGAAACGCGGCATGACCATCCTCGCCGAGGGCGGCTCGAAGGACACGACGAAGATGTGGTACGCGGATGACCTGCCCGATCCGAACTGCCAGGGCGCGGTGGTGCGTCATTCGTGGCCGAAGGACGGCAAGCCGGGAATCATCCTGTACTCGGGCCCCGGCCTGCCCACCGGGCGCGTGCAGGGCACGCTGTTCGCGAGCTACGACGACGGGAAGACCTGGCCGTGGAAGAAGCAGTACTACCAGGGCGGCAGCGGCTACAGCGACGCGTGCGTCCTGCCGGACGGCCGGGTGGCCGTGCTCTTCGAGAAGGACGGAAAGAGCAAGCTCGGCTTCACGATCGTCCCCGCCCCGCCGG
>JBDREM010000165.1:0-8171 GCA_043819695.1 Planctomycetota bacterium
CTAAGTGAAGTGGTCGGCACACCGTCGTAGCACGGCCTTCCAGGCCGTGGAATCACGGGCAGGATGCCCGTGCTACGAGAGCGGCGCAGCGCCGGCCTACCGAAGCGATTCTGCTTCTTCATTTGGCTGAAGTGTTACGGAGTAAGATTACGATTACGACCGCAGCTCTGCGACACGGGCCAAGCCCGTTATATTAGTGCCATTCGGTATTGACGCTGAACGGCCGTGATTTCACGGACAACGCGCCCATAGGCGACCGGGACCGCGGGCACAGCCGTCGGCCGTCTACGTTCGGACGCGACGTATCACCTCCAGAATATCTTTCCTCGCGAGTTCGCGCAACACGAACAGCACGGCGAGATACAACAGGCCCAGCGCGGTCACTTTGACGAGCACGAGCCAGCCGGGCGCGAGCCAGTACCGGCCCGCGGCGTAAACCGCCCAGCCGGCCAGAGCGCAGCGGAGAAGTGTGAGCACGGGCGGCAACGCGCCCAGGAAGCGATAGACGAGAGCGGTTCCGGCGGCCGCGCCGACGCCGAAGATGATCAACGAAGCCAACGCGGCGCCCATGATGCCCAGCCGGGGAATGAGCAGCACGTTAAGCGCCGCCGCCCCCGCGACGAGGCAGCAAGTGACGATCAGCCGGACGCCGGGCCGGTGGGCCGCGGCTAGCAGCCGCAGCGCGAGGTGCAACTGGCCCGCAAAGAACACCGCGGGAGCAAGGACGACCAGGCTCGGGGTCGCTCCGGCGTGCTTCGACGAGAAGAAATACGGCACGATCTCGGACGAGGCGGCCGCGACGACGAAGCAGACCGCCACGAACAGGATCGTCAGCACCCGCATCGCCTCGGCCGCCGCGTATCGCGCGTACCCCGTCTTCCCCTCCGCCAACGCGCCCGACACCCGCGCGAAGACCGCCGCCGACATGCCGTATACCACGAACATCGGCACCCGGGCCACGAAGTACGCGACCCCGTACACACCCGCCGCTTTCGGATCGGCCATCATCGCCTTCACCAGCCACACGCCCAGGATCATCAGCGTCGTCTGGCCCAGCGCGTTCGGCAGCGACACCGACGCCCAGTACGCAACGCGGCGCGACATCGGCAGGTACGGCTCGTATGCAGCCCCGCGGCGCTCCTTCACCAGCAGCGCAGCCGCAACCGCCGCGGCAGGCAAAGCGCCCGTGACCGCGCCGCCCACGCCGCCCGCAGCGCCAAGCCCCGCGAGCAGCAGCGCGCACGCAGCGGCCGCGTAGAAGAAAGCGTAGCCCGCCTGAACCAGGCTCGACGCGCCGAACCGCTGAACCCCGGTCAGCAAGCTCGTGCCCAGTCTCGTGGCGCCCATCAGAGGAATCTGCGCCGCGCCCAGCAGGAACGGCAGCGTCAGTTTGCCGTCGCCGAACGCGCGGGCCAGCGGCCACGCCCCGCACAAGAGGACAACGCCCGCGGCCAGCGCGGCGGCGCTGTGCCATTTCGCGGCGAAAAACAGCGCCGCACGAAACCGGCCCCGATCCTCGGAAACGATCTTCCGCAGGCCCGGCAGGACGACCGACGCCACAACGGTGTTCGACCACGCCAACACCAGCATCGCGACGACGAACCGGCCGTAATCTTCCTCCGGCAGAACCTGCGCCGCAACGATATTGACCACGCCGTTCGAGATCAGCATGCACGCCTGCGCGCCCGACAGGAAGACCGTGCCGCGCGTCGCAGACTCCAGCCGCCTCGCAGACGTTTCAAACCCGGCCGCGTCGTCAACCGATGCCATCATGCACGTCACTCCGCCTCGGCGACCGAGCGCGGCGAGGCGCCCCGCCGGTCCGCCTCGTCCAGAACGGCGGCGACGGCCGCGCCCGCGGCGACGCCGTCGAGGACAACCTTGCAGATGAGGCCGCCGTCCGTTCGCTCGCGAATCACTTCCACTGTTTGGCTGCCTTCGTTCGCCGGCGGTCATTCCGGCTTTGTCGCCCGGACCGCAACAAAGTGGCCGGTGAGGAAACGCGTCGGCCAGTTTGCGAGTCTCTCGAACGCCAGCAGTGCGCGGAGGAACCGTTCTTTGGCCCGGCCCGAGGCGATCCGCGCCAGGCCGCGGGCGAGCGGCACCGCAAGCACGCGCGGGCAATGCATGATAGCGGCCGTTTCCCGCACGTCCAGCCCGAGTTCGTTCACGTACCGGGTCAGGAGCCGCGGGCCGCACGTCGCGCCGACGCGGTACGGGACGACGTGCAAGCCCGTCAGCCATCTTAACGGCAGTGCGTTCCGAAGGAGAATGACAGGGTTCACGGGGTTGTCCAACGTGAGCAGCAGTTGCCCGCCGGGGCGCAGCACGCGGGCGAGCTCGCGCAGGCCGCCGCGGATTTCATCGAGCGACTCGAAATGGTCGAGCGTCGAGACCGACACGACCGCGTCGAAGGAACCGTCATCGAGAGGCAGCCGCCGCACGTCGGCCTGCAGCGTCTCGAGCCCGGGGTGCCGCCGGTGCGCGGCCTCACGGATCGATTCGGAGATGTCCGCGCCCACGACGCTCTCGGCCCGCGCGGCGAGCAGCGGAAACAGCCCGTCGCCGAGCGCCTCGTCGAACAGGTCCGTCTTCAAGATGCGCTCGACGCGGCCGGGCGGCAGCCAGCGCTCGAGCAGAGCGGCGTTCACGGCGTCGGCGTGACGGCGCCAGAGGGCGCCGAATCGATCCTTCCGCCGCGCCGACCCCACCTCGTCCCAGTACCGGGAGGTCTCGCTGGTCATGACGCCGGCTCCGCATCGGTTTCGGCGCCGGAACGCTCGCCGGACGGCTCGGCCGCGGACCGGCCCCGCACGAGCGAGACGAGCGTCCGCGACTTTCCACTCGCCGTCCGATCGACGGCGTCGACGAACTGGACGTCCAGCCGGACTTCGTCCCCCAGCCGTTCCGAGAATCTGGCCTTGACGCGCTGCTCCAGTTCTCCCCGGTCCGCCGCGGGGTCGACGACCACGCTCGCGCTGATACGCGCCACTGAATGCTGAACGATCTGGTACTGCCGGATGAGCGGCTCCCTGACGAATATCTTGTTCACCGCCACCGGGTTGACCATCCGGCCGGACGGCAGTTCGACGAGGTCGTCGCAGCGTCCCGCCGGGAAGGCCAGCATCGGCAGCGTCCGCCCGCACGGGCACCGGCCCGGCAGCGCGTTGACGAGGTCGCCCAGCCGGTAGTTCAGCAGCACCATCGCCGGATTGACCAGGTTCGAGATGACAAGCTCACCGGTATCGCCTTCAGGCACGTCGCGGCCCGACTCGTCGACGATACGCACGGGATAGAGGTCGATGTTCAGGTGCAGCCCCCGGTGATGCTCGCATTCGAAGCCGATCTTGAACGCCTCGATCGCCTGGTACGTGCTGAACACGGGGATGCCGAACCGTTCGGTTATCAGCCGGCGCACTGAATCCGAGAGAGCGTCGGAGCTGTACGTGACGACCTTGGGCCGGTGAAACGGCGCGGCCGTATCGGCGAGGTGCGAGAAGAGCATTCCCAGATACGAACCGTAGCTTTGAATGATGTCAGGCCGGAACTCGTTGATGAGGCGGGCGTTTTCCTCCGGCGAATCGAGTACGGACAGGTACTGCCGGACAATGGGCGCGCCGGGGGGAAATGCCGCATGCGAGCGGACGAACTGCTGCAGCTTCCGAGCCGAGGACAGGGCCGACCCGATGACCGTCTCGCGGTATCCGAGCTTCCGCCCGACCAACGGCGTCATGACGGACCGGTCGCGCTCGCCGTGCGCCGCGTTCTGGAAGATCGCGTTCGCGCTGCAGCACACCGAACGCGGCTGGCCCGTGCTCCCCGACGTCTCGAGCCGAACACACCGGCCGATCGGGTGGGCGGACGACATGAAGCGCGCCGGGTCGCCCTGGAGCTCGCCGGGCCCGATCAGGGGAAGCCTGGCGAGGTCCGCGGCCGTCCGGAGATCGCCCGGCGCCAGGCCCAACCGGTCCATCGTCTCACGGTAGTACGGCACGGTCTCGTAGGCGTGTCTGGCCATGGCCCGAACGCGCCGGTCCTGGGCGCGTTTCACGGCATCGAGCGCGCTGAACGGGAACCCGGCCTGCCCGCGCAGGTGGCCGGCAAGGTATGCGGTCCAATAGAAGCGCGTTATCAAGTTCAATTTGCTGCCCCGCCGGCAACCCGTTTCAGCAGGCCGACGTGCGCGTCGACCATGTCCTCGTAGCGCCACTTATCGCGGAACCGCCGCTGAGCTTCCTGGCCCATGTTCCGGGCGAGGGCGGGATCATCGAGCAGGCGCGCAACGGCCGCGGCGAGCGCCGCCGGGTCGCGCGGCGGCACGAGCAGGCCGTTTTCGCCGTCCACGACGTGCCACGGTATGCCGCCGACCGCGGTGCCGATGATGGGCAGCCCGCACAGTCCGGCCTCGACGATCACCTTGCCGAACGCCTCGTGCACCGACGCGATCACGAAGATGCTGCTCTGCCGGTAGAGATCGACCAGCTCCTCGCGCGGTTTGTGAGAGATGAACTCGACCTGCGACTCGACGCCTAGCCGGTCTCGCAGCGCCAGCAGGCGCTTCCGCTGTGGGCCGCCGCCGACCACCGTCAGCCGATACTCGCGCCCTCTGTCCGCCAGCAGGCGCGCGGCCCCGAGCAGCGTCGGGATGTCCTTCTGCCTGGCGAGGCGGCCGGCGAAGAGCAGCCGGCCGGCGCCATACCGCTCCGGGCTGTCCGCGCCCGGCTTGAAAAGATACGTCTGCATGATAGTGGGCAACACGGTTACCCGCTCGGGGTCGACGCCCAGCCGGGCAACGTCCTGCGCAAGCTGAGGGGAGACAACCTGGACGTGGTCGGCCCGCCTCAGCAGCCAAGCCGAGAGCCGGTGATCGAGGAGCCGGTAGCGCAGCGACTCCGACCGCCACGCCTTACTGCTGTAGTAATCGGAATGGCATTTCACGAGCAGGGGCAGGCCGCAGCGGCGCCTGAGCCAGTACCCCACCAGCCCCGATCCCATCGGATCCTGAACGCAGATCAGGTCGTAGCCGCGTTCGTCGTGCAGCCGGCAGCCCAGGCGGAACGCATCGCGGAAGAAATGAAGCTTCGTGAGGGACTGCGTGGGGTGGACGGTCGCGTTGCCGGCCAGGACTGTCCGCTCATAGCCGTGTTGCCGTGGCGAGTAGACGATCCAGTCCATCCGCTCGACGCGCTCGGCGATGCCGGCGAGGTTACGCCGGCGGCTGCCGTTGTCGGGGTGCAGGATGCTGTCGTCCACTCCGATCTGGAGGACCCGTGGGGCTTGGGGGCGGGCAACTGTCATTGAGGCGGACCTCCCGGAGCCGTTACGGCCGGCCGAGCGTTCGGCGCAACGGCTTCACCGTGGGAGCGCTCGGCGTTCACGCGCCAGAGATCGTGCCGCTCGCCCAGCAAGTTCCTGGCCGCGAGCATGCCCGTCAGCATCGAGTGGTCCTGGTTGTTGTACCGATACATGCCGTTGCGGCCGACGGTCTGAAGGTTGCCGAGCGTCGCCGCAAAATCCCGGACCACCGCCACGCGCGCGGCGTAGCCGGCATCGTACACGGGGTAGGCCATCGGCTGCCTCACGACGGCGCCGTCCTCGATTTCGGCCCGCTCGGCCAGCCCGAGCGTGGCGAGCTCGCGGGCGGCGAGGTCGAGGAGCGCCGCGTCGTCCGTCGTCCAAAGCTCATCGTCCTCGGCGCAGAAATATTCCATGCCGACACACGTCTTGGCCGGATCCGCGACCATCGCCGCGGACCAGTTCTTGAAGTTCTGTATGCGGCCGACTTTCACGCTCGGATCGTGAACGTAAATCCAGTTGTCGCTGAACAAGTCCGCACGATCGACGATCAGCGCCGCCATGACAAACGCCCGGTACTTGAGGCCCGCCGCGGCGCGAAGCACGTCGCCGGGAGCAGGGGGCGAAAGGCGCTCGGCCAGCTCGGTCAGGGGCATGCTGGAAATAACGTGTTCCGCGGGGACCTCGGCTTCTCCGCCGGCTTCCCGCACGACGACGTTCGTGATGCGGCCGGCCTCGTGATGCAGGCGGCCGACCTCGGCGTTCATTCGCACTTGCCCGCCGCGCTCCCTCACGGCCTGCTCGAAGCGCTGCCACATCATCCCGGGGCCGAGCGTCGGATATCGGAACTCCTTGATGAGCGACGTGGCACCCGTGGAGCCGAAGACGGCGCTGCGAACGGCCGCCGTCAGCGACAGCCCGCGGATACGCTGCGCCGCCCAGTCGGCCTGAAGCACGTTGCACGGGATGCCCCAAATCTTCTCGGTGTACGTCTTGAAGAACGTCCGGTAGAGCCGCGCGCCGAACCGGCGCGTCATCCATTGCTCGAACGTCTCTTCCCCGCGCGGCGGAAGAGCCCTTGTCTTCAGATAGCTCAGCAGGATGAGGAAGCTCTCGACCGGGCCGAGGCAGCGGATGGTGTCCGTGAGTTCGAGCGGGTACTTGATGAACCGCCCGCGGTAAAAGATGCGCGACTGCCTCGAGACCTCGATGAAGTCGTCGCCAAGTGTCTCCTGCCAGAGGCGCCGCACCTCGTCGCACTTGGTGTAGAAGCGGTGGCCGCCGATGTCGAACCGGTGCCCGTTATGGATCTCCGTGCGGGCGATGCCGCCGGCCTTGCCGGCCTTCTCGATGACGAGCGGGCGGACGCCCCTCGCCGTCAGTTCGTGGGCCGCTCCGAGGCCGGCGGGGCCCGCCCCGATTATGATCACGGAATGGTCCCGCATCAATTCCGCCCCGCTTTCGCGTTCATGTCGGCCCCCGGCGGCGCAACGGCCCCTGCCCCCGCCCGAGCAGACAACGGAGCACACCAATGGCGAAGCCGAGGCCGCCGTAAAAATAATAGAACCAGTTCCACGGGATGGCGGCCAGTGCGAACCACGGACCCCGCTTGCGCCGGAAGAACACGTACAGCGGCGCGTTGACCGCGAGCAGCAGCAGGGCAAGCGCTCCGGCAACAAAGAGCGCTCGCGGCCAGATCAGAGCGGCCGCCAGTGCGATCAACGCGCTGTATGCCGCCACGACGCTCACGCGCCCGGACAGCCGCAGGTTCAGGTCGTTGGTGAGCCGCCGGTGGTGCAGGATCAGCTCGGTCCACGGCACCGCGCGGTAGAACACCTCGGCCTTGAGTAAGCCGGCGGCCCGCCACTCCTTCAGGTGCTTGACCTGAAGCGCCTTGCAGAGCCGGATCTCGTATCCCGCCTGTCTGAGCCGGTACCCGAGCTCGATGTCCTCGATGCAGGGGCTGCCGTAGTTCTCGTCGAATCCGCCCATCTCGAGGAACGTCTCGCGCCGGACGGCTCCGCAACCGCTCCAGAACGTCGAGGCGTCCTCGTTCGCCGTTTGATGAATGTAATGGTGAGCAAGGTTCTTGTATTGCGACAGGAAGTTCGGTCTCGCGGGAGCGTCGTCGTACGAGCCAAAGACCGCCGCCACGCGCGGCTCACCGGCGAATGCCTGAGCGACCTTCGCTATTGTGTCGGGCGGAACGGCAACGTCGGCGTCTATGAAGAACACAATGTCACCGACGGCGGCCTGCACGCCCAAGTTGCGCGCCGCGGCCGGGCCCCTTTGCTCAGGCACGACGAGCACCCGCGCTCCGAACTCCTCGCCTGCGTTCCTGTCGCTGGCCCCGCCGCCGTCGGCCACGACGATCGTCTCGACGGGCGCCGGATCGGCGCCGGCGACGCTCGCCAGGCACTCGCGAAGGGCGGCGCCGCCGTTGTGGACAGGGATGATGACCGAGACACCCGGTTGGCCTTCTGCCTCGTTCATGGGTAGGTCCGCGTGCGGCAAGGTCGGCGTCCACAACCCGGGCCGGTCCGCCATGGAACGCACCCGGGCGAGTTGGACGAGCAGCCGAGATGCTACATTGGCCGGTAATTGTTGTCAAGCATCGCGGACATGGGTAACCGTTGTTTCTGTAGCCGCCCGCATCGAGGGCGGCTCGGCCTGTTTCTGTAGCCGCCCGCATTGAGGGCGGCCCGGCCTGTTTCTGTAGCCGCCCGCATCGAGGGCGGCTCGGCCGAGGTCAGTGACCTCGGCTACAACAAGACACGGCTCCGCTGTCTCTGTAGCCGCCCGCATCGAGGGCGGCCCCGCCGAGGTCGGTGACCTCGGCTACAACAACGCACGGCTCCGCTGTCTCTGTAGCCGCC
>JBDREM010000166.1:0-16067 GCA_043819695.1 Planctomycetota bacterium
AGCCTCGACTCGCTGAAGGGCAAGGACCCCATGCAGGACGCGTTCGCCATCGAAAGCGTGAAGAGCGACGGCCGGCAGGTCGTGCTGATGATCGGGACGACGGCGCGCTCGGTGATCTACGCCCAGTACGCCTTCCTGGAGACTCTGGCGCGCGAGGGCGGGAAGGTTTTCTACCCCGACATGTCCGTGCGCGACTGGTCGGGGCTGCGCTACCGGGACTGGTGGCCGGGCAGCCCGAGCTACTTCGCCACCATCCCGTACGCGCTGGACCAGGTGACCTACGCCCGCCCCAACATGACGCAGTTCCGCACGTTCAAGAGCGCCGAGGTGAGCAAGGACCTCGTGAAGGAATGCTGGCGGCGCGGGATGAGGCCGTACGGCGTGATCAACGGCGCGATTCGACGGGACGGCCATCCCTACGCCGTGCAGGAGACCAAGGCGTGGCTCGAGAAGGGGTGCTACGGCATCTACGTGTCGTTCGACGACTTCGGCATGGGCGAGGATCCCGAAGGGCTCTGCGGCAAGGTGACCGACGTCATCAAGAAACACTTCGGCAAGGTTGGCGACCATATCGCCGTGATCGCCGGGGCGGATTACGACTACTTGAGCTCGCGCAATAACAGGCGGATGAGCAAGTTCAAGGATTTCGACGAGGCGATCTTCTACATAACCGGGCCGCCCCACGGCGTGTTCAGCACGAAGAGGCACTACGACGACGCCCGGGCGGTCGGGATCAAGAACTATGTCTGGTGGCACAACTTCGCCATGGGCGCCACGGGCTTCTACGCTCCGGTCCGCAAGCGCCGCTACTTCCCGCAGCTTCCCTTCAATCAGAAGTGCTGGGGCCGCTTCACCTTCGACGACCTGCGCCAGGGCGACAAGCACATGACCGGCTACTGCGCCCAGAACGACGGCTGGGACATCGCCGCCATACAGCTCTTCTGGGCATGGGACCCCGTGCATTACGACTACGAAAAGGCCCGGACGGCCATCTATCGCCAGCGGCACGGCGACGCGGCGGTGGAAGCCGTGCGCAAGCTGGACGACAACATGTACAAGCTGACCGAGTACTACCGGCTGATGTGGCGCCATTACGCCATGACGGCCTGGCCGCTGAGGGACGTCTCCAAACGCAAGGAGGTCCTGGCCCTCATCGAGGAGATGCAGCAGCAGGTTCAAGCGGTCAAGGCAGGCAAGAAGGTGTCGTACCTGTCCGACGAGGGATACGACGAGCATTTTGTCGAGCCGCTCGAGGCGCACCTGGACGCCGCGAAGCGGCTCGCGTCGCTCGATTTCCCCGATTATGCGGTCCAGAGGAGGGAGGGCTTCAACACAAGAGGCGGGGCAAACCTGCTGAAGGCGTGGGCGGCGCTCTCGCTGAGGACGAAGATGGTCAGGCTGCTGTCGGCCGGCAAGACACGCGAGGCCGAAGCGTATCTGGCAGCCTTGCGGAAAGAGGCGCTGCCGATGCTGAAGGTCATCGAGACGGAGTTGAAGGACCTGTGGTACACGAAGGAATACGTGGACGGGTGGCGCAGCATGCTCGAGCCGAATTACTGGGAGCCCGTCGCCAGGGAAGCGTTCAACAAGGGGATCTGGCTGAACATCCGGCGCAATGCCGAGGGGCTGGTGGTGATGGAGTCCGGTGCCGAAAACTGCGAGATCCTCTTCACGCTCGATGGGCCGCCGCCGGCCGTCGGCGCGGCCGAAATCTACAACGGCCCGCGCTCGCTTCCCGGGTCGCACATCGTCCGGGCCGTTGTCCGGCAGAAGGCGTTCGGCATGACCAGCCGCGTGTTCGAGCACTACCTCGGCCTTCCCAAGACCGGCTGGAAAGTCGCCTACGTGGACAGCGAGGGCGGCCGGGGCAACGTTGCCGCCAACTTGATCGACGGGAACCCGGCGACCCTCTGGATGACGGAACAGGAGAACAAGAAGCCCCGTCATCCCCACGAGGTCCAGATCGACCTGGGAAAGGAAACGGCCATTCAAAGCATCGGGCTCTGCCCGGACATGAAGATCCGCGCCGGGACCCCGAGTGAATACAAGGCCTACGTGAGCGCCGATGGGAAGGACTGGGGCAACCCGGTTGCTGCCGGAAAGTTCGGCAAGATCGAAAAAGTCATGATGATCGCTTTGAAGGAACGGACCCATGCACGCTTCATCCGGCTTGTCTTCCTGTCGGATTTCTGGTCCGTGCACTTCAGCTCCGTAGGGGAGGTGGACGTGTTCGACTTCCCGCACCGCCCGGTGGCCGGCCCGTGACGGTGGGCAATGTGTTGGGTTCCGATCCGGCAAGCGATGATGGTATGATGAAACACCGATTGTTACTCGTGGTTGCGGCGGTCGCAGGGATGCTCTCCGGATGCCTGCCTGCCGGGAAGACTGCTCCCGGCGATGCGCCCGCCGACGCGGCGCGGAAGGACATCGTCATCGCCGACTTCGAGGGAAAGACGTACGGCGAGGGCTGGAAGGTCGAGGGCGAAGCGTTCGGCCCCGGCCCTGCGCGCGGGACGCTACCCGACCAGGCGGAGGTCTTGGGGTTCCAGGGCAAGGGCCTGGTCAACAGCTACTTCAAGCGGGACGCCAGCACGGGGACACTCACGTCGCCGCCCTTCACGATCGAGCGCAAGTACATCAACTTCCTGATCGGCGGCGGCGGGTTCGCGGGGACGACGTGCATCGACCTGCTCGTCGGCGGCAAGGTCGTCCGCACGGCGACCGGCCCGAACACGGTCGGCGGCAGCGGCGAAGCGCTGGCGTGGAAGACCTGGGATGTCGCCGAGTTCGCCGGCCGGAAAGCCGCGGTCCAGATCGTCGACAAACGGAGCGGTGGTTGGGGGCACATCAACGTGGATCAGATCGAACAGAGCGACATCAAGAAGGATGTGCCGTACGGCGAGCGGTATCGCCCGCAGTTCCACTTCACCGCGCCGAAGAACTGGATCAACGACCCGAACGGGCTGATCTACTACGACGGCGAGTACCACCTGATGTACCAGTACAATCGCGAGGGCCGGGGCCCGCAGTGGGCCACGAAGGGATTGTGCGCGTGGTGGGGGCACGCGGTGAGCACCGACCTCGTCCACTGGAAGCACCTGCCCGTCACGTCCATCCACGCGTCCTCGGGCAGCGGCGTGGTCGATCGCGGCAACACGTCGGGCCTCGGCGAAGGCAAGAACGACGTCCTGGTCGTCTTCTACGGCGGCTGGCTGTCGTACAGCCGCGACCGCGGACGAACCTGGACGCCCTACAAAGGCAATCCGGTCCTGCCCAAGCACGCCGACCCCTACGTGTTCCGCCACGAGCCGACGAAGCGGTGGATACTCGTCTCGTTCATCTGGCCCGACAAGCCCCACGAGTTCCTGTTCTACAAGTCGACGAATCTTCGCGACTGGACCCGCACGAGCGTCTACGCGGGGAAGCTCCGCGAGTGCCCCTCGCTGTTCGAGCTGCCCGTGGAGGGCGAGGACACGCGGAAATGGATCTTCCATTCCGGCAACGGCGAGTACGTGATCGGGACCTTCGACGGCGAACGCGTCCACGAAGAAGCCGGCAAGTTCCGTCTCGATTGGGGCGACTTCTACGCCTCGCAGTGCTGGCACGGCCGCCCGCCGGGCGACGACCGCACGATCCAGATCGCCTGGATGATCAACGGCTGGTTCCCCGGCATGCCGTTCAACCAGCAACTGACCTTTCCCTGCGAGCTCACGCTGCACCGGCTGCCCGAAGGGCTGCGCGTCTGCCGGCAACCGGTCCGGGAGATCGCCCGGCTCTACGAACGCGTCGTCGTCAAGCGCGACGACGCCGTCCTGAAGGCGGGGGAGGACTTGTTGAAAGGCGTCGAGGGGGAACTGTTCGACATCGAACTGGAGGCCGACGTGAAGGCGCCGACCCGCCTCGTGCTGACCTTGCGCGGCGAGCGGGTGGTGTACGACCCGGCGGCTGGCAAGCTTCATTGCGGCCCGAAGTGGGCGCCGTTCGAACTGCGCGGCGGCCGCTTCCGCCTCCGCGCGCTGCTGGACCGCGCGTCGATCGAGCTCTTTGCCGGCCGGGGCCAGGTGGCCCTCACCCGCAATTTCCTTCCCAGGCCGGAGGACCGGAAGCTTGCGCTGGCGACGGAAGACGGCACGGCGCGCGTGCACCGGCTGCGCGTGCGCGCCCTGCGGTCCGCGTGGCGCGATTGACCGCCCGAGCCGGCCGCGGCCGTTCAACGGAGCGAACTCGGCCTCCGTTGGCCGCCCGAGTGACCGAGGCAATGCTTGACACATGCAAGCCATATCAGATAACCTTCTGCTATGTGCTGATAGCAAGAGAGGGTCTCAAGGCCAAGTATCGAGTTCCGTGAAAGGTTACGATTAGGAGGGCCGGCGATGAAACACCGATTGTTGATTGTGGTTGTGGTGGTCGGAGCGATGCTTTCCGGACGTGCCTCTGTCGGGGGGGACGCTCCGGGCGGTGCGCCCGCCGACGCGGCGCGGAAGGACATTCTGATCGCCGACTTCGAAGGGCAGACGTACGGCGAGGGCTGGACGGTCGAGGGCGAGGCGTTCGGCCCCGGCCCCGCGCGCGGGACGCTGCCCGGCCAGATGAACGTCTCCGGGTTCCAGGGCAAGGGCCTGGTCAACACTTACTTCAAAGGCGACGGCACCACCGGGACGCTGACGTCGCCGCCCTTCACCGTCGAGCGCAAGTACATCAACTTCCTGATCGGCGGCGGCGGGTTCGCGGGGACGACGTGCATGAACCTGCTGGTCGACGGCAAGGTCGTCCGCACTGCAGCGGGCTCGAACGCGGCCGGCGGCGGCAGCGAGGCGCTGGCGTGGCAGACGTGGGACGTCTCCAAACTGGCCGGCAGGGAGGCGACTATCCAGATTGTCGACCGAAGGACCGGCGGATGGGGCCACATCAACGTGGACCAGATCGAGCAGAGCGACACCAAGAAGGGGTTGCCGCTGGCGCTTCTCGTGCGGGTTCTGAAGATCGACAAGCGTTACCTGTTGCTGCCCGTCCGGAACGGGGCGCCGACCCGGGTCATGACAATCGACATCGATCCGCCTCCGCCGGCGGGTTCCCACCCGGCGCGCGACAAGCGGGCGCACATCTTCAACATCCCCCTGGCCGAGCGGGATCCCGACTGGTGGGCGTTCCTTGACCTCTCCGAGTACGAGGGCCGGACGGCGACGATCCACGTCAACACCATGGCCCGCGGCACGCACGGCATGGCGGCGCTGGAGCTGTCGGACACGATCCGGAATCTGCAACCCCTGTACGACGAGGTCCTGCGCCCGCAGCTCCGCTTCAGCCAGAAGCGCGGCTGGAACAACGATCCCAACGGCATGGTATACTACGACGGCGAGTATCATTTCTCCTGGCAGTCGAATCCCTTCGGCCTCCCGTGGGCGAACATGTACTGGGGGCACGCGGTCAGTAAGGACCTGGTGCACTGGGAAGAACTCAAGCCGGCCCTGCGGCCATGGGCCATGGCCCGGGCGCACTGCTTCAGCGGCTCAGCGGCGGTGGACGTGCACAACACCGGCGGCTTCCAGACCGGCAAGGAGAAGGTCATCGTCGCCGCGTTCACCGACACGGGCTGCGGCGAGTCCATCGCCTACAGCAACGACCGCGGCCGGACCTTCACCTACTACAAAGGTAACCCGATCATCCGGCACGGCGGCCGCGATCCGAAGCTGATCTGGTACACGCCGCCCGGCGGCGACAAGGGCTGGTGGGTGATCGCCGTCTACGACGGAAGCCACGGCGGGAGCATCGCCTTCTACACGTCGACCGACCTGAAGACATGGAACGTGCAGAGCTACCTGCCGGGCTACTACGAATGCGCGGAGATCTTCGAACTCCCGGTGCTCGGCGGGGACGGCAAGCCGACCGGCGAGACGCGGTGGGTGGCCTTCGCCGCGGACGCGCGCTATGCCGTCGGGCGCTTCGACGGGAAGAAGTTCACCCCCGATCACAAGGGCAAGCACGGGGTCCACTGGGGCGCCTACTACGCGTCGCAGACGTTCACTCAGGCGCCCGGCAACCGGCGGGTCCAGATCGGCTGGGCGCGAATCGGCATGCCCGGCATGCCGTTCAACCAGGCGTTCACCGTGCCGACGGAGCTGACGCTCCGCGAGACGGACGACGGCATCCGGATGTTCGCCGAGCCGATCCGCGAACTGGACGGCCTGCACGGAAAGAAGCACACGTTCCAGGCAGGCGCGCTGAACGACGGCGCACCGGCCACGCTCGCCGTGAAGGGGCAGCTCTTCGACATTCGCGTGGCGTTCGAGCCCGGCACGGCGGCATCGGTCGAGCTGGCGTTCGGCCCGACACGGGTCACGTACGACGCGAAACGTCATGTCTTGAACGGCATGCCGCTGAAGCCGGTGAACGGCAGGATCTACGTCCGCGTGCTGGTCGACCGCCCGATGGTCGAGATCTGCGGCAACCACGGTCGCGTCTACCGAACCGACGCCCGACCCGGCGCCGGGAAGGAGATCTCGGCGATCCAGCTGACGGCCCGCGGCGGCGCGGCGACGCTCGTGGAGGGCGTCGTCTACGAGATGAAATCCATTTGGCGAACGGAACGGTAGGCGCGACCTGTCGGGATTCGAGTGCGCGTCAGGATGAAGACATGGAAAGGAGAACAGTGATGGCGATGTCAAGGCAGTTGATGGCTCTCAGTTGTATCTTGCGGGAAGATACGGCTCATGTTGCGGCCCGTGCGCGAAGAAAGGAACCAGCGATGAAACACCGATTGTTGCTTGTGGTTGCGATCGTGGGGGCAATGCTTTCTGGATGCGCCTTTGTCGAAGAGGACGCTCCCGGCGGTGCGCCCGCCGACGCGGTTCGGAAGGACATCGTCATCGCCGACTTCGAGGGGCGGACGTACGGTGAGGGCTGGAAAGTCGAGGGCGAGGCGTTCGGACCCGGCCCCGCGCGCGGGACGCTGGAGGGCCAGATGAAGGTCATCGGGTTCCAAGGGAAGGGCTTGGTAAACACCTTCTTCAAGCATGACGTCAGCACGGGAACGCTCACGTCGCCGCCATTCAAGGTCGGGCGCAAGTACATCAAGTTCCTGATCGGCGGCGGCGGGTTCGCGGGAACGACGTGCATGAACCTGCTGATCGACGGCAAGGTTGTCCGCACGGCGACCGGCTCGAACACGGCCGGTGGCGGCACCGAGGCGCTGGCGTGGAATACTTGGGACGTCTCCAACTTGGCCGGCAAAGAGGCAACGATCCAGATCGTCGACCGGCACACCGGCGGCTGGGGCCACATCAGCGTCGACCGGATCGTGCAGAGCGATGCCCGGACGAATGTGCTGCCGTCGCTCCTGGCGCGGATCGGGAACGTGGACTGCCCGATCTTCCCGGTGCCGAAGGAGTACCGGGTCAAGGCGGACAAGCCCGTCGCCCTGCGCGGCCGCATGGCGATCGTCCTTGGGGAGAAGGCTGAGGAGCCCGAGACGTTCGCCGCTTCGCGACTGACCTACGTCCTGAAGAAACGCTTCGGTCTCGACGTCCCCGTGGTGACGGAGAAGGCCGTTCCGAAGAAGGCCCGGCGTCTCCTGATCCTGGGCACGCTCAAGAGCAACGCCCTGCTCAACTCCCTGAAGGAAAAGCACGCGGTCAGCCTGGATTCGCTGAAGGGCAAGGACCCCATGCAGGACGCCTTTGCCATCGAGGGCCTGAAGACCGACGGCGGGCGCGTGGTACTGATGATCGGGACGACTCCGCGTTCGGTCATTTACGCCCAATACGCTTTTCTGGATGCCGTCCGCCGCGAGGGCAAGCGCGTTGTCCATCCGAACATGTCCGTCCGCGACTGGTCGGCGCTGCGCTACCGGGACTGGTGGCCGGGCAACTTCGGTACGGAGGGGGTCAGCCTGTACGACGACACGGATACGCTGAATCAGATTACGTACGCGCGCGCCAACATGACGCTGCTTCGCGGGTTCAACAGCAGCGCTGTCAGCGAAAAGGTCGTAAAGGAATGCTGGCGGCGCGGTCTCAAGCCCTACGGAACCATCAATGGCGCGGTCGGCGCAGACCGCCATCCGCACAACGTTCAGGAAGCCAAGGCCTGGCTAAAGAAGGGGTGCTACGGCCTTTACATTTCGTTCGACGACTTCGGCATGGGCGCGGATCCCGAAGGCCTCTGCAACAAGATCACCGCCGTCATCAGGGAACACTTCGGCGAGGTGGGCGACCGCATTGCCGTGGTCACAAGCGGAGGAGACTATTTCTGGCTCAACTCGGGCCAGAACAGGCGGGTCCGGGGGTTCAAAGACTTCGAGGAGGGGATCTTCTACTTCACCGGGCCGCCCGACGGCGTGTTCAGCACGAAGCAGCACTTCGATCAGGCCCGGGCGGCGGGCATCAAAAACCATATCTGGTGGCACAACTTTCCCTGTGGCGCCCGGGGGTTCTACGCGCCGGTCCAAGCGCCCCGGTACTACGCGCAGCTTCCCATGAATAGGAACTGCTGGGGGCGTTTCACGATGGATGACCTGCGCCAAGCGGACAGGCACATGACCGGCTACAGCGCCCAGAACGAGGCGTTCGACCTGGTCGCCCTGCAGCTCTTCTGGGCGTGGGACCCGGCGCTCTACACATACGAGAACGCCCGGACGGCCATCTATCGCCAGCGGCACGGCGCCGCGGCCGTCGAGGATATGCGCAAGCTGGACGACGAGATGTACGCGTTGACCGAGTACTACAACCTGATGTGGCGCCGCTGGGCTTTCACCGCCTGGTCGCTGAAGGACGTGTCCAAGCGTGAGGAGGTCCTGGCCCTGATCGAACGGATGCAGAAGCGGCTCCCGGCCATCAAGGCGGGCAGGAAGGTGTCGTACATGTCCGATAAGGGCTACGACGAGAATTTCCTCACACGGCTCGAGCCGCACCTGGACGCCGCGAAGCGGCTGGCATCGGTCGATTTCCCCGACTACGCGGTTGAGAAGCGGGAGGGGATCAACCCGACCGGCGGGAAGAACCTGCTGGAGGCCCACGCCGCCCTCTCGCTCAAGGCGAAGATGGTCAAGCTGCTGTGGGCCGGCAAGAAACGCGAGGCCGAGGCGTATCTGGCCGACCTGAGAAAAGAGGCCCTGCCGATGCTGAAGGCCCTCGAGACGAAGCTGAAGGACATGTGGTATACGAAGGAATACGTCGACGGCTGGCGCAGCATGCTCGAGTTGAGGCACTGGGAGCCGATCGCCAGGGAGGAATTCAGCAGTCGGGCCTCGCTGAAGATCCGCCGCAGTCCCCAGGGCCTGCTGGCGATCGAGTCGGGCGTCGCCGATTGTGAGATTCTGTACACGGTCGACGGTCCTCCGCCGGCCGCGGGCGCCGCCGAAGTCTACAAGGGACCGCGCTCCCTTCCCGGGTCGCACGTCGTCCGGGCCGTCGCCAAGCTGCCGTCCGGCATGACCAGCCGGGTGTTCACGGAGTATCTCGGCTATCTCAAGACGGACTGGAAGATCGCCTATGTGGACAGCGAGGGCGGCCACGGCAACATGGCCGCCAACTTGATAGACGAGAATCTTGATACCCTCTGGATGACGGAAAGGGAGAAGAGGCAGCCCGGCCACCCGCACGAGGTCCGGATCGACCTGGGGCGTGAGACCGCCGTTCAGGCCATCGGGCTCTACCCGAGCTTGAGGATTCGGGCGGGCACCCCTCGCGAGTACAAGGCATACGTGAGCGCCGACGGCAAGGAATGGGGCGATCCGGTCGCCGCGGGAAAGTTCGGCCGCATCGAGTACTGCATGATGATTGGCCTTAAAGAGAGAATCAAGACGCGCTTCATCCGGCTCGTCTTCCTGTCCGACTTCTGGTCGACGCATTTCAGTTGCCTGAAGGAAGTGGACGTCTTCGACTTCGCCGTGCGCCCCGCCGTCAGCCCGACGGGAGACGTCCGTTCGGGGCTGCGATACCGCTACTACGAAGAAGCCGTGATACAGCATTGCGCGGACCTGGCGGAGAGGAAGCCAGTCAGGCAGGGCGTGATCGCCGCCCCCACCCTGGACATCGAGGGCCGCCGCGAAGGCAGCTTCGGGGTCGTCTACGAAGGGTATCTCAAAGCCCCGAGAGAAGGGCTTTACCGCTTCTGGACGGCCTCCAACGACGGCTCGATCCTCTGGCTGGACGGCACCCCGGTGGTGGACAATGACGGTCTGCACAGCCGGACGGAGCAGGCGGGCTCGGTCTCGCTGGCGGCGGGATATCACCAGGTCCGGATCGCGTTCTTCGACGCCGGCGCGGGCGCAGAGCTGGGCGTCTTCTGGCAGCCCCCGAGCGGGACGAGGGAACTCCTGCCGGCGCGGGTTCTGTTTCACAACGCGGAGTGAACAGGAAGGAGGTCCGCAAGGTGGGGAAGGGCTGCTCGAGATTTTCCCCAAGCCCCTGGAGCTCGCGTGGAGCACGAAGGAGCATCCGATCCTGTTCGTCGACCGGCGTTTCGCTGCCGACTACCGCAAGCCCGAGAACAACGTCTGCTCCCTGCATCGGGCCGACACGATACACACGCAGTCGGAATAGAGAAAGGAGATGGTGATGCGGGTCTGGAGGAATGTGGTCTTTGCGGTCGTCGTGCCGGTCCTGGCCGGCTGCGTGACGGTGCCGACGGGCGGCGCGGCAAGAATCGTCGTTGCCTCGGACGGCAGCGGGGATGTCAAGACCGTCCAGGCGGCGGTGGACGCCGTACCCGACGGAGCAAAGATGTGGACGGAAATCTACGTCAGGAACGGCACGTATGACGGCTTCGTGAAGATTCCCGCCGGCAAGGGCAAGATCGTTCTCCGCGGCGAGGACCGCGAGAAGACGATCCTCCAGTCGTCCACCTTCCATCAGCAGACGCTCAAGGACGGCAGGGTCTGGAAACGCGTCGACTACACGGTCACCAACTGCGCAGACGACGTGATCCTGGCGGACCTGACGGTCCGCAACCTCACGTACCAAAAACACCCGAAGGCCGGTGCGCCCTGGGACATGGCCGTGCAGAACCGTGCCGACCGCTTCATCTGTCATAGCGTGACGGTGCTCGGACGCCACAACGCGTTCGACTCCCGCGCCCCAGCCGGGTCGCGCTTCTACGTCAGCGATTCGTTCATCGCCGGCGAAACCCATTTCCTGGCCATCTTCGACAACAGCGGCGTAATCGAAAACACGACGCTCTGCTACTCGAGCGTCACCGGCAGGCCCAACGCGAGCGCCATCTTCAAGCGCGGCGACCCCGAGCAGTCGCTGGCCGACCGCACGAAGCTGGCTATTCTCAACTGCACGCTGACGGTCCCAGACAACCAGCGCAAGATGCTCAATGTCTGCCCCAATTTGTGGGACTACGGTGCCGTGGTGTACTACATCGGCAACACGTTCGAGAAGGGCTGCCGATGGGGCCCGTTCGCGCGGGTTGCGCGGCCGTACCACAACGGGAAGATATGGGTCTTCATTCACGGCAACAAGAACATGCCGCCCCTGGGCGACAAGGGGTTGAAGAACCCTGACGGCGGACCCATGATCCAGCAGATCACCAAGGAGCAAGCGGACGAAATGACGGCGGAGAAGGTGCTCGCGGGCAAGGACGGCTGGAATCCAAAGAAGGTGTTGGCGCAATTCCTTCTCCCCTGAAGCGAGAACAAAGGCCGGGCGGGGGAATGACGGATGAAAGCAACTTGCCGATTGGCGGCAATGGGTTTTGTGTGCGTCCTGGCGGCGGGGGCGGGCACCTGGGCGTCTTCTGGCAGCCGCCGGGAGGGAAGAGGCAACCACTGCCGGCGGGCGTTCTCTTTCACACCGATTGACGCAGAGCCAATCCGAAGGGTCTTAAGGAGGTAGCTGCACCGTGTACAAGATGGGCGCGAGCGAGCGGACGACCGAGCGGGCAATCGACAAGATCAACGGGCACATGGCCAAACTCTAGTTACCGGAGGCATCGACGATGAGCGGAACGATTCTTTGCGGGTATGACGTCGAGAGCGTGGGGCGGGGCACGATGGGGTTCCTGGAAGGCGCCGCGGCTCTGCACGAGGAACTGGGCGTACCGTGGACGATCTACCTGACGGGGCAGACCGTCGAGGCCTGCGGCGACGCGATCCGGCCGATGGTGGACGATCCGCGGTTAACGGTGGGCCAGCACACGTACAGCCACATGCTCCTCAAGTCCGTCTACATGGCGCCCGGAGACGGGAAGCCGGTGCACGGAACGTGCCCGAACCACTTCCAAAAGGGCGGAACGCTGGAGGAGATTCGCGACCAGATTGCCAAGACGCAGGCCCTGATTCGCGACGTCCTCGGCGTCGCGAGCTGCGGTATGACCGGGCCCTGGGGGTACTACCGCGGGCTCGTCGATCGGCCCGACATCTTGCAGATCCTCGCGGACAACGGCATTCGGTGGATCCGCGCGAACGCGCGCGACTGCCGCGACTGCCAGCCGACGCCCTTCACGGAGCAGCCCTTCTTCTATGCCGACCAGGGATTTCCGGACATCCTCGAACTCGGCGTGCAGGGATACCAGGATGATTTTTACTGGGACCGGTTCGACGACCGCCGCCACGGCGACACCTACCAGGACTACCTCTTCGCCACGCTCAAGGAGGTGGCCGCCAACGACTGGGTCTGGAGCGTGTGCAGTCACGACCACAAGACGCCCACCCGCGAGGCGTTCGACGCCACAAAAGGACGGTGGCTCCGGGATTTCCTGGTGCGCGCCGTCGAGACCGGCTGCAGAATCATCGCCCCCGAAACCCTTTACGATGAGATGAGAGCTTCCGGAGGAGACAAAGCATGACACGGTACAACACGTTGCTGAAGCGGCACCCCGAGAACCCGATCATCGCGCCGGCGGACTTCCCCTGCGGCAATGCCGACGCGGTGTTCAACTGCGGGCAGACGATGTACAAGGGCAAAACGCTCCTCCTGCTCTCGGTCATCCTCGCCGGCGACCCGGCGCCGCGGCTGCACGTTGCGGAGAGCGAGGACGGCGTGCATTTCGACATCCGCCCCGAGCCGTTCATGCCGCAGGTCGACGATCCGCTGCTCGCCGAGTACGACACGTGGATCATCGACCCGCGCGTCACGAAGATCGACGACACGTATTACATCATCCGGCCGACGGGCGGCACGGCGCACGCGCTCCTGTACAGGACGACGGATTTCAAGACGTGCGAGTTCATGGACTGCATCAGTCTGGGGCACAACCGCGTGCCCTGCCTGTTCCCCGAGAAGATCGGCGGGTTCTACTACCGGCTCGACCGGCCGTCGGCGATCAACAACCCCGGCTCGATCTGGATCTCCCGGTCGCCCGACTTGTTGCACTGGGGGCACTTCCGTCCCGTGCTCAAACCCTTCATCCACTGGGCCAGCAGCAAGATCGGCCCCACGCCGCCGATCCGGACCGAGAAGGGCTGGCTGGAGATCTTTCACGGCGTCTTGTGGACGCAGCGCAAGTACTCGCTCGGCGCGATCCTGCTCGACCTGGCGGACCCCGGCAAAATCGTCGGGAAGATGAACAGCTACATCCTGACCCCCGAGACGGACTACGAGCAGGCGGGCGTCGTCCCCGACGTCTGCTTCACGTGCGGCGCCATCGCAGACCTTGCATCCCGCAGGCTGCGCGTTTACTATGGCGCGGCCGACACCTGCATCGGCTTGGCCGAATGCGACCTCGACGAACTGATCGAAAGTTGTGTCGAGGGGCGGTGAACCTCGGGCTGATCGCCGGGGACATGCTCGCCCAGTTCGCCATCACGGGGCCTGCGCCGCGTACGCGCTGTCGACCGGGAACCCGCCGCGGGCGTACTGGATGTTGCCGGGCTGGGAAACCGGGGGATTCCGCAGCCGGCAGACAATGTAAGAAGATGTCACAAGCCCGTTTTGGTCTTTCACTACGAGACGATCTTGCGCTATAGTGCGTTCAAGGACTTTGGGTACTGGGGTGCGTCGCCAGGAAAGGAGACGGTGGCGGCTGGCCCTGACCGACGTCCTGCGATTCGGCCACGAGTCGCAGCACGGTCGGTGTGACACAGGTATTGAAGGAACCGTACGCTAAGCCAACACGGTCGACAGGTGTACAAGGTAAGAGGAAGGAGATAAGGAGAGGACGGTGAGAAGAATCATCGGGGCGCTGGTTCTGTTCGGAGTGGTCGCGTTGCCGGCGGTTGTTGGAGTGACGGCGCAGGCGGAACCGCCATCGCGATCGCGAGTCCCACCGCCTTCCGAGCCGGCGAAGAACCTGGCGGACGCCGTGAAATGGCTCGAAGGCGAGGCGCATCGCGTGATTCGCGCTTGCGCGGTCAAGATGAACGACGGCACACTGGCGTTCCCGCCGCAGATCGGCATCGCATACGACGCGTTCTGGTTGCGTGACTACGAGTACGCCGTGGAAGGGTCGATCGGTTCGTTCAGCGACAAGGAACTGACCGACGCCTGCCGGTTATTTGTCAAATCCGTGAGTCCCGAGGGCGCAGGCGTCGATTGCGTCCGCTTCACCGGCAAACCGATCTACAAACCTGGGTATGGCAGCATGGGCAAGAATCCGGTGCTGGACGGGCCGCCGTTCACCGTAAGTGTGGCGTGGCACACCTACCAGCGAACGAAAGACAAGAAACTGCTCGACGAGATGCTCGATATCCTGGTCAAGACCATGAACTACATGCCCCGCAATCCCAAGAACGGGTTGGCCCATATCAATTCCCCCGGCGAGCGGTGCCCCTATGGGTTCACCGATAAGATTGGAAAATCAGGCGATGTCTTGTTCTGTTCCTTGCTGGCCATTCAGGCATCGCGCCAGTTGGGTGATCTGCTTGAGGCGGGCAAACGCAGGGATGAAGCGGCAAAATGGCGGAAGGAAGCCGAGCGGATCACAGAGAGCGTGCGCTCCGTGTTCTGGGATGAGAAGGTAGGGCTGTTCCGGTCCGCCACCGAGAAGTGCAACGTGCCTGATATCTGGGGATCGGCATTCGCAGTGTGGCTGGACGTGGCCTCCAAGGAGCAGGCTCTGGCGATTGCCCGTTACTTCAAGGAGCATTACAAGGAGATCGTGCAGGATGGCCAGGTGCGGCATATTCCCGGGTTCATGGATTGGAACGGGAACAAGACGAAGCAGAACGGTGGCAGATACCAAGGCGGCGCGTTCTGGGCGACGCCGGTCGGTTGGTTTGCCTTCACACTGGACCTTGCCGACCCCGCGTTGGCCGACAAGACCGTGATCGACATGGTGAACCACTTCAAGATCCACGGTGCCTGCGAATGGATCAACGGTAATCATTGCCAACTTCCGGGATATACCGCCAGTCCTACGTTGCCTCTGGCCGGAATCCGGGCGATGATGGAGCGACGGGCCAAATCGGCCGGCCAATCGAGGTAACCGCCGAAGCGATGCGCTCTGAGACCTGAGAAGAAGGAGTAGACGACGATGAAGAAGGCATTGATGGTGTTGATGGCGTTGGTGATTGCCGCGGCGACGGCGCAGGCGGAGCCGATGGTCTTCGACGAGAAGATCGGGCACTACAAGGACATGTCCTACGAGGCCCTCTCCGACGAGGGGCTGTCGTGGGAGGAGAAGACGCGCCTCGTCGGCGGCGATACGGCGACATACGGCCCGCTGACCGCCGCAGAGCGCAAGGCCAAGCAAAAGGAGCTGAAAGACCTTCTCGCCAAGATCGACATGAAGCTGGTGAATCAGTGCGACGCCGACGTCCGCGCGTGGCTCGACAAGGTGGTGGGGGCCCCCCTCAAGCAGCCGGGCTGGGAGAAGAACTGGAAGATGAACTGGTCCGTGTACACCAAGGCATCCAAGTGGGCACTAGAGTCTAGCGGTGCCGTTCTCCTGAGGGCCTATGAGATCTGGGGTGACGAAAAGTATCTCAAGGCGGGCCTGGAACGGGCCGACATCTTCGTGAAGGCCCAGGCCGAGATCAAGAAGGGCCCCTACCGGCTGAAAGGCGGCGTCTGCCGCATCCAGGACGGGTGGCAGACGGGCCCGATGCGGACAATCCTGTACGCCTACAAGTTCTCGAAGGACAAGAAGTACCTCGAGTCGGCGAGGAAGTTCGCGGACTACCTGCT
>JBDREM010000167.1:0-4356 GCA_043819695.1 Planctomycetota bacterium
AGTCGGCGTGCCACTTCCGACACACTCAACCCGCGTGCGAACAGCGCGGCGGCCTTGCGCCTGCGGCGCTCCAACGTTTTCTGCGTTCCGTATGGTCTCATGTGGCATGTATCGTCATGCCTCTTCGTTTACTTTAGCGAAATCCAATAAGATTAGGATTAAGATTAGGATTAGGATTAGGATTGGGAACGAAAGGCGGGACGGCGATTAGGATCAGGATTGGGATCGCAAGGGAGGGAGGTGGTCGGGCGCCGTTGGTGAACGGCGCCTGACCGCCCGGATCCTGTCAGCGGTGAGCGATCACCACTGTTCCTTGACGCGCGACTCGTCCTTGACGGAGGTGTCGAACTTGTAGTGGGCGCAGGGGATGAAGACCTTCTTGGCGATCTCCTCGCCTTCGAGGTGCTTGATGAATGCTTCGACGGTGCCCGTGGCCATCTTGCGCGGGAACTGCTGGGGCGAGTCGTAGAGCTTCTTCTCGAACACCGCTTGCTTGCCTGCGGGCGAGGCGTCGAAGCCGATGACGACGATGCTCTTCTCCTTGCCGGCCTTGACGACGGCGGCATAGGCGCCGAGAGCGGACGGGTCGTTGATGGCGAAGATGCCGACGATGTCTTTATGGCCCTGGAGGATATCCGTGACCGTTCTGTTGGCATCGATGCGGTTGCCCTTGCCGGGGAGTTCGACGACGATCTGCAGCCCGCTCTTCTTCTCTTTGAGGTAGTCTTTGAATCCGTCGACGCGGAGGATGCAGGACGTGACCTCGGGATGCGAGATGACGGCGATCTTGCCTTCGTTGCCGACGGCGTCGATCATGCTCTTGGCGGCAAGCTGGCCGCCCTGATAGTTGTCGCTGCCGATGTGCGAGACGACAAGCTTCGCGGCCTCCTCGTCGGTGACCTGTACGTCGAAGGTGAAGACGGGTATGCCGGCGGCGTGGGCTTTCTTGACGCCCGCTCCGGCGGCCTTCGAGTCGGCGGGGTTCAGGAAGATCGCCTTGCAGCCCTGGGCGATGAAGTCAGCGATTTGATCGTTCTGCTTCGAGGCCTGGTTGTTGGCGCCGGTACAGATGACGTCATAGCCGTGCTTCTCGGCCTCGAGCTTCATCACGTCGCCGATGAGCTTGAAGAACGGGTTGGTCAGGTCCATGCATGTCATGCCGACTTTGCCCTTCGCCGCCGCCTTGGCGCCGCCGGGGCCTTTGGCCGACGTGTCCGAATCGCCGCAGCCCATGCTGACCGCCAGCGCCACGACGAGAGCAACTCTCAGCAGCGTCTTCATCGCGCATCCCTCCTTTTGTCAGGGGCCCGGCCGCGAATGTGGGCCGGCGCCGTCCACCAGTATTATTGTACGGATTTCCTTCCTGAAATCGAGAACAATCCGCCGCTCCGGATTTTGTCGAGCAGGACGGCCGCGAGGATGATGACCCCGAGCACGATGCGCTGTGTGTAGTCCTCCAGGCCGACCTGGTTCATACCGTTCTGGATGACCGAGATGATGAACGCCCCGATCAGTGTGTTGAAGATCCGGCCCGTGCCGCCGGAGAGGCTGGTTCCTCCGACGACGACCGCCGCGATCACGAAGAGTTCCTCCATCATGCCGCAGTTGGGCGTGCCGGTGTTGACTTTGGACGCCTCGATGCAGCCGCCGAGGCCGGCTGCGAGGGCGCTGACGATGTAAACCAACACGAGGACGCGCCGAACGGGAACGCCGGACAGCCGCGCGGCCTCCTGATTGCCGCCGACGGCATAGATATACCGGCCGAGCTTGGTCCGAGACATGAAGACGTGCGCCGCGACGTACAAGATCACGAGCAGGATGACGGTGTTAGGGATGCCGAACGATTGCCCCTGGCCGAGCCACGGCAACGCTTCGGGCACTTGATAGATCGACCGGCTCTGGGTGATCTGGAGCGCGAGGCCCCGCGCGATCATCATCAACGCGAGCGTCGTGATGAAGGGGGCGACTTTGAAGCGCGCGACGATGAACCCACACGCGGCCCCGAGCGCACCGGCACTGAGAATCCCGGCCGCGAACCCGGCCGCGACCACCCACGGGGCCGCATCGAGCCCGCCGAGCTTCTTCATTGTCAACGTCGAAATCACCGCCGACAGCGCGATGAGACTGCCGACGGACAGGTCAATGCCGCCTGTGATGATGACCATCGTCATGCCGATCGCAATGATGGCGATGACCACGATCCGGTCGACGACGGCCAGAAGGTTGCCCGGCTCAAGGAACCGGGAGCCCCAGTAGGGGGCCGGAAAGAGAACCGGGACATCGGCGAACTCGGGGAACTTCTCAGGCAGCCGCTCGACGAGCCCCCAGCTCTGGAGGTCACCGCTGGGAGCGATCACCGCAGGACAGCGGCCGGCCGACTGAATCTCGAGCAGCTTCAGGTTCAGGTCCCGGGCCTCGCTGGCCACCAGTTCCACGGCCGTGAACCCCGCCGCTCTGAGCTGCTTCGAGAGGGCCTCCGCGTAATAAGCCGACGCGGGCACGCGCGAACCCGCCACGAGGATCAAGTCGCCCTTCGCATACGCGGCCTCGATCTTCGACGCGAGCGCTCCGGCCGCGTCTTTCGTCATCGGGATCTGCTTCCTGATGGTCAAGATGCTGAACAGCACGCACAGCGCCACCAGCATCAGGATCATACCGTAATCGCGCAGGAAACGTTTCAAGAGCTTCGTTCCTTTCTCAAGCGATGGCCAGCGAGAGGATTTCCTCCTGCGTGGCGGACTCCACGTCCGTGATCTCGCCCGTAATCCGGCCCTCGTGCATGACAATAACGCGGTCGCTCATCCCGAGGATCTCCGGCAGCTCGCTGCTGACCATGATGATCGTCTTGCCGCCGGCGGCGAGGTGGTTCATCAGGAGGTAGATTTCATACTTCGCCCCCACGTCGATGCCGCGCGTGGGTTCGTCGAAGATAATGATGTCGCAGTTCCGCTCGAGCCACTTGGCCAGCACCACCTTCTGCTGGTTCCCGCCCGAGAGACGTCCGGTCGCCTGCTCGACGTCGGCGATCTTGATCCTCAGGCTTTCCACATATCCTGCAAGGGCCTTGCTCTCGCGCTTCCGGTCGACGAACAGCCGCCGGGCGAACCGGTCCATGTTCGGCAGGCCGAAGTTCTCGCGGACCGAATGGGCGAGGATGAGGCCGTGTGATTTGCGATCCTCGGTCAGGAGGCAGATGCCGTACCGTAAGGCGTCGCGCGGGCTGCCGATCGACGCCTCGTTGCCGCCGACGAACACCTTGCCGCTGTCGGCCTGGTCCGCGCCGAAGATGAGCCGCATTGTCTCGGTGCGGCCCGCACCCACCAGCCCGGCGAAGCCAAGCACCTCTCCGGCGCGAACGCTGAACGACACGTCCTGCACCGCTTCGCCGCGCGACAGGTTCTCCACCCGAAGGGTTTCCTGCCCGACGGCCGCCGGCTGCTTCGGGAATTCGCTTTCCAAAGATCGCCCGACCATCATTTCGATGAGCGCGTCCTTGTCGATGTCGCCCACGGGCTCCGTGCCGACGTGCTCGCCGTCACGCAGCACCATCACGCGGTCGGCAATCTCGAAGACCTCGTCGAGACGGTGGCTGATGTAGATGACGCCAATGCCCTTGCTCTTGAGGTCGCGGATGATCGCGAACAGCGCCCCGACCTCCTGTGTCGTCAGCGCGGCCGTGGGCTCGTCCATAATGATGATGCGAGCGTCTCGGTTGAGGGCCTTGGCGATCTCGACGGTTTGCTGCTCCGCGACGGTCAAGTCGCAGCAGCGGCGGGACGGGTCGATCTCGAGGCCGATTCGCTTGAAGAGCTCTGCGGCCGCATCCTGTTCGCGGCGTTGCTGGATAAGACCGTAGCGGGACATCTCGCACCCGAGGAAAACGTTCTCGCTGACCGTTAGGTCGGGCACGAGGTCGAATTCCTGGTAGATAATGGCGACGCCCAGCCTCTGCGAACCAACGGGGTCCGCGATCTCGGCTTGCCGGCCGTCGATGACGACGCTCCCGCGGTCGGCCGCATGCGCGCCCCCGAGAATCTTGATCAGCGTGCTCTTGCCCGCGCCGTTCTCGCCCAGCAGGGCGTGCACCTCGCCAGGCGCCACACTCAGGTCCACTCCATCCAGGGCGACCGTAGCCCCGAACCTCCTGGCCACCCCGCGCATCTCCAGACGCGCCCGACCGATCTTGTCTACTTCAGCCATTTGTCGAGATCAGGGGCCAGCAGCTCCCTGACTTCAGGCTGGTCCATGTTCTCCTGCGTCACCAGGCGGACGCCGGTGTCGATGCGCCGCTCCACCTTCTGGCCCTGCAGGTGCTCCACCATGGTCCGGACACCCAGGTAGCCCATGCGCAGGGGG
>JBDREM010000168.1:0-14321 GCA_043819695.1 Planctomycetota bacterium
ACAGACTATGTCAAGGACCGTGTGGCAATAGAAGTGCAGTTCGGGAAATACTCCTTTGTTGCCTACGACTTGTTCGTTAAGCACCTTGCGTTTTATGTCGGGGACCGCATCGACGTCGGGATCGAGATATTGCCGATGAAGTCGCTCCAATCCCAAATGAGTTCCGGCGTCCCATACTACGAGGGAGAGTTCTATAACGTCGTACGACAAGGTCGGGGCGTCCCGGCTGTGCCTCTCGTTCTCATCGGAATCGAGCCGTGAAGACGTCCGCCGCGAACTCGCTCGATGGCGGCGGCTCTTTCAGGCATAGGCTCCCGATTCACACAGACGGGTCGCTTCCAGTGCGCGCCGCACGCCCCGACCGCCCACGAGACACCTGGAACCGGCGTGGTTGAGCAGTACCCCCGCGATCTCTTGCCTTCGTTTCTCTTGACACGCCCGACTGTCGGAGCCACAATGCCCCCAATATAGGAGCGCGACGACCACATCTGGACGGGGTTCTCTTCGGCAAGGTCCGGCGCGGAGTTCTCGGGATGCTATTCACGCATCCGGGGCGGTCGCTGCGCTACCGCGAAGTCGTCCGGGCGGTTAACGCCGGGCACGGAGCCATCGACCGCGAACTCCGCCGTTTGACGCCAGCGGGCATTCTGTCGAAGGGAACCGACCGTCGGCGGACCTACTACTCGGCCAATCCCGATTGTCCGATCTACAGCGAACTGTGTCGCCTGTTCCGGCGGTTGGCCTCTCACCCATAACGATCACAGCGCCGATCTGCCGGGTCGCGCCCAATGTCGGCGGCAAGAGACAGGCCGTTGCCGCGCATTTCGCGGCGCGGTCGCCCCTGCCCCCTATTTGGGGGCGCGGCTGGCGGCTGGCAGACAATGCGCTCGGCATATTCCGTTATCCTGGCTCGAATCTGTTCACCGTCTCGGAGTACGCCCCGATGTTGCACCGCGCCTGCTATCGCTGCCCCCAAATTGGGGGCAGCGGCACCGTTCGACGAGGGCGCGCTGCGCAGCGCCGCGCACGTCAAGCGTACGTTGCATCGGTTCGTTCGCTTCGACCGCGACCTTTGTCGACTGTTCCAGCGGGCGGGGGCGGCCGGCACTCCGCAGAGCCCTTGGCCGGAAGGCGTGGCGAGAGGGCCTCTTCGAAAACACCCTTAACGGATTCGCCCGTCGAGGTTGAACACCTGGCCGGTGACGGTGCGCATTTGGGCGAGTTGGAGGATGAACTCGGCGGTGGCTGCCGGGTCGGACAAGACGCGCATCGCGTGTTGCGCTTTGGCCGCGTCCATCGCCCTGGGCGCCGCGCGGCCCATGTCCGTCGGCATGTAGCCCGGCGCGACCGTGTTGATGCGGACGCTTTTCGCGGCGAGCTCCGCCGCCGCGCCGGCCGTGAACCCGGCGAGCGCACCCTTCGCAGCGGAATAAGCAGACGCGCCAACACACCCCCACAGCCCGCAGAGCGACGTGATATTGACGACGGACGAGCCGGGCCGCATCACCTCGGCCGCGCGCCGCGCGAGATGCATCGGCCCAAGCAGGTCGGTCGCGATCACCTCGTCCCAGAGCCGTTCCGGCGTGTTCGTGATGCGCGCCTCGCTCGGGATCGCGGCGTTGTTGACGAGGCAATCGAGCCGGCTCCAGCGGCCGACAGCGCCGTTGATGAGAGCCGGGTGCGTCGTGAGGTCCGACACATCCGCCTGAACCACAATCGCATCACCGCCGAGTGACCGGGCCTCGTCCGCCACCGCGTTCGCTTTGTCGGTCGAGCGGACGCAGTTGACGACGACGTTCCATCCGCCGCGCGCGAACCGGAGCGCGATCTCGCGGCCGAGCCCGCGTGACGAGCCGGTGACCAAAGCGACCCGGCGCTCCGCTGAGGTGCTCTTGTTTGGTGCCTTGTAACACTTCAGCCGAGTGGGGTAACGCCTGACAGGCACGTCTCTGCTCATTTCACTCGCTCCGCTGGTGCCAGTCACTGTTTTTCGTCCGCTCCGCTACGGGGCCGCGCAAGCGGAAAACAGGGACTGCGGGGCTGTTGGAAAAGCTCGCCCGCTCACAGAGCGGGCCTACAAAGAGCCTCAGAACGCTGCGACACGGTGGCTCCTGTAGGCCGACTTTGCAAGTCGGCGGCTTCCTGCACCTTTCTCAACAGTCCCACTGCCACCTGTTGGCTGTCCAGTTTTCCGCGTCTGCTTCACTTGGCTGAAGTGTTACGTTTGCTTCTTGGTTCTTGCGAGCGGTTCCTCGGCGTCAGTCCGAGGTCGGCCAGCATCCGGAGGTCGTCGCCGGGCGAGCGGCCCGCCGTCGTGAGGTAGTTGCCCAGCATCGTGCCCGATGCGCCGGCTCGGAACATCCACGATTGCAGGTCGCGAAGCACGATCTCCCGCCCGCCGCAGACCTTGATCTCCTTCGGGGGATGCACGAAGCGATAGACGGCGATGATGCGCAGCGCCTCGCGCGGCTCGAGCAGCGGCCGGCGTTCGAGCGGCGTGCCCGGGATCGGGTTCAGGAAGTTGATCGGGATCGCGTCGACGTCGAGGTCGCGGAGTTGGAGCGCCAGATCGACGCGGTCGTCCCACGTCTCGCCCAGGCCGAAGATGCCGCCGCAGCAGACCTCGAGCCCGGCGGCCTTCGCGTTCCCTACGGTACCGGCCCGGTCCGCGTGCGAGTGGGTCGAGCAGATCTCGGGGAAGAACCTCGCCGAGGTTTCGAGGTTATGGTTGATTCGCCGCACGCCGGCCGCGGCGAGCCGCTGCGCGTCGTCCGGGCTCAGCATGCCGATCGACACGCACGCAGTCGCGTCGGTCGAGCCGTCGACCTCCTTCGCGGCCGCGCAGATCGCGTCGAAGTCGCCGCGGTCATTGCACGCGCTTCCGCCCGACGTGACCACGCCGAAGCTGTCGGCCCCGATCTCCACCGCGGCGCGGGCCGCATCGACGATCTCGCCCTGCGAAACCAGCGGATGAACGGCCACGTTTGTCGAATGATGCGCCGACTGAGAACAGAACTTGCAGTCTTCAGAACACGCGCCGCTGCGCGCGTTGATGATGGAGCAGAGATGGACGACGTTCCCGTGGAAGCGTTCGCGGATGCGGTTCGCGTGGCAGAGCAATTCTTCGAAGTCTGCCTCGCGCGCGAGCCAGAGCGCCTCGTCGCGCGTCACCTGCCCGCTTGCCAGTGCCCGTTCCGCGATGTCGCTGACTTCCGGCAAGGTGTTCACCTCGGCGTCACGATGACGCGGCAAAGGCTCGAAATGCGGCCCATGCCCTTCCAGGTTATATCCAGGTCGAGATCTTCTTGATGACCGCGTCGTAATGATCGCGGTCCTTTATGCCGCCGAGGCCGACGTAGAGCCCCTCGGGCCTCAGGTTCTCCATGAAGAAGTCGAGCTCGTCGAGGCCGAGGCCGAGCTGGAGCCCCTTGCCCGCGGCCTGGCACCTCTTGTAGACGTGCATCCAGTCGCTGCAGCGCCCGTTGCCGGCGCCGAAGACCCACTGGATCGCGTTGAGCTCGGGGATTTCGAGCAGGCTGTCGAGGTGCTGGAGCGCCTGCGGGCCGTCGAGGTGGTAGATGTTCGCTTCCATGTGGCGGCACTCCTCGATGATGCCTGGGAGGAAGACGTCGTCGAACATCTCCTTCGAGACCATGCACGAGAAGTCGTTCGAGGGCACGTACCATTTCTTCGACGAGACAAGGCCGGCCCAGCACGTGCTCGCCTGGCCGGCCGCGGAGAGCTTGTCGTGGAAGAAGTCGAACACCTCGAAGTAGGCGTCGGTCACGCGGCGGAGGAGCGCCTTGACCTCGCCGACGTGCTCGATCATGTCAATGTTGAGGTTGAGCGGGTCGCGGAACGCGGCGATGCAATCGCCGCCGGCGTGCCAGTCGGTCGTGCCGACGTAGAACTTGCCCTTGCCGGCCTCGAGGAGAGCGTCGGTAATCTCGACGAGCTTCCTGAAGTAGAAATTGTCCTTCGAGAACTGGAGCTTGTCGGCGTCGGCCCAGTCGATGAGGTTCGGGATCGACCAGCTTGTCCTCTCGCCATACTCCATCTCGGCGCCGAACATCGCGCTGAAGACTTCGGGCCCGAGGTTGGGCGAGAAACCGGGCAGCGCATCGCCGAGGTACTCCGTGTTCATCGCGCCGGCGAGGGCGCTCTCAACGATGTGCTCCGTGTCCATCCAGCGGTCGCGGATGGTCGGCCATTCTTTCGCGGCCGGCCGGGCGTAGTCCGGGTTCTCCTTCCCGAGCCCGCAGCACACGACCGGGCGGTCGATTATCTCGCAGCTCCAGAACGCGTCCTGCCGCGCGAGGCGCTGCTCCCAGTCGTCGATGCGGTCGATCGGCATCAGCTCCATCGAGATTCCTTTCGAGGTGTTCAGTGTTCAGCGGGCATATGATAGCCGGCGGGGTGATGATGTCAATCAGCGGGCGGCGGGCTCTGGCGGCGGGAGCAGCCGCTTTGAGCGCGGGCCGGCGGCGGAAAACGTGAGCCGGCGCGAATCCGCGCCGGTGATGGCGATGTCGATCCTGAGATGGTCGCCGGGAAGCGCCTCGGCCACGCGGTCGGCCCATTCGACGGCCGCGGCGCCGTCGCCGTCGAAGAACTCGTCGCAGCCGAGCGCGACCATGTCGTCGGCGCCGCGAAGGCGGTAGGCGTCGATGTGGTACAGGCGGACCCGGCCGGCGTACTCGTTGACGAGCTTGAACGTCGGGCTGGTGACGCGCCCGGTGGCGCCGGCGCCGAGCGCGAGGCCGCGGGTCAATTGCGTCTTGCCCGCGCCAAGCGGGCCGGTGAGCGCGAGCACGTCGCTCGGCTCGAGCCGCTCGCCAAGCTTCCGGCCGAGCTCGACCGTCTCTTCGGGCGAGTTCGTCTCGATGATCACGTCTTCCGGCGCCACTTGTGTTCGTATCCGCGCGGTGCAAGGGGGGCCCGTGAGCCGTCGGCGCGCTCGATGACGACGTCCTTTCCGGTGATCTCGCCGATCTCCGTTACGGGCACGTCGAACGGCCACGAGCCGCGCAGCCGCTCAGCGTTCTCGGCCCCGACGGTAAAGAGCAGCTCGAAGTCTTCGCCGTCGTCGAGTGCGTGCTCGATCGCCGGGCGCCCGTCCTGTCTCGCGAGCTCGTGCGCGGCATCGGAGACCGGGATGGCCGTTTGGCGGACGACGGCGCCGACTCCGCTCTCTCCGGCGATATGGCCGAGGTCGGTCGACAACCCGTCGCTCACGTCGATCATTGCGCTCACGCCGATCTCGCGGTTCAAGAACAACGCCTCGCGGACCCGCGGCTCCGCGTCGAGGTGCTTTCCGAGCAGCGATCCGCCAAGGGCGCCGGTCACGAAGAGCCTGTCGCCCGGTTGCGCGCCGGACCGGAGCGCCGGCTCATACCCGCCCGTTTGTCCGAGCACGGTGACAGACACGCAAAGGGGCGCGTCCCACGACGTGACGTCCCCGCCGGCGATGGGTGCACCGTACTTCTCGGCCGCGGCGATCATCGCCTCGCCGAGCTCGCGGACGAACACCTCGCCGCGCGACCGGCTCATGCCGAGCGTGACGAAGCTCGCGGCCGGCTCGCACCCCATCGCGGCGATGTCGCTCACGCTCGCCGCGATGACCTTGTGCCCGATCCGCGCCGGCGCATCTTCGGGCTCGAAATGCGTGCCCTCGAGGAAAGCGTCGACCGTGACGACGACGCGCCCGTCATCGTCCCCGGCCAGCACGGCGGCATCATCGCCCGGGCCGACCTGGACGTTGTCGACGGGGTTGATCCGGCGGCGGAGCCAGTCGATCAGCGCTCTCTCACTCATCCCTTGGTTCCGGCGAACGTTTCACCCGGCCGAGAGCCATCATCCGGTCGATGCTCTTCGCCACGAGGCGTTGGGCGTCTTCGTCGTGAACAACGATCAGCCGCCCGGTCGTGTTGTGGTAGAAGGCGAGCGGGAGGTCGGCGTCCCATTCGCCGGGCGTAACCGCGGTTCGAATCACCTTGAAGAGCATGTTGGTGCCGAAGTGATCGACGAGGCTCTTGACGTAGTATGACCGGACGACCGCTCGGTCCCAAGGCAGCTCGCCGGTGGTTCTCAGGATGCGGGGCGTCTGGCCTCGTGCGAGTATCCAGAAGCGGCGGCCGGACTCCGGCACGACCTGGCCGAGGCCGGCGGCTCGCGCAAGCGCGTCGAGCGCGTTGCCGAGCGATGTCTCGCCGAGCCGGAGCGAGACGTTCCTGCGATCCTCCTCGATGAGGCGGTAGTCGAATCCGACGTTGACGTTCGCCCGGCGGGCGAGCTCGTCGGCGATTCGCCGGATATCCTGCTTCGCGAAGTCACACCGGACGGTTGTGGCCAGGAGCGCGGCGCGCCTCTGCTCGGTGTCGTCGGGCGGCGGCGGCTCATATTTGCGGGGCTTTTTCAGCTCGTCAATGATAAGCCCGAGCTTGGCGTGGCCCCTTGGCGTGAGAACGGCGGTGAGCCGGGAGCCGGTCTCATCGAAGATGATGGCCGCGTCGCGATGCCCCGCCATTGTGTGGCGGAGCGCATAGCGGAAGGCCAGCAGAAGACGCCGTGTTTCGCGGGTGTGATCGAACTGGCCGGCAACGGGACGCGCCGGCCGGGCGAACGTGCCGAGCGAGTAGTCCCGCATCTTGAGGCGGTCCTGGCTGGCCCAGGTGCGGTCGCGCGTGATGAAGACCGTCCTGGGCCCCTCGATGACGTAGCATGCGCCGGCGAGGCGCGTGATCCAGTCGAGCGCGTGCCTCGCGCACATGCCGTGCAGGTCGAGGTCGATAGGCCGGGGATCGGACGGGGCGCACATGTCGGGCGTCAGGCCTATGCCGAGTCCGCTCTTTTGACTCAGTTCCTTCACCACGGTCTGGAGCGTGGCAGACCGGAAGCTGGCCGTGACGGGCGTGTCGATGGCCTTCCGGAGCAGGCGGCGGATCTCCGCCATCGACTTGCCCGGGAAGAGCTCGTCCTGACCATCAAGCTCGTCGAAGAAAAGCTGGGGCGGGTCGGGCGGTGCCGGGGGCGGGTCCGCGCAGCCGGATGTCAGCGCCGCGCAGCAGGCCAGGAGGAGCGCAAGACAGGGCACGCCCGGGCCGTGCACGCGGCTCATTCGTACCACTTCAGGACCCCTCGGTCGGCACTTCCGTCGCTGCGCAGGTTGATCACGAGGCTGTCGTCCTTGAGTTCGGCCTGACCTTCGACGTGCCAGTAGCACCGGAGCACGGGTACGCGGATGTGCCACGGCTTGAGCTTGTATGTGTCGTGCCCTTTCCGCGACAGCACCTTGACTTCGTTCCAGGAGAGCACGCCGTTCCCGTCCCGGTCGGCGATGGCCTTGAACTCAGCGAAATTCGACGGCGGCGAGCCGCCCCACTGCCATTCGTAGTCGCTGGGCACTCCGCCGCTGTCTCCGGACGCGATTGGCGGGCTATCGCCGCCGTAGATCCAGTCGCAGGGCTCGCCGCACATTTCGAAGAGATAGCTGCAGTTCTTGCCGCCGTCACTGTCGTTCTTCGGGCCGACGCCGTTGAGCGGGCCGCTGTGTTCATCGACGTCGGCCATCGGGAACTGATCGATGAAGCCGGGCTGCCCCTTGTAGACCATTTTGTCAGGCCGCCCGCCCTGGGCGCCGTGGCCGCCGTCGTTCGGGCAGATGAGCACCTTCGGCTCGGAAAGGTACCTTCGGCCGCCGATCTTCTTGGCGAGCAACGTGAGCCAGGGCGGATAACCTTCGGGCTTGGCCTCGCCATAGTGCTGTGCGTAGACGTTGAGCGCGATCCCGATCTGGCGGAGGTTACTTATGCAGTTCGCGGTTCGCGCTTCCTCGCGGCCCTTCATCACCGCCGGCAGGATCAGGCCCGCGAGGATTGCGATGATGCTGATCACGACGAGCATTTCGATTATCGTGAAGCCTCGCCCACGTGTTCGGCTCTCACTGTGTGACATGATACACCCTCCAAACAACGGCTCTTCGCCGGTTGGCCGGGCCCGCTCGGGCACAAGCTCACTGCACGAACTTATAGCCCTTGCCGTGCGCGGTCAGGATATGTTTCGGCCGGCGTGGATCGTCCTCGATCTTCTGCCTCAGCCGCACGATGTGATTGTCGACCGTCCGGGTGTCCGGGGCGACATCGTAGCCCCAGACCTTCTTGAGAATGGTCTGCCGGCTGACCGCTTCGCCGCGCATCGCGACAAGCATCCGGAGCAGCTCGGACTCGCACGATGACAGATCGGCCGTTTTCCCATCCTTCGCCACCGTCTGGCGATCGAAATCCACCTCGACGTTGTCGAACGAGAACGAATGGATCTTGCCTTCCTTCTCGGCCTGCCGCCGCCGGACGGCCCGAACCCGCGCGGCCAGCTCCTTCATGCTGAAAGGCTTCGTGATGTAATCGTCGGCGCCGGTATCGAGGCCGCGGATCTTGTCCTCCTGGGCATCGCGGCCCGTGAGCATAATGACCGGTGTCCGAATCCCGCCCTTGCGCAGTTCGGCCAGCACGTCGTACCCGTCCTTCCCGGGCATCATGACATCGAGCAGGATGATATCCGGCGCGCACTGCCCCGCCTTCTTCAGGCCGTCGTTGCCGTCTGCCGCGGTGATGACCTCATAGCCTTCGCGGGCCAGCGTGTCTTCAACGCCTGCGACGATGTCCGCCTCGTCGTCGACAATGAGCACCCTGTCTGCCATCGTGGTCTCCGTCAGCCGTTCAGCAGGCTGCAAGCTCTGGCTATGTGGTCGGGCGTCGTGCCGCAGCACCCGCCGACGATGTTCGCGCCCGCCTCGACAAGGCCGGACACCTTCGGCGCCCAGTCTGCCGCGCTTTCCTCGAACACCGTCTCGCCGTCCACGAGCCTCGGCCGGCCGGCGTTCGGCTTGGCGATGACGGGCCCCGACGTGACCGCCTTGATCTCGCCGACGACTTCGGCCATCTGCCCGATACCGAGCCCGCAGTTCGAGCCGACGACGTCCGCGCCGGCGTCGAGCAGCTTCTCCGCCGCCTGTGCGACCGTCTCGCCCATCATCGTCCGGTAGCCGGCGTTGCCGGCCGAGTACGTCATGCAGGCGATCACGGGCAGGCCGCACGCTCGCTTTGCCGCGCGAACCGCGGCCGCGCCCTCGTCGGCGCTCGACATCGTCTCGATGATGACCCCGTGCACCCCAGCCTTCGCGAGAAGTTCAATCTGCGCCGCGAACACCACCTCGAACTCGTCGATGGAATGCGCGCCGAACGGCTCCGGCAGCTCGCCCGTCGGGCCGATGTCGGCCAGAACATACGCCTTGCCGTCGGCCGCGGCCAGAGCGTTCTCCGCCGCCGCGTTGCAGAAGCGTTCCTGATCGGCGGCGTGCCCGGACCGATCGAGCTTCCACTGCGACGCGCCGAACGTGTTCGTGCACACAAGCTGCGAGCCCGCATCGACGTATGCGCGGCACACCTCCCGGACCACATCGGGCCGCTCGACGTTCCACAGCTCGGGGCACTCGCCCGCCAGACCGCGTGCGAGAAGCTGCGTGCCGGTGGCTCCGTCCGCTATCAGCCGCTCGTTCAGAATGTCGCGCAAATCGGTCACGCACAAACCCCTCTCGCAGCAAACGACCCCCCTTAGTATAAGCCCAGTCTCATCGTTCCGTCAAGAGCGGCGGCCGCGGTTGACCGAGGCCCGAGATGCCAATATAATCACCTTGCGGACCCGTTACCGGAAAGATGAGGCCCCTCATGAACACGCGCGGCGACCGGCCTCTGAAAGTAATGCACATCATCACCCGCTTCATCCGGGGCGGGGCACAGGAGAACACGCTGCTGACGGTGCAAGGGCTCGACGCCATGCCCGGCTATGAGTCGATGCTCGTCACCGGCCCGGGGCTCGGGCCCGAGGGCGACCTCATCCCCGACGCCGTGCAGTCGGGCGTCAACGTCATCATCATCGACCAGATGCGCCGCGCCATTCATCCCTGGCGCGACTGGAGTTCGTACCGCGCCCTCCGCCGCTGCATGCGCGAGATCAGGCCCGACGTCGTCCACACCCACAGCTCGAAGGCGGGCATCATCGGACGCAAGGCGGCGAAGGACGAGAACGTCCCCCGAATCGTCCACTCGATTCACGGCCTGCCGTTCCACGACTACGAGCGGGCGCTCGTCAACAAGCTCTACGTCGCGCTCGAACGCAACGCCGCGAAGTACACCGACCTCATCATCTGCGTGGCCGACGCGATGACGGACAAGGCGGTCGCCGCGGGTGTCGCGCCGCGCGAGAAGTTCGTCACTGTCTACAGCGGGATGGACGTCGAGCCGTACCTGCACGGCTCGCACGACCGCGCGGCCGTTCGCGACTCGTTCGGCATCGGGCCCGGCGAGCTGGTCGTCGGCGTGATCGCGCGGATCAGCCCGCTCAAGGGGCACGAGTTCATCATCCGCGCGGCGCCGCAGATTCTCGCAAAGCATCCGAGCGTGCGGCTCCTGTTCGTAGGCGAGGGGCACATCCGCGCCGAGATGGAGCAGCTCGCGAAGGAGAAGGGCGTCTTCGACCGGATCGTCTGGGCCGGGCTGCGCGATTACCGCGAGATTCCCGAGCTGATCGCGGCGATGGAGCTCGTCGTTCACACCTCGCTGCGCGAGGGGCTCGCGCGGGTGCTGCCGCAGGCGCTGCTCTCGGGCGTGCCGGTCGTCTCGTACGACGTCGACGGAGCGCGCGAGGTCGTCATCGACGGCGAGACCGGCTGGCTCGTGAAGGCGGAGGCGGTCGGCGAGCTGGCCGACGCGGTCGGCGACGCGCTCGGCGACCTCGACCACGCGCGCAAGCTCGCCGCCGCCGGGCGCGAGATCTGCAAACAATTCTATTCGGCCGATGTCATGGTCAACGCCATCGCACGCGAGTACCAGAAACTGTTTCAGGGGCGGTGATCACTGGTGGTGCAATGAAGATCGCGGTTCCCAGTCTGTCGTCGGGAAAGCACGAGTTCCGATGCAGCGTGCCGCCGACTGATTACGGCCGCGCGGCCGCGCTGTCAGGGCTCGATTTCCGCGGCCGCGTCGACGTCGAGGCCGTCGTCGACAAGATGGGCGACGAGGTGTTCGTGCGCGCGAATGTCCGGGCCGCAGTTCGGGCTGGGTGTGCTCGGTGTCTTATCGAGTGCGACGTGCCGCTCGCCGCGCATTTCGAAGCCTTGTACGTGCCCGAGTCTCAGCGCGACGACCTCGGCTCGAGGACAGCCCGGGCCGAGGAGGAGAGCCAGCGCATATTCTACTACTCGAGCGGCGTGGCCGATCTTGGCGAGCAGATCATCGAGGCCATCTCGCTCGCCGTTCCGATGAAGCCCCTCTGCCGCGACGGCTGCAAGGGCCTCTGCCCCCGCTGCGGCGCGAACCTGAACAACGCCCCGTGCTCCTGCGCCGATGACGACGACTTCGGCAAGCCGTTCAAGGGGCTGTTCGGCGATAGCGGCTGACGAACCGTTGCCGGAGGCGCGTTCCAAGCGGCCGTACACGGGGGCGCATGGTGTCGGCCAGACTGAGCGGCCGGTGTGTAATGACGGCGTTCTGCGGTGTGGCGGACGCTCGCGTCGGGCGCGCGTCCGCCGCGCGAGCGACACAACAGGCGTTGACAATTCATGCCCGATGGTTCATGTATGTCGGACCAAGGCCGGAGAGCCGAAACATTAGGGCGGAGGAGGGCCACGGACAAGGAGAAACATGATGACAAGGGAAGATCGCCAGAAACGAAAACAGAAACGGCGCCAGGCCAGGTTGGCGCAGAGAAAACACTTCCGGCGTTCTCTTCCGAAGACGGCCGCTGAATGGGGCGACGACGAGCGGGATGCCCCGGACGTAGGGGAACCGTTCGACGAGGAGTTTGCTGAGCTTGGCGACATGCCCTCGCCGTTCCTCATGGAGCGGTCCTTTCGCGCCATGCACAGGAGCATCGGCGACCACGAGTTCGCCAGTCCCGACGAATTGTCAGGGTTCCTCAACGCGAATTTCATCGGCAAACCGACCAGCGCCGGTGCCAAGTTTGATGACCCCGTCGAGCAGGCCCAGGAACTCGCGTATCAAGCGATGGAGACCAGGGATCCGTTCATCGGCGCCCGGCTGGCGAAAAAAGCTCTGAACCTGGATCCCAATTGCCTGGATGCCCTTGTAATCAACACCTTTGTGACGACGAGCGACACCGGCCGGCGCATCGCGTTGATCAAGGAGGCGCTCAAGACAGCCGAGGGGCTATTCGGGCCCGACTTCTTCGAAGAGAACCGCGGCCACTTCTGGGGCATCGTCGAGACTCGGCCTTACATGCGGGCCCGGGAGACACTCTCCGAGTTGTTGCTCAAGGCCGGCCGCACGTCCGAAGCCGTCGCGAACTATGAAGACATGCTTGACCTTAATCCGAACGACAACCAAGGGATACGTTTCACGCTGCTCGGCCTGTATTTTTGCGAAGGCGACCTTACCGGCGCGCAGCGCCTGCTCGCGCAATACGAAGGAGATGCCACGGCCGTCTTCGCGTGGGGGCGCGTCCTCGAGCGATTCTTGTGCGGCAACATACCGGGAGCCGCGAATGCGCTGGCGGCTGCCAGACGGGGCAACGCGCACGTCGAACCTTATCTGACCGGGGCGAAGTCTCCGCCGGCGCAACTGCCGGAGTACATGACCTTCGGCGGCGAGAGCGAGGCCGCAGAATGCGCCGACAAGCTCGGTGAAGCGTGGGCAAAGCATCCCGAAGCAGTCAGGTGGCTGAGGCGAAGCCGGGCCTGAGCACAAACCGCGAAAAGATCAGGGAGCTCTCCGCTGTGCCGCGTGGGACGCAGGCAAAGAGCGCAACGGGCCTGCCTGACCCATCGGCAGGCTGCTTGCCGATAGCGGTTGACGAACCAACGCCGCGACAGCATTCTGAAGGATAGTGGTCGAGGGCCACATCTCAAGAAAGGGCATCAGCGCTCATGGGGGTTATCATGGCCGCTTCGCATTGCCGATACTGCGGCCGCGACATCGAAGCCGGGGAGTCCGTCCGGCTCTGGGACGGCCGAGACTACTGTGAGAAATGTGTCGAGAAGACGTTGCCGGGGCTGGCAGAGCATGCGCGAACGCATCCCAAACTCAAAGAGGGCCCTCCCCCGGATGTGTTGCTGCCCTTGTTCACGTTCGCGATGATTGGCCCGTTCTCACTGGCCATGTTCCTCTACTTGGGATTGTCTCTTCTCGTATTTCTCATCGTATTGTCTTTTGTCGTTATTGTCGTGACCACCTATTTCGCCAGCCGGCTGGTTGCCGGTTGCGGTGACCGGCCCGCGCTGACTGCGGGAGATGGCCGTTTGATCGCTTGCAGTTGGCCGGACCATCGCCGGAAGCGCCCACGGCTTCTTGCCCCGTCAACTGTTTACAAGTTGGACGCAGGTATCTGGTGGCGCGAGGCGATCGCCCTGTCGATCTCATTCGCCGCCGTGATGAAGAAAGAGCCGTTTCGGAGGACAATTGTCCTGATTGCCTTTCGCCGCGTGAAGTTGATGGGGATCATACCATTACCTCCCGCCCACATCTTCTGTGGCTGGACGCCTGAGATGCGAGAGCGATGGAAGGCGTTCCTTACCTTGGCCGGCATTCCCAAGCGTGGCAGCCAAGCCGTTTAAGGGGTTGTTCGGCGAGTGAACGGCGGCCCGGCCCGCCAGCCGCCTACGCCGTCTCAAGAACCTGCAACGTGACGCCGGCGACGAGATCCTTGACCTTCTCGCGATAGTCGGCCATGTGCGGAGCGGCGAGGTGGGCCTCGAGCGCGTCGAGCGTCTCCCACTGCTCGATGATGGTCACGGTGTTCTCGCGGTATGCGACCTGCCGCGGCAGGCCGGGCGTCACGTCGACGGCCGGCCCGTATTCGACACAGCCCGCCTCGGCCCGGACGGCCGGGACCAGTTCGCGGAACACAGCAAGAAACGCTTCACGGCTGCCGGGGTTCGCGTCGATGCTGGCGATAACGTGGATCATGCGTGTGCGCCTCCAATCAGGGTTGCGTGAACGTCATTCGTATTCCCGCTCGGCCCGGACCTACCCGCCCAATTCGACGCACCGCTCGCGGTAGTGGATGTAGTTGTCGAGCGAGACTTCCTCCGGCACGCCGTGGTCGCAGGTGGGCCAGTATCCGCCGCGCTCGCACATCGCGGGCAGAATCCGCTCGACCATCTCGTCGATCTCTTTCTTCCCCTGCGCGAGCACGCGCTTGTCGATCCCGCCGTGCATCACGAGGCCGGGGAACTGCTTCCCGATCTCGACGACGTCGCAGCCCGACGCGACCTCGAACGGGCTCATCACGTCCAGCCCGATGATCTCCTG
>JBDREM010000169.1:0-4799 GCA_043819695.1 Planctomycetota bacterium
TACTCCTAATCCTAATCGCTGTTTCGTAAGTGCCGCTGCCGAGTAGGATTACGATTATGATTAGGATTAGGACAAAGAAGCCGTCGGGCCGCCCGTTCTCTCTGGCGGCGGATGATCGGGCTTAAGTTAGTGCCATTGGGCTTTGTCATTTGACATTTACAGAATATACCGGCTCAGGTCCTCGTCTTCGATGACGTCACGGAGTCTGTCGCGGACGTAGCCGGCGTCGATCTTGACCGTCTCGCCGCTGCGTTCGGGCGCGTCGAACGAGATATCTTCCATCAGCGTCTCGATCACGGTATGCAGCCGGCGTGCGCCGATGTTCTGCATCTTCAGGTTCGCCTGCACGGCGACCTCCGCGATTTGCTCGAGCGCATCCTTCGTGAACTTCACCGTCACGCCGTCCGCGGCCATCAGCGCCGCGTACTGCCGCGTCAAAGCGTTCTGCGGCTCCGTGAGGATGCGCAAGAACTCGTCCTTGCCGAGGTCGGTCAGTTCGACGCGGATGGGGAAGCGGCCCTGGAGCTCGGGCACGAGGTCCGACGGTTTCGCCGCGTGGAACGCGCCCGCCGCCATGAAGAGGATATGGTCGGTGCGGACCATCCCGTAGCGCGTGAGGACGGTGGTCCCCTCGACGATCGGCAGCAGGTCGCGCTGCACGCCCTCGCGCGAGACGTCCGGCCCGCCGGCGTCCTTCTTCGACGTCACCGCGATCTTGTCGAGCTCGTCGAGAAAAACGATGCCGGTCTCTTCGGTGCGGCGGACGGCCTCGCGCCGGACCTTCTCGCGGTCGGTCATGTTCTCGGCCGCCTCCTGCGCGAGCAGCTCGCGCGCCTCCGACACCTTGATCTTCCGCGAGACCGTGCGCGTCGGCACGAGCCGCTCGAACATGTTCTGGAAGTCCATACCCATCTGCTCGACGCCCTGGTTCGAGATGATCTCGACCATCGGAATAGCCTTCTCCTCGGTGCTGACCTCGATCTCGCGGTCGTCGAGCTGGCCCGCGCGAAGCTTCGCACGAATCTTCTCCTTCGTGCGGTTGTGCGACTCCGTCCGCCGTGTGTGCTCCTCCGCGTCGATGATGCCGTCGAGGTCGATGGGCGGCAGCAGCGATTCGAGAATCTCGTCCTCCGCCTTCTCGCGGGCCCGGTCGAACATCGCCGCCCGTTCCTCCATCATCACCATGCTGTGCGCGCACTCGGTCAGGTCGCGGATCATCGACTCGACGTCGCGGCCGTGATAGCCGACCTCGGTGTACCGCGACGCCTCGACCTTGACGAACGGCGCCTCGACGAGCCCCGCGAGCCGCCGCGCGATCTCCGTCTTGCCGACGCCCGTCGGCCCGATCAGTATGATGTTCTTCGGGATCACGTCCTCGCGGATGTCCGGCTCGAGCTGCTGCCGCCGCCAACGGTTCCGGACCGCGATCGCGACCGAGCGCTTCGCCTTGTCCTGCCCGACGATGTATCTGTCCAGCTCGGCGACGATGAGCCGCGGCGTGAGATGCTTCACGAGATCTCCTCCACGAAGATTTCCGAGTTGGTGTAGACGCAAATGCCGGCGGTAATGTGGAGCGCCTTGGCGACGACCGTCTTCGCGTCGAGGTCGGTGTTCGCCACGAGCGCCCGCGCCGCGGCGACCGCGTAGTTGCCGCCCGAGCCGATCCCGATCACGCCGTCGTCCGGCTCGATCACGTCGCCCGAGCCCGAGATCAGCAGCGCGGTCGAGCCGTCGGCGGCGATGAGAAGCGATTCGAGGCGGCGGAGGACCCGGTCGGTCCGCCACTCGCGGGCCAGCTCGTGCGCCGCCTTGCGCAAGTTCCCCTGCGAGTCCTTCAGTTTGGCCTCGAACCGTTCCATCAACGCAAACGCATCGGCCGCGGCGCCCGCGAACCCGACGATCGCCTTGCCGTCGAGCAGCGGGCGGATCTTCCGAGCGTTCGCTTTCACGATCGTGTCGCCGAGCGTGACTTGCCCGTCGCCACCGATCGCCATCTTCCCGTCCTTCCGCACGCACAAGATAGTCGTCGACTTATACATCGCAGCCTCCCGTGATCCGTTATTCGTCAACTGTTATCGTTAACCGTTAGTCCTTGGTCGTAATTCGCCCATCGCCACTCGTCAGTTGGTATTCGCCGTTCATCGAGCGTCGCGCGTGGCCGGGGCGGCGCAGGTCTCTCATATACTACGCCCCGGCAGCGTTCGTTTCAAGGTTCGTCCTTGCATTCGACTCGTCGAGAGGCGCTGCTCGATGTCCCGGGGATGAAGCTCATCGTGTCATTGCCGCACAGGTCTGACGGTCGCCGGCAGAAGTCGGCCCCTACTCCATCTTCCGGATGCGAACGTCGATGGAATCCTCGGCCGCGAGCAGCCTGACCAATTCCGACGTGTCTGTCTTGCCCGTGTGGTAGGGATAGAGAATCCTGGGCCGAAACGCCTTCGCGGCGTCGGCCACCATTTCCGGCGTCATGGTGTACGGGAGGTTCATCGGCAGGAACGCAATGTCGATGTCCTTCAGGGCTTTCATTTCCGGGGTGTTCTCGGTGTCGCCTGCGACGTAAACGCGCTTGTCGCCAAACGTGATGACGTAGCCGTTCCCAGTCCCGCGTGGATGGAATGGCACGCCCGGGGAGCGCTCGTGAACGATGTTGCAGGCGGGAACGGCCTCGAGCGGGATGCCCTTGATCGTGCGAACGTCCCCATTCTTCATCACGATGCCGCCCGCCAATGTTCCGGCGCACTTCTCAGTCAGGACAATGGCCGTGCCTTCCTTGCGGATGGCCGCGATGGCGTCGGGGTCCAGGTGGTCTCGGTGCTCGTGTGTGATGACGATGAGGTCGGCCTTCGGCATCTTCGCGTAGTCCGCCTCACGCGACACCGGGTCGACGTGGATGATTGTCTTCCCGAACGTGAACATCAAGGTGCCATGACCGACGAACGTGATCTTCAACTCACCGGCGGAAGTCGTGATCGTATCTTCTTCAAACATCGCAGCCCCTTTCTCGTTCTCCAACGATCCCCGACAACCTGCGAGTGCCGTCACCAGAGCCATTGATGCTATCAGGATGCGTGATCGGTTCATTTCTCTACCTCCGGAAAGTGGCCCACTCACCCTGCTATGAACCCCCATCCGTGCGCGCGGAATGTCCACAAATGCCGTTTCGGGAACATGCCAGAGAGGATACCCGAAAGGTGTCGGGCATGCAATGAATCAGCAACCGTGCTCGCCGAGCATCCGCAAAAGTGCTCCCAGAGCCCTGCGAGATGGCGATTCAGGAAGGGCGCCGAACATTCGATGAACCCTCGCCCGTGTGCGCGGAATATCCACAAAGATGGCGAGACTCCTCACTGATTGTTCAGCCTGGCCGGCCGGAGGAGAGAACGATGCTCTGTTTCAAGGGCGTGTGGCGGCATAGCACGGCCATCTTGGCCGTGTTCGCCCACGGGCAGGATGCCCGTGCTACGTTGGCACCCCCCAACGGCCAGCCCCGTAGTAGAGCGAAGCGCTCACTACAGGGCCAGCCCATACGCCCTCAGCGGCATCACGAACGCGCGCAACCGGGTACCTACCGCGCGCTGCGAGTGAGGAGTCTCTTGGAATGACCAGGAAATTCCGGGAAGTTCTCGGGGCGCTCCGCAACCACGGAAAGGAGATGTGCCATGAATGCAAAAAGGCTTGTGTTGTGTGTCTTGGCGGCGGTGTTGGCGGCGGGGATACTCAGTTCGGCTTGGGCCGAACCGGCGGGCAAACCTGCCGCCGAGCCAAAGACGACGGCTCCCAGGAAGGCCCCCGGGGCCAATGCGTTCACGAGGCTAATGTTTGAAAACGCCGCCCTCGTGGCCGTCGCCAAGGATGCCAGGGGAAACATCACGAGAACGCAGCCGCCGCGCGATCCCCGTATGCCGCGTGGCGAACCCTTGGGCTACCGCGCGAGCTTCCTGCTTAAATCGGGGGACGCCATACAATGGTCCTGAGTTAAGCGATGATGGGGCCGAGATCGTGGCTCAGAGCCGATCTGGGTGCGTCGATTTTCTGGCGGACGCCGTCTCGGACCGCCGCGCCCTTCTTCTCAGCCCCTGTCCGCCCTGACAACCTGCTGAATCGCGACAGCCAGCGCGTATTCCGGCAGGTAGTTGGGTTTCGGTTTCGCGGAGTAAGCCGCGATGATGGATCTGTTCGGAAAAGCGCCGAACTCTTCGACGAGAACCTCGAGGATATCTTCCGGCGATCGGTGAATATTCAAGCAAGTTTCGATTCGTTCGTCGATTTCTTCCTTTTCGCGTTGCATGTCGTACCAGCTGAGCTGCTCGGCAACTTCCATGATTTCCGCAGCGGTGATGTTTTCCACCAGAGGTCGCAGGAACTTCTCCCAATAATCGTCGCGGCACTCGTACAACCTTTCTTCCAGGAACCCGACGGCAGCGTCCCGGTATATCCGGGTTCTTCCGGCCAGGTGGGAATATCTTGAGGCAATTTCTTCCTGCACCTGTTCCAAGATAAGGGTTTCAATCTTCGCTCTTCTCCGCGTGAGCAAGTCGAGAAGGTGAGCGAAGTAGAGGCTCCAGATGTCCTTGGTTGTCATATTGCCGGACCTGTGGGATCCGTCTTGTCACCCCGCCATTCTACGCTATTCTACGCTCCTCCCCTGCCCGTGGCAACGGCGGCGGGGAAGGCGTACATCGCCGGGCTGCTGAAGCACGCGCGTGAGATCTGTGCCGTCGTCGCGCAGTGGGTCAACTCGTACAAGCGGCTCGTGCCGGGGTACGAGGCGCCCGTGTACGTCTCGTGGGCCCGGCGCA
>JBDREM010000170.1:0-6582 GCA_043819695.1 Planctomycetota bacterium
AATTCCTTCTTTAGTATCGGGCGATATTCGACGGCGTTTATTCTGTATTTGACGTGAAATATCTTGTGCGTCAGCGGCAGCCTGGCGAGGTCGTTCTTCGGGAAAACCTGCTTCACGAGGCCCCGAAACGACTTATCGAACCCCTTGAACCCGCAGCAGGCGTCGGCCAGGAAAAAACCGCCCTGCTTGATGTATTTCCGCAACGCCTCGACCTGCTCCTCGGTGTACTCGAACTCCCGGTGCCCCGTCATATAGATCAGCGGATACTTGTACAACTCAGGGCTGGCCGGGTCGAGGTCGACGCGTGCGAGGTCGACGCGCGCCCCCGTCGCCTTCGCGTAAAGGTGCAGCATTGCCCGCGTCGCCGGCGGGTCCGGATCGCTGTCGCCGTCGTGCTCGAGTTGCGCGAAGACGAGCGCGCCGCGCGCCACGCGCCCGTCGTCCTTGATCTCGCGCCCCGCCAGCCGCGGCTTGACCTCCTCGAGCTTGTCCTTCAGCGGCTTGTACCCCATCGCATACGCCGCGACGTTCACGCCGATGCGAAACGCATTCTTCTCGTCCACCGAAAGCGCCGGCTCGTGGATGTTCCCGTCCCACGCGCACGACAGGTCCTTCTTCGAATAGAAGACGGCCGTCCGGCATCCGGCCGTGATGCCCTCCCAGACGAGCAAATCCTTCTTCCCTATCTTGTGCGGCGCCTGATAGACCGGATGATCCTTGTGCAGCTTCGCCAGCGGGACCTTCGGGAAGACCTTGGCGATCTCCGCGCGGAACGACTCGTCGAACGTCTTGTTCATGCAGCAGGCGTCGGCGACGACCGTGCCGCCGCGCTCGCAGAACTCGCGGACCTTCTTCCGCTGCTGCTCCGTCAGCACGAGCTTGCCGTGCCCGGTGATGTAGAGGATCGGCGCCTCGAGCCAGCTCTCCACCTTGTCGGTCAGCCGGATGACCTGCCACGTGACCTTCTGATCGAGCTCCTCCGAGACGCGCTTCGCGAGGTGGTCGGCGTCGTAGAAGTCGGTGTTCCAGCGCGGCTTCGGCGCGTCGTGGTCGTACTCGAGCTTCTGAATCAGCACCTTCGAGCTGGCCTTGCCGAGGAAGAGCAGGTTGAAGATCGTATCGAGCTCGTCCCCCCAACTGCCGTTGCCCTGCTGCGTGCGGATGAGGTGCGCCGCGCCCTCCGCGTACCAGTCGTGCCGGCCGATGTATTTCCGCGCGGAAAACGCGCAGACGCGCTCGAGCGCGTAGCGGTAGTAGCCAACGTATGCCGCGCCGCGGCCGGGGTTCTGCGCGACGGCGAAATGCGTCGCGAGCCAATTCAGCCCGTTCGCGATCCGCTTGTTCTGCTCGTACTCGCCGCACTTCTTCGACCGCTCGTGCATCTTCATCCCGCAGATGTAGAGGCCGCCCAGGCTGGCCGCGCTCATGCTGCCGTACGTCTGGCCGCGCGACGTGTACGACCAGCCCCCGTCGCGCATCTGCGTGTCGACCAGGTATTTCTCCGCCGCCTGCCACGTCGCCTCCGGGATCACGACGCCCGCGTCGTCGGCCGCGCGAAGCCCGAGCAGAGCGAACTGCGTGCAAGAATGGTCCGACTCCTGCCCGCCGCGGCGCTTCCGGTTGCCCTGCGACTTGTACCGCCAGCCGCCGTCGTTGTTCTGAGCGTCGATCAGCCAGTCGGCGCAACGCTCGATCGCGGCCCGGTACTTCTTCGCGTCGACCACCGCGAGCGCCGACGCGATGCAGCCCACCTGATACGTGTTGTCCGTGAAATGATTCGGGTTCGCGCACAAATCCGCCATGCGGACGATGTCCGGATCGTTCTTCGGAACGCCGCAGTGCAGCATCGCCAGGATGGCGAGCCCGTTCATTCCGTAGCCGTGGCGTGCGCGCTGGTTGAAGACTTGCGACCGGCGCAGGTGTTTCACGCCCTGGTCGATCGTGTTTTTCACCTGCTCGGGCGTCACCTGCGCCTGGGCCAGCGCCGGCTCGTGCGGCAGCAGAGCGGCCGCCATCGCCGCCGCGACCACCACCACGCCCGTCATCATCCTTCGCATCGGCGTTGTTCGCATGGGCATCGTCCGCGTCGTCATCCCTCACATCCGTTGCCGCATCCACGCGGGCTCCGTGCCCCTTCATTATACACCCCTTCCCGGCCCTTCCCATCGCCAAGTCTTCGTTTTCGGGGACCGAAGCACCGAGACTGCAGCACGCCCGGCTTGGCCGTGATTATCCACGGGCAGGCCTCTCCTGCCTGCGCCGGGCATAGCCGAGTTGAGCGCGCCCGAAGGCAGCCCGGAACGGGTGCCAGGCACCCGTTAAAATGGTAACAACTGGTGCGCCAATGAGTTATGGCGGCGCTTCTCATTTGCGGGCCGAAATCGCAGGCGGCGCGCACGCAGCCGCCCGGCGCTTTTTTCTGAGAGCGGAAGACCGGCCCGCGTCGTCACGCAAGCCATTCGATGGTGCGGGCCGAAGCCGCGACGTTGTCCGCCTCGTTGGTCTCGACGATCGCGTTCAGCACGTCGACCTCGACAAGCACGTGGTAATCGCCCGGCGGGAGCACGGGGACCACGATGTTCTTCAGGGTCCACCGGCCCGATCCGCCCGGCTTCACGTTGATGTCAATGCGAATGGTCCCGAGGTTCGTGTCGGCCCCCTTGTCGAGCGTCTGGTCGGCGGACGCATAGAAATCGATCTCGATTGTGCCGGCGGCCGCGATGTTCCCCTGGTTCGCGACCTCGACCGTCAGCTTCTTGATCTGGCCGGCCTTGCCGGCGCCGGGCCGCACCCGCGGCAGCCCGTTCGGCAGGCCGACGGCGCCTGTGAGGTTCCGCTGCAACTCGAGCCAGTTGATCGTGCCGGCGCTCCCGGCATTGTTGTTGTTCTCGTTCACCTCGGCGACGACGTCGGTGGCGTCGCTCTCGACGACGATGTGATACGCGGCCGCGGGCAGAACCGGTACCGTAAGCCTGGGCAGACGGGTGGACTTCGACCGCCGCGGCCGCAGCTTGAGCTTCACGGTCACCGTCCCGAGAAGGGTGTCCGTCCCCTTTTGGAGCTCACGGTCGGCCGACGCATACACGTTCAGCCGGACCCTGCCGACGACGGATGTGATCCCCTCGTTCGTGAGCACGGCCGCCGCGCCCTTCAGGCGGCCGTTCTTCTTGCCGCCGGGCAGGACGCCGGCGGGGGCCTTGCTCGTGTCCACGGTGCAAGTGAGGTCCGGCCAGGGGGGCGGGCGGACGTCGATCCGCCGGACGAGGCCGTCTTGCGCGCCGATGAGGATGTCGAGGCCCCCGTCGGCGTCGAAGTCGCCCGCGTCCGGCCGCGAGCGCGGCGTGCCCGCAAGATCGAACGCGGCGCCATCGACCTCGAGCAGTGCGCCGGCCGAGAACGCCGGCGCCGCGTCGGTGTCGGTGTTGGCGTAGAAGACGAGCTGGCCGTCGGTATTCCCGACAAGCAGGTCATTCTTGCCGTCGCCGTTGAGGTCGGTCACGACCGGGCTGGAGCGGCCGCTCGGGACGACGAGGGGCGAGCCGCCGCTGAGAACGACCGAGGCGGCCCGGAAGTCCGGCACGGTCGCCGTGCCCTGGTTGAGGTAGACGCTCACCTCGCCGGCGAGATTGCCGAGGACCAGGTCCCACCGCCCGTCGTTGTTCCAGTCTGCGATATCGAACGTGGCCCGCAGGCCGGCGAACAGGTTAACCTTGGAGCCCGGCTCCCCGACCTGAACCTTGAACGACCCGGCGAAGGTGGGGGCGTCGTCGGCTCCCGTGTTCAGAAAGACCTCGATGCTCCCGTCGGCGAGGCCGACGATCAGGTCCTTGGCCCCGTCGCCGTTCCAGTCGTGCGCCCTCGGGAACGCGCCGAGGCAGCCCGCGGCGTCCACGGCGAGCGTCGCCCCGTTCGACTGGATGTATGTATGAGCGCCGAACTGCGGCTGGCTCTGCGTGCCTTCGTTGAGGTAAAGGCGGACTTTGCCGTACGCGCGGTCGCCGGCACAGGGCCCGCAGTACTCAGTCACCAGTTCGCCGACGAGCAGGTCGGTCAGGCCGTCGTTGTTCCAGTCGCACAGCGCCGGGACCGAATATGTCGGAACCTCGATGGCTGCGCCGTCCGCGCGCACAGGCGAAAGCTCCGTGTACTCCGGGACCGTGCCGTCCAGCAGCAGGCGCGGCTCCAGCGGCTCGAACGTGACGGCGGGGCTGAGCATTCGTGGTACTCCGCAACAAGTTGACACGCTCAAGCATAGCAGCAACGATGTGGCTTCTCAAGGGAATTCGGGTCCGGAGCCCGTCGCGCGCAGAACTTGAACTTGACATTCCGGGAATCGGCGCTATATTTTCATGTGTAGGATTGGTGTGCATCTTTCCCGCCGCACGAGAAAGGAGGGTGACAGATAGTGATTGTGACACGACAAGCAATCCTGGCGTCACGCCTCCCGGGAAGACGCTGCTAAGCTCGAGCTGCTGAGAATCGAGCACCAGCGGCCGCTCCTCCGGGGGTGGCCTCTCTTTTTCGGGCGATCTGATCGCTCGCGGCCGCAGGCGTGACCGACGTCCGCGGCTTTTTCATGTTCGCTTCCGGCGAAGCCGCGGGCCAAGTGTCTGCGGCTTTTTCTTTTTCGTCGAGGAAATGACGATGGACCTCAGTAAAGAACAATTGACGGAGATGCTCAGGAACGACGTGTTCCCGCTTTCCGCGAAGTACGACCCCGAGTGGGTCATCGAGAACCAGATGGGGCCGAGCGCCCTCTGGCTGACGGAATCGCTCTGCGGCCTGATGGACCTGCGGCCCGGCATGAGCGTGCTCGACATGGGCTGCGGCAAGGCGATGAGCGCCATCTTCCTCGCGAAGGAGTTCGGCGTGCAGGTCTGGGCGAACGATCTGTGGATCGAGGCGAACGACAACTGGGGCCGCATCTGCGAGGCGGGCGTCGGCGACTGCGTCTTCCCGATCCACGCCGAGGCGCACGACCTGCCCTACGCCGGCGACTTCTTCGACGCGATCGTCAGCATGGATTCGTATCACTACTACGGGACCGGCGACCTGTACCTCTCGTACTTCATCCGGTTTCTGAAGCCCGGCGGGCAGATCGGGATCGTCGTGCCCGGGCTGACGCAGGACTTCGACGGCGAAGTACCGGAGCACCTGTTGCAGCCGGCGCCCGACGGCAGCCGGTGGTGGGACCCGGCCGAATGCTCGTGCTTCCATACCGCCCCGTGGTGGCGGCGGCTGTGGGAGCGGACGGAACTTGTCACGATCGAGCACGTCGACCTGCTGCCCGACGGCTGGCGCGATTGGCTTCAGTTCGAGAACGTCAAGACCGCCGCCGGGAAGAACCCGTTCCCGAACGAGGGCGTCATGGTCGAGGCCGACGCCGGCCGCTACCTCGGCTTCGTCCGCATGGTCGCGAGACGAAAGAAGAACGAATAGATGTGACAGCAGTGCGGCGGCCGGGGCTGAGGGACCGGCTCCGCACTGTGCCGTGCCGCGGTAACGTCCCGCGGCGGGTGGACCCCGGAAGCGCCGGCCCCCGAGGCCGGAGAACGCGAACCGGAACCCCTCGGACAAGAAAGGAGGTCTGTGATGTTGTGTCAGTTGAGAGGGCTGGGCGGATAACCGCCGACGGGCGGCGAACCCGCCCGGCCCGAGGGTGGGCTGGGAAACCGGCCCACCCGCTTTAGAACGGATCGGAAGAAGGAGGACCGACGATGATCTGCTATCACGGAACGACCCGCCGCCGAGCGCCGCGCCGAAAAGCTCACCGCGCACAAGGGCTTTCCGAAGATGTCGTTTCGGCATGACGGGTGAGAAAGGCGGGCGGCTGCCCGGCGCGGCTCGCAGCAGAAGCTCAGCCCGTGGCCAGCAGGGCTTCCTGCGCCTTCCGGGGCAGCCTCACCAGGACGAAGTACGATTCGGGATAGAGGTAGTCCTCCCCGGACTCGTCCACGACTCGCAGGTAGCCGTCCCGCGCGGCGCGCGCATCAGGCCGTACGCGATAGACCTTCTGCACCTCCAGGTCTTCGCAATCGTCGTTCCGAATGCAGAGGGCGAACTTGGGCCGGTTCCGCACCGTCGTGATCCTGGTTGATCCGAGGGCCGAGCGTTCACGCATAATCGTAGAGGGCCGCAAACCGCCGGGGCTTGGCCTTCCGGCTCAGAAGCTCCTCGATGTGCCGAATGGTCTCGGGGGTCAAGAGCGTGTCGGAGCAGACGCTGCAGACTTGGGCCGGCACGTTCTCAAACACGAACACCTCGTCCTCGCGTTTGAGCGTGTGGACAATGGCCCGGTTCTCGTATTCGCCCGGACAGCCCTGAATGCTGCATTTCATACTGATCGTCCTCTCTCGAACGGCGTGGCCCACTTCGGCAGCTTGGGCTCATACACTGTTATGATTATCGCAGCTTCGAGCGATGTTGTACAGACTACGTGCAAGAATCTCGCCCGACGAGTCTTTGCACAGATAAGACAGCACGGCCCCCGCTTGTGTTCGGGGTAATTCTCTATGACCTGGGCGCTCGAAAGCACATCGTGCACATCTGCGTACGAGACTCCTTCCTCTGCCATCTCCTGAT
>JBDREM010000171.1:0-10131 GCA_043819695.1 Planctomycetota bacterium
AGCGGATCGGAGACGAACATTTGGCTCGACGTGTCGTTTGACGGCACGGCGCCAACGTTCACCCGGCGAAATGGCTCCGTCGAGCGGCTGTGCGACGCCGCCCACCTCGCAGAGAACCTCGATCACCTCGACTTCTTCATCCGCTGCGTCAACATCCAGGACGAGGAGGTGACGGCCGACAACAAGGACGTCAACAAGTTTCTCGCCAGCTTGAACAACATCACCAAGCACGTCCAAGCGGGCCTGACGACATTGGAAAGGCTCGACGACGTGATTCGCCTCGGCGAGATCGTGGCTGGCGGCAAGGCAGCCTTCGAGAAGAACCCCGTCCTCTCGTTCATCACCTGCGTTGTCAAGAGCCCGCTGCAGATTGTGGACGACACCGCATCGAAACTGATCGAAATCTCCAGGCGCCGGGTTCCCGTGGTAATATCGAGCTGTCCGATGGGTGGGGCGACGGGGCCGTTTGACGAGTTCGGGATGGTCGCGCAGATCAACGCCGAACTCCTCGCCGGCGTCACGCTCAATCAGTTGGCCGCGCCGGGAGCTCCCGTGATGTACGGGGCGGTCCCCGTCCGGACCCGCCTCGATAACCTGAACGACATGTACGGGGCACCCGAGGTCAATCACTACACGCACGACTGCACGCAGATGGCCCGTTTCTACGGCCTGCCATGCTACTCGACGGCCGGCGTCGGCGACGTGGACGTGCCCGGGATTCAAGCCACCGTCGAGAAGATGTTGACGTTGATGTCCGTGCCGCAGAGCGGGGCGCAATACATACACTACGCCTTCGGCCTGCTGGAGCGGACGAACGTCTTCTGCCCGGAGCAGGCCGTGCTCGATGACGTTCAGATCGGGCTCGTCAAGCGGACGCTCGCGGCCAGCCCCATCTCGCCGGAGAACCGGGCGGCGACGCTTGCCACGATCCGCGAGGTAATGGATACGGACCACAAGACGTATATGTATCATCTGCCGCTGCCGACGCGCGACCCGGTCTATGCCCGGTTCCCGCTGGAAGACGAGGAGGGTGGCGCTCTGCTGGCCGCCCACCGGCGGTATCACGAGATTCTGGACCTGCCCCGGAAGCCGCTGCCTGAGGAGGTTCGGTCGGAGATCCTCGCCAAGGTTCCCGGCGTGCTGAACCAGACCGCATCCCCTCAGAAACAGGAGACAGACACATGAGCACACTCACGTCCGACGAACAGATGGAGGCGTACAGCGAAGCCGTCAAGAGTGGTCTCTACGCGAAGCGGTCCGGCCTTGTCGGCAAGTACGACAACGTGCGGCGCTACTGGGAGGACGAAGTCACGCGCCAGTTCCTGCGCCCGCACCTTCGCAAGCTCACGGAGCGCAGCCTCGAGTCGATGAAACGTATCCGCATCATGGACCTCGGTTGCGGCAGCGCCGACGGCTTCGAGCTCCTCACGGGCGTACGCCACCGCGAGCCCGATCTGGAACAGGTCGAAGTCGATGTGCTCACCCCCGAAATACTCGGACTGTACAAGGGGATCGACCTCAGCGAGGATTTGCTCGACCAGGCGCGCGGCATCTACGGCCATAACCCCAAGATCGTCTTCGAGCAGGCCGACTTCACGGAGGGCTTGCCCTTGGCGGCGGACGAGCCACCCTACGACCTCTACTTCACGTCCTATGGCACGTTTTCGCATCACAACGACGACGAAACTGCCGTTCGGCTCCTGGCAGACATCGCCAGGCGCGCGGAGGATTACTGCGTCATCGTCTGTGACTGGCTTGGGCGCTATTCCTACGAATGGCAGACGCTCTGGACGAATGATCTGTCCGAGAACCGGAACATGGACTACGTTGTCTCATACATCTATGAGAAGGGAGAGCGCGAAGCACGCCGGGACGAACTCCAACACCTTACCCTTCGCCTGATGAGCCGGCAGGAGATCGAGGCCATCATCGCCGAGGCAAGCCGCGAGGCCGACGTTGAGATCCGTCCGCTCGCGTTCTTCGACCGCTCGACCTTCACCGGACGTCACATGGACACGGCCGAATACAACCCCCACGCCCGGCCGATGCGTCAGGCGGCCAACTCGCTCCATGAGCCGAATCTCAGGACCGACCTCAGCTCCCTGCTGATCGACTACGCGCCGCGGCTGGGATTTGCCTTGCTGAACCAGTATTTTGAGCACCTCCAGGTATGCTGGAACACCCTCGTACAGCATGCGGAATGCCTGTTGGGCGCCTACGACGAAAAGCAGCTGGCGTTCGTGCGTGAGCCCCCCCCTGTTCCCGCATCCTATCCCCCGGCGCTCCGTGAGATGATGGACCGCATGCGCCGGGTCATCGAGGGTGTGGGTTGGCTCGGAATCGGCCTGCCGCGTGAGAACATCATTGAGCCGCAGCTTGGCTACGCACTCCGGTATCTGGTAATGAATCTGCAACAGGGCCAAGGGTGCGCCCACGGGCTCGTCGGCATCTTTGAAGTTCGAAAGAACTGAAGCCGTCCGAGTAGCCGGCGGCTGACATGTTTATTCAAGTGCTCCCGGCTGGCGCCGGAGCGAAACGAACGGGTGCCAGTTTCATTTGTTCGACCGTTGAGGAATGGATCATGGGCAAGGCATTCAACAGCATCCTTCTCGCTGTGGACCACTGCCGCGGGGGTGCTCACGCTCATCAGCAGGCCATTGTCTTGGCCAAGCGATTTCGCGCTTCCTTGCGGATGGCCTATGTGGTCAACTCAGAGGACCTCGCAATTCCGGTCCCCGGGCCGCCCGGGGCGCCGGTGGTCAAGCCCGTTGTCAGAGGCACACGAAGGGAGGCGGCCCTCACCGCCGAAGGACGTGAGGAGTTGGCCGCGTTCGAGAACGCTTGTGAACGCGCGGCGGTCAAGCACGGGGGCAGCATACTCGTTGGCCACTCCGAGGCCATTTGGGCGAAAGAAGCATCCCTATGTGACTTGGTTGTGATCCGGAGAGCGGAAAAGGATTTTGGGTTCTTCGACCGTTGGTTCGGCAGTATGTTCTGGAGGATCGTCGTGCATTCCGGCAGACCCGTGCTGGTGTTGCCAAGAACGGGATCGGTGGCAGAGCGAATGGCGTTGTTTTACAGCAACCGCGTTGAATCATCTTCGGCCTTGCCTTGGGTGGCGGCGTTCGTATCCGCCTTGGACATACCCCTGACAGTGCACATCGCACCGAATTCATCCAGAGGGGGTGGCTATGTCAAAGAGTGCAAAGCGCTCCTAGCCCGACACCAAGTGACGGCGGAATTTCTTCACGGTGGGCTGCTGAAGGCCTTCGCACATGAGTTCAGTCGGCCGCGCAGTGGTCTTTTGGAGTGCCTCCCGTTGTTGGCTTTCGATGGCGGGTTCAGGCGCGGGCTCTGGTTCTGCCGGCGTCGTCGGCTCGTGGAGCGGCTCCTGCGAACGGCGGCTCACGGTATCTTGTTGTGTCCCTGGCTGACGGGAGGCGAAACGCCAAGCCGTCTCGAAGAGCAGAAAAAGTGGCGATGACATGATTGTCTTTGAGCACGTGTCAAAAACCTATTCGGGGGGAGCTGAGGCCGTCCGGGATCTCTCCATGGAGGTCCGGGAAGGAGAAACACTGGTCCTGCTCGGCACCAGCGGCAGCGGCAAGACGACCACAATGAAAATGGTCAACCGGCTCATCGAGCCAACCGAGGGCCGCATCTTGATCGACGGCACCGACAACGCGGAAATGGACGCCATTGCGCTACGGCGGAGCATCGGGTACGCCATTCAGCATATCGGTCTCTTCCCGCACATGTCCATCGCTCAAAACATCGCGGTCGTCCCCAGACTGCTCGGGTGGCCCCGCGACCGGATCAACGAACGCGTGGACATCCTCCTCGCCATGATGGCACTCGATCCGGCGGAGTTCCGCGACCGGTATCCCGCGCAGCTCAGCGGCGGACAGCGCCAGCGCGTCGGCGTGGCCCGCTCCCTCGCGGCCGATCCGCCTGTCGTGCTCATGGACGAGCCGTTCGGAGCGCTCGATCCCATCACGCGGGAGCAACTCCAGGACGAGTTCATCGACCTTGAGTCGGAAATCCAAAAGACGGTCATTTTCGTCACCCACGACGTCTTTGAAGCGGTGAAGATGGGCGACCGCATCGCCCTGCTCGACGACGGGGCTCTTCAGCAGCTCGCCACCCCGGCCGAGCTGGTCGAATCCCCCGCGAACGAGTTCGTCGACCAGTTCCTCGGCCAGCACCGCTTTCAGCTTTCGCTCCTGACCCGGACGCTGAACACGATCCAGGCGGACCTCGAGAACGCTCCTCCACCAGCGAAGCTTCCGCGGCCTGGCCGACGCCTGCGAGTCCGGGCCTCGCTGATCGAGGCGCTCGACCTGTTCAAGAAGACCTCGGAGCGCGTCTTGCCCGTCTACGACCGCGACCAATATGTCGGCAACCTGCCCAAGGCCCGGCTGCTCAGCATTATCGCAGCTGTCCTCGGAGAAACAGGAGGCAAAGCGTGAACGTCGTCTCACAGTTCTTCGACAAGCTCGGCGAGGACATACTCATCTACACGTGGCAGCACGTGTACCTGACGCTTGTGGCGCTTGTCATCGCCATCATCCTCGCCGTTCCGACGGGCATCTACCTGGCGCGCACGCGCTGGAAGAAGCTGGCGTCCGCGGTGCTCGGGCTGGCGGGCGTTGTCCAGACGGTTCCGACCCTTGCCCTCATCGCGTTTATGGTTCTCCTGTTCGCGCTGGTTCGCGAGCTCTCGGGGGTACGGCTTCAGATCGTCGGCTTCCTGCCCGGCCTGCTCGCGCTCGTCGTCTACGCCCTCCTGCCGATTCTGCGCAACACCTACACGGGCATCCGCCAGGTCGATCCGTCCATCGTGGAGGTGGCTCGCGGCATGGGAATGACGCCCCGGCAGGTGCTGTTCCGCGTCGAACTGCCGCTGTCCTTGCCCGTCATCATGGCCGGCATCCGGATCGCCACGGTGTGGACCATCGGCATCGCCATGCTCTGCGGGCTCATCGGAGCCGGGGGACTGGGCGAACTGATCTTTCGCGGCCTCCGGAGCCTGCCGCGCACGACCGACTACCTTGTCGCCGGTACGCTGCCGGCCATCGGTCTCGCCCTAATGCTCGACTGGATTCTCGGGCGGATCGAGCGCTGGCTGACCCCGGCCGGCCTTGAAGGGCGAAGAACGCCCACTTGAGGAGGCGAACGATGAAGACCTCACTTCTGCTGTGCCTGCTGGCGTGCCCGCTTCTCTTGCTTGCGGGATGTACGGACCGCTCAGCGCAACCGTCGATCACCGTCGGCTCCAAGCATTTCACCGAGCAGGAGATCCTAGGCGAGATGATCGCAATTCTGGTCGAGGAGAACACAGACATCCGGGTGAATCGCAAGCTCAACCTCGGCGGCACGATGCTCTGCTTCAACGGCCTCCGGTCGGGAGACCTGGACGTCTACGTTGAATACACGGGCACCGGGCTTGTCAACATCCTGGAGCGAGAAGTCGTTACCGACCCGGACAAGGCCTACCAGATCGTGAAAGACACATTCGCCGAGAAGTACGGGCTGACGTGGCTGGGACCGCTGGGTTTCAACAACACCTACACGCTGACGATGCGCCGGGCGCACGCCGAAGAACTGGAAGTGGAGACCATCTCCGACCTCGCCGCGCACATCCGACGCGGTGGAGAGGTCGCCGCGGCGTTCGACGCTGAGTTCTTCACCCGGCCCGACGGCTACCCGGGTCTCCAGAAGCACTATGGCTTCGAGTTCCCCGACAGACCCAAGCAAATGGACCCGGGCCTGATGTATCGCACCATCGCCGACGAAGGCGTGGACGTCATCGACGGGTTCGCCACCGACGGCCGCATCCCGGCCTATGGGCTTGTCACGCTTGAGGACGACAAGGGCTTCTTCCCGCCCTACTACGCCGCCCCGCTCGTCCGGCGGGACACCCTCAAACGGCACCCGGAGCTCGAAGCCCTGCTCAACAAGCTTGCAGGAACAATCTCAGATGAGACGATGCAGAAGCTTAACTACGAGGTGGACGAGAACGGGCGAAAGGCCGCAGATGTTGCCCGTGAGTTCCTCGTCTCGCAGGGCCTGCTCCAGGCCGAGTGACTTACGCGTTCCGCATCGGCTCGTCGGCACGCGGACCCGGCGACGTCCTGAGAACACCTCGTTGGCCCGACGACACAGTGTCGAAGCTGGCGGGGCGCCATTCCCTGATGGAGAGACTCAAGTGCAATCGTTTGGCGGATCGGTGATTTCGTTTCTCGCAATCCTCAACCCCTTCGCGCTCTGCCTGTATCTCGAGGGCGTGGTGGACGAGCTTCATCCCCGACAGTTTGTTCGGGTGCTCGTGCTTGCATCCGTGATGTCATTCGCGGCGTTCGTCGTGTTCGCGCTCGCGGGAGAACCGCTTCTGGTCAACTTGCTCAGCGTGCGGACCGAATCACTGCGTATCTTCAGCGGCGTCATCTTCTTCGTCGTCGGCTACAAGTATGCGACGAAGGGATTCCACGCAACGGAACTCCTGCGCGGGACGCTCGACGAGCTCCCATCGGCAATCGCGCTTCCCTTCATGATCGGGGCCGGAACCATCACCCAGTCAATCCTCATCGGCAAACACCATTCCGGGGGGATCAGCATCCTCATCATCGCAACCGTGATGGCCGTGTCGTTTACCGTCGTCATCACGTTCAACGCTGTCCGGGCGAGGGTGCGCACGCGGAATCAGCCGGTCTTCGACCGCTATGTCAACATCCTGTCGCGTCTGAACGGGCTGCTCATCGGCGCGATCTCAAGCCAGATGATTGTGTCGGGCATACGAGACCTTTGGACGGTGAAATAGAAAGGACATGCCAATGGGAGTCAAGCCATTCGTTCGGTCTCGGTGTCGCTGGCGAAGGTGCGCTGTGCTGGCGTTCTTGTTGCTGGTGATCTGTGCTCCGTACGCTCTTGCGGCCGACGCCGCAACGGAACCGGCCGGTGCGACCACCCAAGCCGCCGCGGCCGGCCCTGAGATCGACCTGTCCGAGTACGCGCCCTCGTGGGCGCGCGAGGAGGTCTTGGGCGTGGCCCTGTGGCAGTTTGCTGCCGCGTTCGTGCTGCTCCTGGCCGGCTTCGTCCTCAAGAAGATCTCCGATCACGTGTTCAACACAGTGGTCGTCCGAATTGTGAAGAAGACCCGGTTCTGGTTCGATGACCTCATAGCCGAGGCCGCCGGCAAGCCGTTTGGATACCTGCTGCTCCTCGCCGGGCTGGCCGGCGCGTTCGGCGTGCTGACCCTGCCGACTGAGCCGAACGTCCGCGGGTTCGTCTTCGGCGCGCTGAAGGTTCTCCTCGCCGCCGACATCATGTGGTTTCTCTTCCGACTCGTCGACGCCAGCGTCGAACACCTGGCTCGACTGGCCGAGCGCACCGAATCCTCGCTGGACGACCAGCTCGTTCCCGTCATCCGAAAGGCGTTGAAGGCTACCATCGGGGTCATCTTCTTCGTCTGGGTAATCCAACTCCTCGGGTACAGCATCTCGAGCCTGATCGCCGGCCTCGGCATCGGTGGCTTGGCCATCGCGCTCGCACTCCAGGACACGCTCGGCAATTTCTTCGGCTCCGTGTTCATCTTTCTCGACCGGCCCTTCTGCGTCGGCGACTGGATCAAGCTCGGCGACGTGGAGGGGATCGTCGAGCAGGTCGGGTTCCGGTCGACCCGCATCCGGACCTGGCCCGCCACGCTCGTCTCCATCCCCAACAAGACCGTCGCCTCGGCCACCATCGACAACTGGTCGCGGATGCCGAAGCGCCGCGTGGTCCAGACGGTCGGCGTCACCTACAAGACGAACGCCGACCAGATGGAGGATGTGGTTGCCGCCATTCAGGACATCGTCAAGAATGACAAAGGCGTGGACCCCGAGTTCATCGTCGTCCGGTTCACCGACTTCGGCGAATCGAGCCTCAACATCCTGGTCTACTACTTTACGAAAGCCATCCCGTTCGCCGACCACCTCGCCACCAAGCAGCGCATTAACCTCGCGATCATGCGCGGTCTTGAGGACCAAGGACTCTCAATTGCGTTCCCGACACGGACAGTCTACCTCGAGCACCAAGACGCGGAGGACACCCTCGGGCCCGCGCTGGGTAGCGGGACTAACAACTAGCGTTGTCCACACGACGGACACGGAAGTCGTCGGATCGGCTCGGGTCCTCGTGGATGAACGAAAAGCGAAAGGAGTTGACCAATGGGCAAGAAGCACACAGAACCCGCGGCCAAGCGCCGCAAGAACTCCCGTGGCATCAAGGTGCGTGTTGGAGAGAAGACGCGCATATTGCCTTTCGCGAAGGCTTTTTCCTACGGACATACGCTCCTGATGGGCCAGCACTATGAACAGGCTTTGCAGATGTTCCGTGCCCTGGGCCAGGTTTTCCCGAACGATGGGCGAATCAAGGTGATGCTGGCCCGGTGCCAGATAGGGCTCGACCACTATGGAGCTTCGAGAGAGCTTCTTGAGCAAGCCTTCGCAGACACCGACGAGAAGTTGGCCGGAGAGCTCCACGCGGCCTTCGTCTACAAACGCCTCGGGATGACGGACGACGCGATCCGCGAGGTCGAACGGATCGTGAAAGGACACGGCGGCTTCCCCACAGGGTGCTTGGTTCTGGGCGACATGTTCGCGGCCGAGGGCAGGCACAAACAAGCCATAACTTGCTGGAAACAAGCGATCAAAAGAGATGCCCCACAAGGAACGGTGGCTCAGACGGCAATCCGGCAGATTGAGAGGCTTAAGGAGGCGCGCAAACGAGCAACGAAGAGCAAGCAGAAACCACGAGGACGCTCGGCTCGCAAGCGGAGAAACAAAAGTTGACAATCACCTGATCGGCGGGGCAATGAAGGGAGGACAAATACGAATACGGTGGTGATCACCGGGTGCGACGCGAAGAACTGCGCCCATAACCAAGCCGGGAAGTGCTCGGCCCAGTCAGTTACCGTCGGCGGCCGCGCGACGCCGCAGTGCAAGACGTTCTGCCTCGAGTCGGGAGACGCTGTCGACCCCGAAAAAGGCGGCCACCAGTTGATATTTTCAGCGGGGGTAAATACCGCACTAAAAGCTGGGTTGTGGAACAAAAATAGGCTATCCTCGGATGTCAGGAAACCGAGTGCTCGCGTCGAGCACTCCCAAGGAAGATAGCCTATGAGTCGTCAGGAATGCATCGAGCATATCGTAGCAGCGATGCGGGGTGAGGTCGAGCGCTTTTTCGATTCTTCGGCGTGGTGGCCGGAGGAGCATTGGCTGTTCGCAGTGGAGCACACGGCACGGGTGGCGGGGCTGAAGATGGGGCAGGCGATGGCTCAAGCGGCGGTGGAGCAACGCGGCACGGGCCATGCCGGGCAACGGATCGAGGACGCCGAGGGGCGGCGGTTCACGTTCAAGCAATACCGGGAGCGAACGGTGCACACGTTGGTCGGGCCGGTGCGGGTGAAGCGTGCGGTTTACCACGGGCCGTCGGGTTCGCGGGTTCCGTTGGACGAGGCGCTGGGTCTTTGTGGGGAGTACAGCGACGGCGTGGAGGAGGTGATAGCGTTTACGGTGGGGCAGTTGACGTACGAAGCGACGCGCGACCTGCTGGCGAAGACGATCGGCGTGCGGGCGTCGGCGACGAAGGTTCAGGACACGGCGGTGACGTGGGGCGAGCGTGCGGCGGACAGGCGAGCGGAGCACCTGCCGCGGGAAGAGCCGGCCCGGCGGACCGTAAATTGTCGATCATGACCCGGGCCGGAACGGCACCGAAGAACTCGAAGGCGTTCTGATGGCACGCCAGGAAGTGCTCCATCGTCTCGGAGAGCGTGAACTCGACGTAGAGCATGCGGCTGTAACACAAGACCATCACGAAGAAGCTCAGCCGGCGGCGCGTGTTCCCGACGACGATCGACCCGTGCTGGCCCCAGTCGATCTGAGCACACTCGCCCGGAGCGAATGCGAGCGTGAGGAACGCCGGCGCACGGCGCGGCCGGACCTTCCGGACATAGTCCTTGACGATGCTGATCCCGCCCGAAAAGCCCGCCTCCCGCAGCCGCAGGAAGACCTGCGTCGCGGTGTACGGATGCGTCTCGAGCCAGCGGACGATCAAGGGCTTCCAGGCGTCGAGCTTGCTCGCACGCGGCGG
>JBDREM010000172.1:0-20549 GCA_043819695.1 Planctomycetota bacterium
GATCCGGCTGTGCAGGCTCTCGGCCTCCGCCTGGGCGTTGGGACAGCCGGGCACGACGCGGTGGGTCGCACCGAAGTCTTCCTCGATGGTGTGGGTGAAGCCGCCGGACTTGCGTTTGATCACGGTGCCGTCGAACTCGCCGCCGGCGTCGGTCTGAATGACGATGTCCGAGAGGTCGACGCCCTGCTCGCGGAGGTGGAGGAGGAATCGCCGCACGACGCCCTCGGACTCGGCCACGCCGATCGTGTCGCCGTAGGCGAGGAAGACGGCTCCGACGCGGACCTCGACGATGGTGTACTGGAATCGCGGCAAGCCCATCGCGGCCAGGTACGGCCAGTAGTGGGCGAGGTCGGTGACGTACTTCACGTCCATCTTGAACCGCGTGAACGCCTTGTACTTTTTCTTGATCTCGCGGAGGTCGCGCTTCTTCTCGTGCCTCTTCTTCGGCTTCCGCGTCTTGTCGTGCTGCTGCAAGATGCGGGAGATCGCTCCGACGCTGGCCGCGAGGTCCACCGGGGGTAGCGCGGCCTCTCCTGCCGCCGTCCGCTATTCGTCTGCGCCCATCTGCATCTCGGCGATCTTGATGGCGTGGAGGAGGCTGCGGGCCTTGTTGAGCGTCTCCTGATACTCGTTCTCGGGCACGCTGTCGGCCACGATCCCGCCGCCGGCCTGAACGTATGCGTCGTCGCCCACCAGCGCGAGCGTGCGGATGATGATCCCCGTGTTCATGTTGCCGCCGTAGGTGACGTATCCGACGGCTCCGCCGTAGGGGCCGCGGACGTCCGGCTCGAGTTCGTCGAGGATCTGCATCGCGCGGACCTTCGGCGCGCCGGAGAGCGTGCCGGCCGGCAGCGAGGCGCGGAGCGCGTCGAAGCACGTCTTGCCCGGCTCGAGCACTCCCGAGACCTGCGACGTGATGTGCATCACGTGGCTGAACTTCTCGATGATCATCACGTCGTCGAGGTTGACGGTGTTGTACCGGCAGACGCGGCCGACGTCGTTGCGGCCGAGGTCGACGAGCATGATGTGCTCGGCCCGCTCCTTCGGATCGCCGAGTAGGTCCTCGGCCAACGCGGCGTCTTCGGCGTCGTCCTTGCCGCGCTTGCGGGTGCCCGCGATCGGGCGGACGGTCATGACGCCGTCCTGAACCTTGCACATGACTTCGGGCGAGGCTCCGATCAGCTTGAGGTTGCCGAGCTTGATGAAGAACATGTACGGCGACGGGTTGACGGCCCGCAGCACCCGGTAGATGTCGAACGGCCGAGCCGTCGTCTTCGCGTGGAGCCGCTGCGACAGCACGACCTGGAAGATGTCGCCGGCTGCGATGTACTCCTTGCATTTCGTGACCGCGTCGAAGTAATCGGCCTTGGCGAAGTTCGACTCGAACTCGATTTCCTCGGTTCCGCTGGTGACGATGTCGTCGTGGATTTCGGACTCGGCCCTGTTGAGCTTGTCGACGACGAGCTCGATCGCATCGACCGCTTCGTCATAGGCGGCGCGAACGTCCGTGCCCTCGCCGACGTGGGCGTTGCTGATGATCTTGACCGTGTGGTAGACGTGGTCGAAGACGATGACGGTGTCGAAGAACATGAAGCACATGTCGGGCAGGCCAAGCGACCGCGCGGGCCGGTCGGGAAGGTGCTCGACGTAGCGGACGACGTCGTAGGCGAAGTATCCGACGGCGCCGCCGGTGAACGATGACTCCTGCTCGGGCAGGCCGGGGGCGGCAACGGCCTTCGAGCGGCTGACGATGCGCTCGATCTCGGCGATCGGGTCGTCGCTCGGATACTCGGCGATCCTTTCGTCGTGCTCGTACTTCACCACGCCGTCAGTGCACTCGAACACGCGCGACGGGCCGAAGCCGAGCAGCGAGTACCGCCCAACCTTCTCGCCGCCGGTCACGCTCTCGAGCAGGAAGCAATCTTCCTGATCGCCGAAGCGCAGGAACGCCGACACCGGCGTGAGCGTGTCGGCCAGCAATTGCCGATACACCGGCACGACGGTGCCGGGCCTGGCGAGAGCGGCGAATTCATCGAAGGTTGGGGAGTACATTGGTCGGGTCCGCAGGGTATAGGTCTTATAGGTCCTATAGGACTTATTGCCTTTGCTCGCGTCGGGCCTCGGAACGCACGCGGTAGAGCCGCTCTGTAAAGCCGCCCTCACTCCGAAACGCCTTTTCCAGTTGCCGCAATTGCTGGTCGAGCAGGTAGTTGGCCTGGTGGATCAGACAGACCAGAGCATTCGCGGCGACTTCGGGGGAGCTTTCCTCAAGATAGGTCTTATAAGTCCTATAAGACCTGTTCTCCGCGTAGGCCAGCTTCCGTATGGCCTGGACTTCGGGGTGATCCTTGTCCCAGAGCGCGAGGCCGCGCTGGCGGAGGAAGTCCTGGTAATCCAGCAGCAGTTCCTCGAGGCTCGCACGCGCCACCCCGACCAGCTTCAACTCGAACCTTTTCGATGTGCCGGACGCCATGCTGCCCTCGGCGATGTTCTGCTTGCCGCTGCGCGCGGCCTGCACCATCTGGTCATGCGTGCGCGAGCGGCGGTCGATGAAGCTCTCGCAGAACGCCGCGGTGGCGTCGCGGATGATCTCTGTCATCTGATACGATTTGAGTGTGCGGTATCCGCCGTGCGGCGGAATGATCTGGGCCTTGTCGGTCATAGGTCTCATAAGTCCTATCGGCCCTATTGTTCCTACATCGCCAGACCGCCGTCGACAGGAATCACCTGGCCGGTGATGTAGCTGGCAGCGTCGCTCGCGAGGAAGGCAACACAGTTGGCGACGTCCTCGGCGTAGCCCGCCTTCTCGTCGTCCATCCCCGGCCGCGTGAGCGGGATGTTCTGCTCGAACGCCGCCTTGGCCTCGTCGCTCAGCGCGTGCGTCATCTCGGTGATGATGTAGCCGGGCGCGACTGCGTTGGCCGTGATGCCGCGCGAGCCAAGCTCCTTCGCAACCGATTTCGTCAGCCCGATGAGGCCGGCCTTCGACGCCGCGTAGTTCGCCTGCCCCGCGTTCCCGAAGATGCCGACGACCGACGCGATGTTGATGATCCGCCCGCATTTCTGCTTCATCATCTGCCGAGCCACGGCCTTCGTGCAAACGAACGCGCCTTTCAGGTTCACGGCGAGGACGGCGTCCCAGTCTTCCTCACTCATCCGCATCAGCAGGCCGTCGCGCGTGATGCCGGCGTTGTTGACGAGGATCGTTAGATTGCCGAACTCGGCGACGGCGTCCTTGACCACGGCCGCCATCTCGTCGGTCTTTGTCACGTCGGCTTTCCGCGCGATGCACTTGACGCCCCTGGCTTCGACCTCCTTGACGGCGTCGTCGGCGTCGATGACGTCCGCGACACAGATGTCGGCTCCATTCTCCGCCAGCGCCAGACAAATCGCTTTGCCGATCCCACGCGACCCGCCCGTCACCAACGCCGCTTTGCCTTTCAGACTCATCCTTTCCTCCTCAAATAGGTCACACAAGTCCTATAGGACTTATTCAATCGAGGTCGGTGAGCGCCCCCACGTTCCGCGCCGATACGGCCCGGTCGGTCTTCGCGAGCAGGCCGGACAACACACGGCCCGGCCCGACCTCGACCGCCTCGGTCATCCCTTCGGAGATCATGAACCGCATCGAGTCTTCCCAGAGGACCGGGCTCGTCAGTTGCCGCACGAGCAGGTCGCGTATCTCGTCCGCCGTCCCCACGTACTTCGCGACGGCATTGCTCACGACCGGAACCGCAGGGCTCTTGATCTCGATCGCGGCCAGCACGGCCTTGAGCCTCTCAGCGGCCGGCTCCATCAACGGGCTGTGAAACGCGCCGCTCACTGTAAGCGGGATAACGCGCTTCGTGTTGCGCTCGGTCGCGGCCTGCGCCGCAGCGTCGATCGCCTCTTTCGTGCCGGACAGCACAATCTGGCCGGGCGAGTTGAAATTCGCGGCGACCAGCACGCCCTTGTCCTGGCCCGCGGACGCGATGACCGCGGCCACCTCCTCGCGCGATGTCCCGATGAGGCACAGCATCATGCCGGGGTTGATCTCGCCGGCCTCCTTCATGAACGTCCCGCGCTGGCGGACCACGCGGACGGCGTCCTCGAACTCGATCGCGCCCGCATACGTGAGGGCGGTATACTCGCCGAGGCTGAGGCCCGCGGCAATGTCCGCCGCGGCCGCGCCGTCGCCGCACTTCGCCTTCAGCGCCTCGAGCGCCGCGAGGCTCGTCACCAGCACCGCCGCCTGGCACACGGCCATGTCGTTCAACTCATCGTCCGGGCCGCCAAAGCACACCTTCGCGATGTCGATGTCGAGGGCTGCGTTCGCCCGCTCGTAGATCGCGCGGGCCGCGGGCACCGCGTCGTAAAAGTCCTTGCCCATCCCGACCTTTTGCGCGCCCTGCCCGGGGAACAGCATCGCTTTCTTGCTCATGGGCCGACGCCCTCTCAAGACCAGGTCCGATCATTCCCCACGACGGAAAAGTGTACCAGCGGCGAACGCCTGCGTCAACTGGTCCCGGGGCGGTCCTGGGGCCGCGCGGGCAAATCCTCGCCCTCGCAGGGTTGGGACACGGCGGCCCACGGCGAAAAGGCCTAAACTCGGAGCAGGCTGTGACGACAATGGATTGTAGCGCGTCTGTTCAGCCTAGCCATCTGTCACCGGCGAGGCCACGTAGGTGAGGGGCGTACGAGCGAGCAGGACGATGCGACAATAGAGCGGCCGTCCCTTCGAGCCTTGGGAGAACGGGAATGCAGGGAGTGTGCGCAAAACAGGAAAAGGTCTTCGCAAACGTTTCCTTGCCTGGTGCAGCGATCATTATTGGGGTGGCTCTGTTGCTGGAGGCCCTTGCGGCCCCGTTCTTCGCGCCGCCCCGGGTCCTCTGGCTGGTCCGACTATTGCTCGGCGGCTTTGGCGCCCTCTTCGTGATTTTGGGCCTGCTCGTTATCTGGGATATCCGGCAAGACAACTTGAGGACCAGACTGCCCGAGGAAGCAGAAGACTGACCACATTGTGGGGGATGGGAGCGACGGGCCGCCGGCCTCCTGCCGAGCCGAGCGGCGGCCTGAATTGCCCGGACGGCCCTTTGCGGTTGACAAGGCCGGCGAAGAACCCTAGAATCCGTCGCGTCGCAGGAAGCAACCCAGGAGGCTCACTCTTGGCACAGACCATAGTCGAGGTCAACGACGTCACCAAGGTCTATCGCATGGGCAACCAGGAAGTCCATGCCCTCGGCGGCATCACCCTCGAGATAAACGCCGGCGAGTATCTCTCGATCATGGGGCCGTCGGGCTCCGGCAAGACGACGCTGTTCAACATGGTCGGGGCGCTCGACCGGCCCACGAGCGGCAGTGTGTTCATCGACGGCGTGAACGTGGCCGAGTTGGACACGCGCCGGCTCGCCTGGCTGCGATGCCGCAAGATCGGGTACATCTTCCAGTCGTTCAACATCATTCCGGTGATGACGGCGCTCGAAAACGTAACGCTCCCGATGGTTTTCGCCGGGATGCCGGCCGAAGACGCGCGGTCGAGGGGCGCCGCTCTGCTGGAAAAAGTCGGCCTCGGCGAGCGGCTCGACCACAAGCCAAGCGAGCTGTCCGGCGGCCAGCAGCAGCGCGTCGCAATCGCGCGGTCGCTCGCGAACGACCCGGCCATCATTCTCGCAGACGAGCCGACCGGTAACCTCGACCTCAAGACCGGCAACGACATCATCGAACTGCTCAAGCATCTGAACACGACGTCCAACGCGACGATCATCACGGCGACGCACGACATGAAGATGCTGAGCGCGTCCGACCGCATCGTGTGGATTCGCGACGGCCGCGTCGACCGCATCCAGAGCCGCGCCGAGCTCGACATCCAGGAAGGGACGATCGACGGCGAGACGATTTGACGACCGAAAAAAGCCAAAAAAAGGTTTTATACGACCTATGGAGCCTGTATAATCCCGTTCATCGTTGGGTAAGTTGCCCGGCAATTTGGACAGGAATTCTTTAGCTGGAAGGGAGGTGACACTGTAATGGGAAGCAAGTGTGAAAAGCTCGACATGATGGTGGTCGCGAGCAAGGTTAAGGCCTACATCAAGAGCAAGGGCTGCATGACTTCCGGCGACGCTCTCGAGGCGCTCAACTGCAAGCTCGCCTGCATCCTCAGCCAGGCCGTCGAGCGCACCAGGGCCAACAAGAGGTCCACAGTCAAGCCGCAGGACCTGTAACCCACAACCGACGTTCCGAGATAGCGCCCTGGGCGATGCCGAGGGCGCTCTTCTCTTATGGCAGCACACCAACAGGCCGGAGCCGATCCAATAACGCAGGATCCCCAGACACCACTCAAGGAATTCCAACCCAAACACGGGTTCTTCGTCGGCATCGATTCCGACGGCTGCGCGTTCGACTCGATGGAACCGAAGCACAAGGAATGCTTCTGCCCGACGACCGTCTGGAAGTTCGACCTCGCCGCCGTCTCGAAATACGCACGCGAGGCATGGGACTTCGTCAACCTCTACTCGAAGACCCGCGGCTGCAACCGCTTTCTTGCCCTCCAGCACGTCCTCAACTTCCTCCGCGAGCGCAAAGACGTCATCGCACGCAACGCAGAGATACCCCTCCTGCCCGAACTCAGGGAATGGACCGAGCGCGAGACGAAGCTCGGCAACCCCGCCCTCGAGACCGAGGTCGAACGCACCGGCAGCGACGAACTTACGCTCGTGCTTGACTGGTCACAGACCATCAACGCGACCGTCGCCAACATTGTGCGCAATGTGCCCCCCTTCCCCGGCGTCCGCGAAAGCCTCGAGAAGCTCTCGACGCAGGCCGACTGCATCGTCGTCAGCGCGACCCCGAACGAGGCGCTCGAACGCGAATGGGAAGAGCACGACGTCGCGAAGTACATGGCCGTGATCGCCGGCCAGGAGCGCGGCAAGAAATCCGAGCACCTCGCGCTCGCCGCCGGCGGCAAGTATCCGCCCGAACGCATCCTCATGATCGGCGATGCGCCCGGTGACATGAAGGCCGCCCGCGCGAACAGCGCCCTCTTCTTCCCGATCAATCCGGGGCACGAGGAGGAATCCTGGGCGCGGTTCCACGACGAAGCGCTCGACAAGTTCATCGCCGGCGAATACGCCGGCGGCTACGAAGCCTCGCTCGTCGTTGAATTCGAGAAGCTGCTCCCCGAACATCCGCCCTGGGCCTAGTCAGTTCCGAGTTCGGAGTTCCGAGTTCTGAGTTCCGAGTTCGGAGTTCCGAGTTCGGAGTCGCGAATTCGGAGTCCGGAGTTCAGCGTTACGACCCGGCCCTGACGGTGTGTCACGTCCACACACAACTCGGAACCCGGAACTCGCAACTCGGAACTGCTTCTACTGTCCTGCGACGCATTCGATCTCGACGAGCGCGTCGAGCGGGAGCCGCGCGGCCTCCACCGCGCTCCGCGCAGGCGGGTCATCCGTAAAATGCTCCGCGTACACCTCGTTCATCGCAGCGAAGTCGTCCATGTTCTTCAGGAACACCGTCGTCTTCAGCACCTTATCCAGGCCCGACCCCGCCGCCTCGAGCACCGCCTTCAGATTCGACAGCGCCTGCCGCGTCTGCGACTGAATGTCGCCTCCCGCAAACTCCTTCGTCCCCGGCATCAGCCCGATCTGCCCCGCCGTAAACACGAGCCCGCCGCATACAACCGCTTGGCTGTACGGCCCGACAGGCTGCGGTGCGCCGTCGGTCTTGATGATTTCCTTGTTCATTCCGTGAACCCCTTCGCACCTGATAGGTCCTATAGGGCCCATGCGGCCTATGCCCCTATCCTCGGCACCGTCCCGTCGCTCAGCCGGTAGTCGTAGGTCCCTACTGCCGAAGGAGCTTGTCGTAGTTCCCGTGGCTGCCTATCCAGAACCAGACGATGCCGTCTGCGCACTCCGCTCCCAAAGCGCGATGTCCAGCCCCAACGCGGACCGAACGGTAACGCCCGACCTTCTTGAGGTGTAAAGAGGAATGACGCGGATTAGTTTTCAGCAGTTCGAAGTTCTGGTCAGCTACCTTCCGGACCGCTTTCGGCAGCTTGCGATAGCACGTCCAGAACTCCGGGCTGGCGAAGTGCTTCACAGTTCGGTGCACCGGCCCTGTTCGAGCGCGTCCAGGGCCCGCTGAGCCAGGCGGTCCAGCTTGCCACTGTGCGCGTCTTGCTCGAACTCCTTGTCCCAGACCTCAGCATCGAAGCTCTCGAACCATTCCCGAAGCTCTTGGAGTTGATCGTCCGGAAGCCGCTCGATGGCGCTCTCGATTTCGCGTATGGTCGTCATGGCAACATTATACCCCGCCCAAGCCGCCGTGAAAAGACCTTGCCTCGCCTCCGCGTCTCACTCAAGATGGTTGATCCTCGGCACCGTCCCGTCGCTCAGCCGGTAGAGCGTCTCGCCGGCATCATGGACGACGAGCACGCCTTCGTCCTCGCGCCCCTCCCATTCTTCGATGTCGATCGTTGCCGGGGCCAGGTAGCCGAGGTTGATGCGCCGGCACCGCTCCTCCGGGATGCCCGTCGCGAGAATCACGTTCACCCTCGGCCGCTCGACGCCGTCCTCGAACGTGCCGATCCCCTTCACGTGCGTCGAGTGCGCCATGATCCCGCCCGGCACGCCCTCGAACTTGTCCATCTGCTTCAGGAAGTAGTCGCGCGTATGGTAGCCGATCCGATCGATGATTCTGCCGTGCGTGTACGAGACCTCGTCGATGTGCGGCGCGTAAATGATCAGGTCGGCGCCGTCCGCGAGGACCGGCTCGAGTTTGTACATGGCCTTCGCCGCCGTCCACAGATCGTCGTACATCTCCGGCGCGATCCCGAGCACGTTGCTATACGTGCGGCCAACGTACTTGATGTGCGTCTGCGCGGCGACGTCGGCCGCGGCCGACCACGCCTCCTGCGGCGTACCGAAGAAGATCGCGTGATTGCCCTCGTGCTTCGTCACCATCGTGAAGCACAGCTTCGGGACATCGACGAACTCCGCCGCGCGCTCGACCACCCGCCGCGTCGGCGTGTGCTTCGTGCCGTTGATGAGCGGATTCGTGATCAGCGCGCCGAGCCAATGGAAGAAGTGAATGATCCGCGGCCCAGCGATCCCGGGGAAGAGATACTTGTTGCCGCCGGAGAAGCCGACGACCTCGTGCGGGAAGACCGGGCCGACGATCAGCAGCGCGTCGTAGTCGAAGATGATCCGGTTGACGTCGACCGGCACGTCCTCGCGCATCAGGCCGCCGGAAATCTCCTCGATCTCGGCCGCCGGAATCGTGCCGGCGTTCTTCAGCGCCGCCGGATCGTCCCAGACGTGATTGAGGATCCGCACGTCCGCGTACCGGCCGGCCCGTTCCTCGGCCGTGACGCCGACGAGCCGGTTCAGCGCATCCTCCGGCATCGGCGGGTGCGTGCCGAGCGCGACGAGAAAATCAATCGCCTTTGCCGAACCCATCAGCCGGTCGGTCAGCAGGCGGAACATCAGCGGCAGCGGCATCGTCCGCGTGCTGTCGGGGATGATGGCGAGAACACGCTTGCCGTCGAGCTGCGCCTCATCCAGCCCGCGCGCAACAACGTCGCGGATGTCGTCGTCGGTGATGAACTCGTCCGTGTGGCTGATACCAGCCGGCATATCGGGCCTTTCGCCGTGGATTTCAGAAGAGCTCCGGCTGCGCGGATGACGGCGGGTCGATGCCCAGGTGCTCGAAGGTGCGCTTGGTGATCCGCCGCCCCTTGCTCGTCCGGTTCAAGAGGCCGACGCGGAGCAGGTACGGCTCGACGACGTCCTCGAGCGTGCCGCGGTCCTCGTTGAGTGTCGCGGCAAGCGCCTCGATGCCGACCGGGCCGCCGTCGTAGAAATCGGCGATGGTGCGGAGGAACCGCCGGTCGAGTTCGTCGAGCCCGAGTTCATCGACGCCGAGCATCTCGAGCGCCTTCAGCGCAATCGCCAGCGTGACGTGGCCGTCGGCCTTCACCTGTGCGAAATCGCGGACGCGCTTGAGGTAGTTGTTCGTGATTCGCGGCGTGCCGCGCGACCGGCGGGCGATCTCGGCGGACGCGTCCTCGTCGGCCGTCACCTTGAGCAGGCCGGCGGACCGCTCGACGATTTCCTTCAGGTCGGCCGCGTCGTAGAACTCGACGTGGTGGAAGATGCCGAACCGCGTGCGGAGCGGCTTCGAGAGCAGCCCGGCCTTCGTGGTCGCGCCGACGATGGTGAAGTTCTTCAGCGGCACGTTGATCGTCTTCGCGAACGCGCCGCTGTCGACGACGAACTGGACCTTGCGGTCCTCCATCGCGGGATAGATGAACTCCTCGACCGCGATGGGCAGGCGGTGGATCTCGTCGATGAGGAGCACGTCCTTCTCGCCGAGGCCGGTCAGGATGCCCATCAGGTCGCCGGTCCGCGTGAGCGCCGGCCCCGACGTCTGCACGAGCTTCGAGCCGATCTCGTTCGCGATCGCGTGCGCGATCGTCGTCTTGCCGAGGCCGGGCGGGCCGTCGAGCAGGACGTGTTCGAGCGCCTCGCCCCGCTCCATCGCGGCGTGCAGCGCGATCCGCAGCGGCTCGAGCTGCTCGGCCATGCCGATCATCTCGTCGAGCGTGCGCGGCCGCAGCGTCAGGTTGAATCGCTCGTCGTCAGGCGAAAGCGGCCCAGGGTCAACGATTCGTTGTCTCATACAACGCCTGTCTCAAGTTGAAAAGTCTAATGTCTAATGTTCCGCACGGCCGGCCGCCCGCCAGGCTCCTGACATTCCAACATTACACATTAGACTCTAAACGCTCGTTAGTTTCCCGACAGCGCCCGAAAGATTTCACTGATGAGCTCCTGTGACGTCTCGAACGTCGCGCCGCCGGCCGTGGCCTTATTAATCATCGCCTCGGCTTCGACGGGCGAGTATTGGAGCTGCGTCGTCAGAATCTGCATCGTCTCCGAGCGGACGTCGGGCGCCAACTCGTCGCCCGCCGCCGCTTCGAGCGGCTCGCCCTCGCGCATCAGCGCGAACTTCTGGCACTTGCCGCGCAGCTCGGCGACGATCTTCTCGGCGCTCCGGCGCCCGACCGCCGGCAGTTCGCAAAGCACGCCGTAGTCGCCGTTCTCGATGCTCGTCGCGAACCGCCGCGTCGAGATCGTGAGCGACTTCAGCGCCTTCCGCGCCCCAAGCCCCTTCACGCTCGTCAGCAGCCGGAAGAACTCGCGGTCGAGCGGATCGAAGAAGCCGACGAGCCGCGGCGTCATCGTCCCGCCGCTCGTCCCGCCCTCGATATACTCGAGCGTATGGAGCATCAGTTCGGCGCCGACCGCGCCGTGCTGCCGCAGCCGCCGCGCAAGGCCGCTCGGCACGAGCACCTCGTAGCCCAACCCGCCGACGTCGAGCGTGATCGCGTCCTCGTGAATCTCGCCGACCGTTCCCGTGATCTTCGCTATCACCCGCTTCTCCTGCCGAGCGCCGCCGGCTTGCCGGCCGCGTTGAGGTGGCACAATGCGACGGCGAGCGCGTCGGCGACGTCCGCCGGCTCCGGCGGCTCGCGAAGCCCAAGCATCACCTCGATCATCCGCTGAACCTGCTCCTTCGACGCGTGCCCGTTGCCCGTCAGCGACTTCTTGATCATCGTCACCGAGTAGCTGGCGACGGCGATGCCGCACTTCGCCGCGGCCAGCATGATCGCGCCGCGAGCGTGGCCCATGAGGATCGCCGTCCGCGGGTGCGCGTAATGCGCGTAGAGCTGCTCGATCGCCACGCACTCCGGCTTCGCCTCTTCGAGCACCGCGAGGACATCGTCGAATATGCCGCGAACGCGCTCCGACATCGGGTCCCGCTCTTCCGTCGAGACGAAGCCCGCCTCGACGAGCGAGAACGTGTTCCCGTCGCCGTCGATGACGCCGTAGCCGGTGGTCTTCAGGCCGGGGTCGATACCGACGACGCGCAAGGGCCGTCTCTCCAAACTGGCGCTGAAGTGAGCCGAGCCGGAGGCATTCTAGCAGACGCCCGGCGCGCGCGTCAAAGCTTTTCGCACGCCCGCGCCCGACACTCCCGCACGACGTCTCCCGGAATCAGCTTCAGCGCGAGATAGACCAGCACCGGCACAATGACCAGGTCGTCGAGCTGGCCGATAACGGGAAACCAATCGGGAATGATGTCGAACGGCATGAGCAGATAGGCGACGGCGAGGCCGAGGAGAACCTTCGCGGCCAGAGGCGTCCGCTTGTGCTTGAGGACGAGGCGGTAGACGGCGAGCTCCCGCTTGAACGCCCGTGCGAGCGATTTCGCCGCGGCGAACATTCTAGATTCCCAGCATCGCGCGATGCTTCCGCAGCAGGGTCTGATCGCCGTTCGTGACGAGCCGCATGTTGCCCTCCGCGCGAGCGGCGGCGCGGAGAATGAAGTTCTTCGCGGTGTACTGCTTCTCGACCTTGACCTTCGCCTGCCGCAGAAGCAGATAGCCGATGTAGGCGTCCGTGGCAATCTCGACGATTCGCCGCGCGTGCAGGCCGGTGTAGTCCTTGTTGTCCTTCTTCTTGACGTACGCGACGCACTTGTCGAGCTGCTCGAGCATCCGTTCGAGCTTCCTCGCGAGCGTCCCCAGCGGCTTCTCGTACGCCTCGGCCCTGAATTCGGCCAATCTCTCGTCGAGGTCGCCGGCAAGCACGCAGCCGATCGCGGCGACAACCTGAAGCTGGGTGGTCCCCTCGTAGATGTTGGTGATGCGCGCATCGCGGAAGTACCGCTCGACGGGGTAGTCGCGCATATAGCCCGACCCGCCATGCACCTGGATGGCGTCGGACGCGATCTTGTTTGCCATCTCGCACGCGAAGAACTTCGACATCGGCGTGAGGGTCTTCGCACACTTCGCGTAGTCTCGCTGGAGGGCGCGGATCCCGGCGAACTCGGGGTCCCCGCGGTCCATGTCGCCGAGCTTTCGCTCGTAGAGCTTCTCGAGGTCGACGATGACGCCGGTGTCGCAGATGAGCGCCCGCGCCGCCTCGATGTTCGTCTGCATGTCCGTGAGCATCTCGTAGACCGCGGGAAAATCTATGATGGCCTTGCCGAACTGCTCGCGGTCCTGTGCGAAATCGAGCGCCGCGCGGTACGCCGCCTCGGCGATGCCGAGCGCCTGCGCCGCGATGGCCAGCCGGGCGCCGTTCATCAGCGCCATCACATATGTCATCAGGCCGCGCTTCCGCTTGCCGACGAGCTTGCCGGGCGCGTTCGTGAACTGAATCTCGCACGTCGGCGAGCCGTGGATGCCGAGCTTGTTCTCGATGCGGCGAACGCGAACGCCCTCGCCCTGCTCGACGATGAAGAGCGAGATGCCGCGGGCGTCCTTCGTGCCCGGCTCCGACCGCGCCATGACGAGCAGCACGTCGCCGCAGCCGTTGGTGATGAAGCGCTTGACGCCGTTGATCCGCCAGGTGCCCTTGTCGTCGCCGTCGGGCGGCGGGGTGGCGCTGGTCATGACGGCCTGGAGGTCGCTGCCGGCGTCGGGCTCGGTGAGGACCATCGCGCCGGTGACCTCGCCGCGCGAGAACCTGGGGAGGTACTCGGCCTTGATCTCCTCGTCGGCGAAGTCGTTGATCGTTTCGGCGATGTCCTGGAGTCCGAAGATCGTCATTAGTCCTGCGTCGGCGCGGCTCACCATCTCGATGGCCATGCTGTAGAGCACGGTCGGCAGGTTCAGCCCGCCGTGCTTGCGGGGGAGCGTGAAGCCCATCAGGTCGGCGTCGGCCAGCCGCTTGACGGCCTCGGCGGTGCCCTTGGGGTATGTGACGACGCCGTCGGCGTACTGCGCTTCCTCGAGGTCGACGGCCTCGGCCCGCGGCTCGATGAAGTTGCCGGAGATGTCGCCGACGAGGCTGAGCACGCGGCGGTAGCTGTCGAGCGCGTCCTCGAGGTCCGCGGGCGCGTAGTCGTATTCGTCGGCCTCGCCGAACCCCTTCTCGCGGAGCTCGACAACCCTGGAAAGATCGAGGCTCTTGAAGTTGAACTTCAGATCCTCGTTGTCTTCGAAGAAATCAGGCATTCAGTCCCTCACTTTTTCGTCTTGTACGCTTCGATGAGCTTCGGGATGACGTCGTTGAGGTCGCCGACGATGCCGTAGTGGGCAATGGTGAAGATGGGCGCGTCCGGGTCGTTGTTGATGGCGACGATCGTGCCCGAGTCCTGCATTCCGGCGCGGTGCTGAACCTGCCCCGAGATGCCGCAGGCGATGTAGAGCTTCGGCCGAACGGTCGTGCCGGTCTGGCCGACCTGGTGGTCGTGGTCGGCGTAGCCGCCGTCGACTGCGGCGCGCGACGCGCCGACGACTCCGCCGAGCGCCTCGGCCAGGTCGCGGATCAGCCCGAAGTTCTCGGCTCTCCCGACGCCGGCGCCGCCGGATACGATGATCTGGGCGCCCTTCAGGTTGACTTTTCTCTCGGCCTTGACGCGCGCGATCACTCTCGTGATCATCTCGTCCTGCGTGAGCGCGGGCCGGACGTTCACGGCCTCGCCGGTCCGCGAGTCGTCCGCCTCGCCCATCGGGAAGACTCCCTCGCGGACGGTCGCCATCTGCGGGCGGCGGTCGGGCGAGACGATGGTGGCGATGATGTTGCCGCCGAACGCCGGCCGAATCTGGTAAAGGATGTTCTTGTATTCCTGCTTCGTCCGCGGGTCGGTGTAGTCGCCGATCCTCAGGTCGGTGCAGTCGGCCGTGAGGCCACAGCGGAGAATGGACGCGACGCGCGGGGCGAGGTCGCGCCCGAGCATCGTCGCGCCGAAAAGGACGATCTCCGGGCGCCGCTCCTTCACGAGGTCGGCGATGGACTTCGCGTATGGCAGCGTCGTGTAGTCGGCCAGCCGTTCGTCCTCGATCAGGTATACCCTTCTCGCGCCGTGGGCGGTCAGCGTTTTCGCGAGGGCGCCGACGTCGTGCCCGGCGACGACGGCGCATGGTTCGCCGCCGATTTTCTTCGCCAGCTCTTGCGCGCGATGAAGAAGTTCGAGGGCGACCTCCGCAAACTCGCCCTGATCCTGTTCCGCAACCACCCACACGGCACGTGAGGCTTCGCCGCTCATCGTGTCTCCGTTGTCATCCCAGGATATGATCTTTTGCCAGTTCGTGCACCAGTTCTCGCAGGCCCTCGCCCGTGGGCTCGACGCTCTTGTGCTTCGCCTGCTTGAGCAGCGCGCTCTCGACCTTCATCACACGGGTCGGCGAGCCGACGTAGCCGCACTGCTCCATGTCGGCCGCGATCGCCGCGCCGTCCCATTCCGCGATGAGCATCCCAGCCTCGCCCAGCGCGTACTCCCTCTCCTTCAGCTTCCCTTCGAGTTCGCCGGCGGGCATCTTCTTCGCCGGATCGATCTCCGCCACCAGCTCGCAGGGAGCCTTGGCCTTCTTGTATTTCATGATGAGCTTTGCCCGCGGCGGGCGCGGCTCATTGGCCTCGGAGGTGACGGTCAGCAGCGCGGGCAGCCTCGCCTCGACCGTCTCGGCCCCGCCGTCGATCATCCGCCTGGCCTTGATCGTGCCGCCGGCGACGTCCAGCACGTCGAGGATGTACGTGACCTGGCCGATGCCGAGGCGCCCGGCGAGCTGCGGCCCGATCTGAGCCGTGTCGCCGTCGATGGCCTGGCGGCCGCAGAGGACGATGTCCGCCCCGCCCGCCCGCTCGATCGCCTTGGCGAGCGTGTAAGACGTGGCGAGCGTGTCGGCGACGGCGAAGCCGCGGTCGGTGAGAAGGACGACGGCGTCGGCGCCGCGTTCGAGCGAATCGCGGAGGATGTCGGCCGCGCGCGGCGGCCCCATCGTGATGACGGTCACTTTGCCACCGTACTTCTCTCGCAGCGCCAGCCCCAGCTCCAGGGCGTTCTTGTCCTCCGGGTTGAACACGGCCGGCAGCGCGGCACGGTTGATCGTCCCGTCCGGGTTCATCGCCTCGCCGGTGATGTTCGACGAGTCCGGCACCTGCTTGGCGCAAACGACAATTCTGTATGCCATAGTGACCTCACAACGAGCCGGTGCGTCGCCATCCGCAAAACGCGGCGCAAGAGTCTAGCAAACGGGCTCTTCGCCGTCAATCTCTACAGACGGCCGGCCGAGGCGAGCGGGAATCGAACGCGCAATTGACAGAAACACCGAACGGGCCTAACATGACACTGGCACAGCCGTCAGGCGGCACTGAGAGATTATATCGAGGGTCAGCATGCGTGCTCGACTACTGTTCACGTATCTTGCTCTGGCCGCCGTGGTTGCGGTGGGGGCGTCCGGGTGCAACGGCCAGACGGACGGCTCGGCCCTCACGGTGCAAACGCTTGCGGAGCCCGGCTCGGATCATTTCCGCTTGCTCGAAGCAGCCCTGGCGAAGTTCGAGGAACTGCACCCCGAGACCAAGGTGACGCTGGTCGGCGACCGGCTCAAGCTCGACTACCTGATCCGCAGCGTCATCGCCGGGCAGTCCGCCGACGTGTTCGAGGTCTGCGCCGGTGAGATCGTCTTCCTGGCGAGTCGCGGGGCGCTCACCGACCTGACCGCCGATTGCCTGTCCCTGTACCCGAAGTGCTCGCCCCACGCCTGGAAGTGGGGGGTGCTGGAGAAGCGCTTCTACGCGGTCCCCTGGGCGGCGCTGCCCACGCTCCTTCTGTACAACAAGCAGGCCTTTAAGGCGGCCAAGAAAGCCCTTGAGGCGTCCGACGTCCAAGGGCGGGTCCCACCTGAAACGTGGGACGAGCTGCTGAAGGTGGCCACAACACTGGAAGGGGGGGGGCCGCCCGAAACGTGGAATGATCTCCTCAAGGCCGCCACAGTACTGACATTGGCAGGCGACGTGAACGGCGACGGCGCGAGAGACTACGGGTTCGCGTTCGCCGCGAAGAACTCGGGCGACCTCGGCCGGCACTTCGCCACGTTTCTTGCACAGCTTGGCCAGCCGCTGCTGCGGAACACTGAGGGGGTCTGGGCATTCCGAATCGACACCGCCGAGGGGCGGCGCGTGACCACATTCCTGCTGCAACTTCAGAAGGTGGCCCCGCCCGAGTGCGTTGTGACGGACGACGCAGCCGCGCTCGAGCAGTTCCGAGCCGGCAAGGCGGCGATGGTCTTCGCCACGCCGGCCGGGCTCACGTGCTGCGCCGAAGAGCACGAACATATGGAGATCGCGGCCGCGCCGATGCCTGCCCCGGCGGAGGGCGTGACGCGAAGCGACGTCTCGTTCAGATACATGTGCGTGCCCGCGTTCGTCCGCGGAGAGCGCCGGGCCGCAGCGGTGAAGCTGGCAACGTTTATGGCGGGGGCCGAAGCTCAGGAGATCGTAGCGCGCGGCTTGCAGGACACCACGCCCGCAATCGCCGTTCGCCAGGAACTCCTCGAGGGAAACTTCTACGACCAGCGGCCCCAACTCCAGACCTTCGCTCGAGCGATCCGAAACGCGATCCCGGTCTTTCCATCGCTCGTCTGGGAGGGAAAGTGCTGCAAGGATTGGCTCGGCTGGATACACTCCGTGCTCGTCGACGACCGCCGCTCGGTCGACGAGGTCGTGCCCATCGCTCAGGAGAAGGGCGCTCAGGCTCTCTCCTGCTTATACACCAACATCGGCCACCCGTCGCTGACCATACAACTGGGCATGGTCACCGCCGGGGCGCTCGTTTTCGCCGCCGTCGCCTATGTCGTGGCGCGGCGCTGATGGAGGTCCTCGCGAACTGTGTTCGAGACGTACGCCGAGCCCGAACTGATCAAGGTCAGGCACCGCCACGCGGAGGCATACTTCTTCCTCGCCCCCGCCCTGCTCTTCCTCGGCGTGTTTTTCGCGTATCCCGTCTTCTGGACGCTCCGCGTCAGCGTCACTGAGTACCAACCCGTGACGGGCACCGCCAGAGCATTGGTATTGTCTCACTACCGGGATGTTCTCAGCAGCGCGGCCACGTGGCGGAGCATTCTCAACACCGTCTATTTTGCAGTCGTCTACATCCCATTCACGCTCCTTCTCGCCTGCGCGCTCGCCGCGCTGATGAGCCGGTGCCTGCGCTCGCGGCCGCTGCTGAAGACCATCTTCTGCGCACCCTGCATCATCCCGGCCGTCGCGGCCGCGCTCATCTGGCGCGCAGCATACACACCGGCCGGCGGCGCCATCGACCGCGCGCTCCACCTCTTCGGCTACTACCACCCACGCGGCTGGACCGGGTGGCTCGCGGAGGCCCGGCTCGCAATGCCGTGCATCGCGCTGATGTGCGTCTGGCGCGACACGGGGCTCTTCGCCCTCATCCTCCTCGCCGCGCTCGGCCGCATCCCGAGAAGCGCATACGAGCTCGCCGAGACCGACGGTGCGACGAGGTGGGAGACCTTCAAGCACATCACCCTGCCGATGTGCCTCGGGACCGTCAGCCTCTGCGTCGTCATGCTCGTCATCAACGTGCAAAACGTCTTCCAGGAAATCTACGTGATGACCGAGGACGGCGGGCCCGCGAACTGGACCGTCAACATCCCGTTCCTCGTCTACCACAACGCATATCTCGACTACGACTGGGGGCACGCGACGGCGCTCTCCGCCGTCCTCTTCGCCGTCACCGTCGTCCTCATTCTCATTCAGAACCGCGCCCTCAACCGGAGGCTGAACTGGACCTGATGGCAGCAGGAAACAACAGACCGGCCGGCGGCAAATGGTGCGTCGTCCTCGTGTGGCTCATCGCGCTCGCCATGCTGCTCCCGTTCGCCCAGACCGTCTGGCTCGCCCAAAAACCCCGGCGAAGCATCGACCGCGGCTACCATCACCTCGCCAGGCGCCTGCCCGAGCGCGAGGTGCGCCGCAAGATCCGCGTCGATCCGCGCCCGCTCCGGGTCGCGCTCATCAACAGCATTATCGTCAGCACGGCCTGCTCGTTCCTCGCCGTCGTCATCGCCTCGATGGCCGGCTACGCATTCGCCAAGAAGCGATTCCGCGGCAAGGCGTTGCTCTTCGACCTAGTGCTCGCCGCGATGGCCCTGCCCGCCGCAATCCTCATGGTCCCGCTCTTCCGCCTCACCGTCGCAATGCACATCTACGACACCATGGCCGGTCTCATCCTGCCCTTCGCCGTCACCGGCTTCGGCATCTTCTACATGCGATACGCGATTTCCGCCGTGCCCGACGGCCTCGTTCACTGCGCGCGGCTCGACGGCCTGTCCGAGGCCGGCGCCCTTTTCCGCGTCGTGCTCCCCGCCATCTGGCCCTCGGTCGTCACGCTCGCCGTGCTCCAATTCATCGCAAGCTGGAACTCGTTCGTCCTCCCCCACGCCATAATTGCCTCCCCGGAGAACTACACCATCGGTATTCTGCTCGGGCGCCTGATGCACGACTTCCAAGGGCTGATGTGGAACGACATAATGATCGTCGTCATCGCCGGCCTTGTGCCCGTGCTCGTCATCTTCCTCGTCTTCAGCCGCTGGGTGCTCCGCGGCGCGACCGCCATCGGCGACGACCGTTCCGTCGAGCATTGACCGGCCGCCCGCCGCGGCCCCATTGAATACGAAAAGCGATGTGTGCGCCCTCGGCGCGAACGCATCGCTCTGCGAGCCGGCCGTTGCACTGCATTTGTCAGACAGAGCCTGGTCGTCAATACATGCAATTGCTCACGGCGGGGAATGGCAGATCGAATTTCTCCTTCGGCCCGATCCCGTCCGCGGCTATCCTGACCCTGGCGACCATCAGGCCGTTCTTCCACGTCCAGAGCGCGATCTGGCCGTCGGGCAGGGGATTCGGATCGGTGTATTCGAGAACAAGCTCGTCATCGATGTAGTACTTCAGATTCCCTCCCCGCTTGACGACCTTGAAGTAGAACCAGCGGCGGTGAATGCTGCCCGGAATTGTGAGCTCAATCTCGGCGACGATCTTCCCGTTCCTCGTGATCGCGGTCTTCGTGTTGTCCCATCCGCCAAACAGGAAGCCGTAGCCGGAGACCAGGTCGGTGCCGTTCCCGCAGATAACGACGTTCATGTCGCTCGCGTGCCTGTAGTTGCCGCCGCCGCGCTGCTGGTGGCGTATGCCCGCCGCGAACTCGACGCTCAGGTCGCCCTTCAATTCCGACTTGTGCCAGATGGCGGCGACACCCCTCAGCGACTCGCCGCCGAAGAACGACCACCGCGGGTCGCACTGCCATCGGTTCGTCACGAGCCATTCGCCGCCGGCCGTCCGCCAGTCGGCCGCGGCGCGAACGAAGCTGTACGAGACCGTGTTCCCGCAGAAGACGTCAACGTCCTCCGGCTTGACCTGCACGTCTGACACCGCATACCCGGTCCACCAGCCGCCCAGAGGCGCCTTGTCCTTGAAGGCCAGCACCGCCTCATCGTTGATCTCCGCCACGACGTGATCGGCCACGTTCTTCAAGGCGACACGACAGATCGACAGCAATCCTTCCAGTTCGCCGGAAGCGACTTCGCGGCCGTTGCGCCGGAGCGTGGCGGCGCCGCTGCCGCCGCGTCCCGACGAACGGACCTCGAGCTCGTACCCGCTCCTGACCTCGCAAAACGAGCCGCCGGATGCAACATCGCAGCAGATGAAGAGCCGAAGCAAGCTTTCCTTCGCCGGGTCGAAGGACGCGCCGGCCTGCATCGCCCC
>JBDREM010000173.1:0-5994 GCA_043819695.1 Planctomycetota bacterium
GTTCCTCCGTGGGGGCGGGACGTTTCGGTTCGTCTCGTGAGCCGCGTCTATTATAAGCGTGGCCGGCGGCTCGTGAAAGCGCGCATAGCGCGCTCGTTGTATCGGCGCGCGGCTGTAGGCGTCGGGCTGAGCGAACCGGCGGCCGCGCGGAAGAGGATGTCGTAGACCACCTTCTTGTTCGAGAGCGCCAGGACGTTGAGAGCGTGGGGAAGAGCGAAGACGGTGTGGAAGTGCTCGACCGGCAGGAGTTCGCGCTCGCGGCGACCGCGCCGAAGCCTACATCCCCGAACGGGCCGAGGCAGCGCGCCACCGTTGCCGTGCCGCAACACCTTGGGGGCCAGAATGTTGCGTTCAGGCAACGCCGGCACACCCGCTTAACGATTGCTGCTGTTCCGCCGGGATCCTATCTCTGGTGCGCTTGGTCACATGCAAGACCGCGCTGATTCTTCGAGCGCCATTGGCACGGCATTTGCACTGTAAAACAACCAGGTAACTACCCTTTGTTTGCGGCAGGCGAGGCCGTCTCGCCCCGCAAAGCTTATTTCGTGCCTCGCACGTGGGCCAGGCGCCGACTGCGCGCATGCCGTGTGAGCGGCAGGCGCACAGACTATGCCCACGTTGCGGCTCTAGCAGTATCCGGGCCCGGCGTGCGCCCTGGTTGGGTGCCGGTGCGCGGTCTCGGTCCCGTCGGGCGTGGAATCCGCCTCGTCGCGGATCTGCGCATACGGTTTGCGCGGTACAGGCGCATGCCGCGTTTGTGCGCACACGGATTGCGCGCTTCGCGCATGTAGTGCGGCATCGTCCTCAGGTGCGCGAGCCATGTGAACAGGGCGAAGTTCCCGCTGGGGAGGTCGACCCGTCCCGGTGGTAATCGGGACACAGGAAAAACGCGGAAAGGAGGAAAACGGTTGGGCGGTCGCACGGGGAGGTGAACGACTTCGCGTGGCACTTTCCCGCGGCCGGCTGTTCGCCAGCGTGACGGACGGGCCGCCGGACAGGAAAACGGCCTCTCGCAAGACCGGTAAAGGCCACGGAAGATGAAAGGAGTATTGAGATGAGAAGTGTATTGAGAGCGCGGACGTCGCGGCTGCTGGCAGTTGTGTTTGTGGTGTTGCTGCTCGGAACGGCGGGGCTGCAGGACGCTCTTGCGTCCTCGGTCTACTGGATCGACATAGGTTACGATGTGGGAGCCAGGAAGATCCAACGGGCCAATCTGGACGGCACCGGGGTTACGGACCTCGTTACGACAGATCAGATACAGCCGCAGCAGTTGGCCCTGGACGTGCCCGGCGGCAAGATGTACTGGACCCACACCACAAATTCAAGTGATGATAACATCCGGCGGGCAAATCTGGACGGCACGGCGCAGGAGAACGACTTCTTTGTCGTCAACCCGGGCCCAGATCCCAAGTATGCTAGTCCGGTCGGCCTGGCTCTGGACCCCGCCGGCGGCAAGATGTACTGGGCCGACCCCGAGTTCAACGAGATCTGCCGAACGAACTTCGACGGCACGGGAGCGAAGGAACAGCTCTACTACACCGGGCCCGGGATTTCGACCGACCCGGTCGGAATCGCTCTGGACGTGGCCGCGGGAAGGGTGTACTGGACCGATCTAAAGACGCAGCAGATATCTCGCGGCAACATGGACGGCAGCGGAGTACCGGAGGTTCTGGTAACGGTCAGCTCGCCGCCCTATCTCCGCTCGGGCTTCGAGCTGGACGTGGCCGCCGGGAAGATGTATTGGGCCAACGACACCAGGGTGCGAAGGGCCAACCTGGACGGCAGCGACATCGAGGACGTCGTCACGGGATTGACCAGCGCCTATACGATCGCTCTGGACCTGAGTGCTGAGAAGCTCTACTGGGCCGATCATGACCTGGGCAAGATTCAGCGGTCCAACCTCGACGGCACGGGCATCGAGGACGTCGTTACGGGCTTAGTGAATCCCTCGTCGATCGCCCTTCAGATCGACGTCATCTCCGAGCCGGCGGGCCTGGGCGCGCTCGGGCTGGCGCTGCTCGGTCTGCGGAAGCGGCGGAAATAGGACCCGCGAGCGGCGAACAGGAGTCCGCAGCGACCCGCCGCTGACCGCTGACAATGAGACGTTCGTAATCAACGTAAGGGTACGGCTGCCCTGCCCGTACAAACAAAGGTTCCCGCGCGGTGGCCAAGCTGCCCGGCGGGCGGTCCGCCGCTTTACATTCCCGCGGAGCGTGTCCGCCCTCCGGACGGAGTGCAAGCAGTATATAGCGCACATTGGTGGGAACGTGTGGGATGAAGGGCTCTGCCGCCACTACATCACCGCCCGCGTAACGTCCGGACCACCGCGAAGCGGCTTAGTTCAACGGCGCTTTTCAGTAACAGGTGTTACCCGGAATCACCACATTCCAGTGGCCACCGGCATATGGTATATGGTGCAAGCTGTTCGACCAGCGTTACTTGAGGCCCATGCTGCCGAGCATGCGGATGGCGCTGGCCCGGACGCCCGGCCGCTTGCTGTGTGCGGCCTTGCGGAGCACCTCGACGATCTCGGCGTCGTCGGGAAAATCGGCGAAGTCACAGGCGTCGGCGCTCGCCGGATTCTCGGGATCGGAGATGACGTGGATCAAAGCCTTCTTGAATTCAGCAGGATGGCGCGCCCGCGCGATGCGAAGCGCGAGCGAGGCGTCGGCCTTGATCTTCCGGTCGGGGTCGCCGACGAGCCTGAGCAGGACAATGTGGGCCGGCGCGTTGTGGATGTTGCCGAGCACCTTCAGCGCGGCGAAGCGGACCGGGCGCGCGTCGTCCTGTGCGGCCCTCGCGACCGCGATGAAGCTCTTCCGGCTGGGTATGGAGCCGAGTGCGGCGATGGCCGTCGCGCGGACGATGATGCTCGTGTCCTGGGCGGCGGTCAGGAGCGGCTCGAGCGCGGCCGGATCGTGGGCGCGGCCGAGCGCCTTCGCCGCGGCCGCCCGGATCGTTGGATCGGGGTCGCGCACGCCCGGCGCGATGAGTTCGACGCCTCCCTTCGCGCCGGAGCGGCCGATCGCTCCAATGGCGGCGCGCCGGACCGCGGGCGACTTGTCCTCGAGCGCCTTGACGAGCGCCTTGTGGGCCATGCCGGACTCGCCGGCCAGCCCGAGCCCGAAGACGGCGCGCCAGCGAAGCTCGGCGCTCTTCTCATTCTCGAGCGCCCAGACAAGCGCCTCGACCGACTCGCGCGAGCGCAGCATGGCGAGTATCTCGATGACCTTCTGCCGGACCGGCTCGGGCGAGTTGTCGGCGAAGCGCCGCGTCAGCAGGGTGACGGCCGTCACCGGGCGCGCGATGTTGAGGGCGCTGGCAAGGTACTCGCGGACCGGGCTCGGCTCGATCTCGACAATGTAGCCGACGAGCATCTCCGTGATCTCGTCGGCGACCTTGTCCTGCGCACGGACGACGGCAAACTCCCTGGTGCGCGCGACGAGGACGCGGGCGAGGCCGAGGGCCGCCGTCTGGCGGAAGTCCGCGGGATATGATTCCTTCGGGCTCTTGAGGATCGTGCCCATCGCCTCGATCGCGCGGTGGTCGCGGTCGCCGATACAGACAATCACGGCCAGCGCCGACCGCTGCCGGTTGACGAGCTTGTCGTCCTGGGACCGATAGGAGCCGGCTGGTGCGCTCAGCAGGACGAGGTACTTGCCGATGACGGTCGCTCCGAGCCGGCCGATGCCGTCCTCGATCAGCTCGATAAACGCCATCTCGACGCCGGCGTCGGGGAACGCGACCTTCTTCTCGTATTTCAGCTTCGGGTTGAGACCGACGGCGTCGGCCTGCACGCGGAGCAGGGCGGGGATGGCGCCCGGGTCGCCGATCTCACGGAGCGCCCAGACCGCGGCGACCTTGACCTCGATGTCGTCGTTGCGGCCGAGCACCGCGGCCAGCGTGGGAGCCGCTTCTCTCAGCCGCCCCAGCCCGGCAAGCCCGATGGCATTGATGCGCGTCTCGAGCGTCTGCGACCGGTCGGCGATCGTGCTGAGCGTTCGCTGCAGCGCCTCTTTCTTCAGGCTGACGCGCGGATGATCGTCGTCGACGCGCGCCGGCTCGAGCGGCGTCCTTCTCCTCGGCGGCGCGGCCGGCTCGGCGCCGAACGCCGGGCACGCACACGCGGCCACGACGATGACGGCGAGTGCGGCGGAGAGCCGTGACCGGCGGGTCTCTCGCACGGAGCGCCTCATTTCTCTTCCTTCGGCTTCTTTTCCGGCTCGGGCTTTTCGCCGAGGTAGACCGGCTCGCCGCGGGGCGGGACGAGCAGCCATCCCCACAGGATGAACGGCTGCTCGGCGTCCTTGACGGCGTATTTCCTGGGCTTGTAGTTGGCGTCGCGCCGCGCGCTCTCGATGCGCGTCCGCGCCACCTCGCGCGTCTGATGGGCGTGGCGCATCAACGCCGCTCTCTCGATCGGGTCCGCGCGTTTCAGTGCGAAGTAGTAATCGCGGCGGTCGGTGATGTCCCAGGGGATAATGAGCTCGGTGAAGACATCGATGGGGAAGCACGAGTACCAGGGCGTCTTGATAGTGACGGTCCGCTTCTCCGGGAGGTAGCCGTCCCTGTAGACGGCGATCTCGCGCGTACCGTAGAAATGGAACGGCACGTGATGCACGGGCGCCTCGCCGGCCTCGAGGCCGTCGATGTACACCAGCGCGCCGGGCGGGTCGGTGCAGACGCTGATGCTCTTCTTGACGCACCCGGCCCCGGCCGCCAGCGCGGCGGCGAGGACGACGGACAGGATTGCACGCTCTTTGCTCATCAGAACTCCAGGCCGAAGATTTCGGCTTGCCTCGTATCGGTGTCGAACATCGCCGCGGTCGAGCGGCCGGTGACCCAGCCGCCGCACTCGCCGGGGTTGACGACGAGCGGCCCCTCGCCCGAGATGCCCGCCTCGTGGGTGTGGCCGCAGACGACAACGTCGGCGCCGCCGCGGCCCGATTGCTCGAGCCCGTCGAGCGCGTGCACGATTATGAAGCTGAGGCCGGCGATCGTCTCGCGGCGCACGCCGGCCTGCACGTCGGGCAGCAGTTCCGAGACGACCTTGTGCTCGCCGTCGCAGTTCCCGAAGACGGCGACGACGGGCACGCCGAGCTTGAGAAAGCGTTTGACGGTGAACGGCGCGACGAAGTCGCCCGCGTGGATGAGGAGTTCGGCGCTCCGTTCCCTGAACGCAGCGACGGCGGCCTCGGCCGCGGGCAAATTGTCGTGTGAATCGGCGACGATCCCGATCTTCAACGCAGACCTCCGGGGGCTTTCCCGTAGAATCAAGTCTACGGTCTCCCGCGAGGGCAGTCAAACAGAAAATGAGGCAAAAGATGGCTTCCCGTGCATGCCGAGACGTGAGACGGTTCGCGTTCCCCTTGCACCGATTGCGCCTGTGCGCGCCGCTCCCGGGCTGTGAGGGTCTCCTTCAAGATCAAGTTCTGGGCTGTCGACGGCAGCCACAATATAGCGAAACTACTCCTTGACGCCGCGCATGTTTCGGTGTATTATTCTGGCATGAAGACAGCGACTACGTTCAGGCGTTGCGAGGCGGTCATCGCTGAATGTGAAAATGCTGTGCGCCTCCTTATAACCGAGGCGGCGGGATCTGGAGACTACGGGGCCGTTGAGAAACTAACCGAAATCGCAAAGGACTTGTCACTTCTATGCGCTGGTTTGCCTGAAGCAGCGGGAGCAGTTAAGGATTCGGCATCCGCAACGTTAGCCGTTAGGCGGACGGTCTCGCACCGGAATCGGAAGCAGAAGAGAACGTCCCGCCAAAAAGGATATCCAAGGTTTGCCAGGAGAAGGGAGGACTTGGTCAAAGTGGGTTGGTCAAAGAAAGGAAGGAAGGAATACGAACACAAAGCGTCGCGGGCCGTTGTGCATATAGTTGCTGGCGCGGTCGCGCAAAGCGCGCGTTCAGGGTGCATGTTCGCCAGCGAAAGCTTCTTACCCGTAATCGACCCGCAGAACAAGCGGGAAGTGCCCGCTTATCAGGCC
>JBDREM010000174.1:0-22206 GCA_043819695.1 Planctomycetota bacterium
AAAAACCTCTTCTCCAAGCTTGACTTTCGGCGTGTGCGGCAATATAATCCGCCGTTTTCCGGAAAGCTCGGGTGTCCGGGCACCGGGGATGGTGTATCTTGGTCTCGCCTGAACGGTGAGGGCGATGGGTTATTCCGCGTCTGTGTCACAGCTAAAGGTGTTGGCCGGCAACGCGAATCCCACGCTGGCGAAGGCGGTCTGCTCGCATCTCGGCGTCAACCTCGGCAACGCCATGATCGCCCGCTTCCCCGACGGCGAACTCGATGTCAAGGTCCACGACGACGTCCGCGGCGCCGACGTGTTCATCATTCAGCCGACGTGCTACCCGCCGAACGAGACACTGATGGAGCTCATGCTGCTGATCGACAGCGTTGAGCGGGCGTCGGCGCAGCGCGTCACCGCCGTCATGCCGTATTACGGGTACGCGAGGAAGGACCGGAAAGACGAGGGCCGCGTGCCGATCACCGCGAAGCTTGTCGCCAACATGCTGGTGACGGCCGGCGTCGACCGGGTGCTGACGATGGACTTGCACGCGCCGCAGATTCAGGGCTTCTTCGACATCCCCGTCGACCACCTGTACGCTCGGCCCGTCCTGCTGCAGTACATTCGGGCGATGAAGCTCGACAACTTCGTCTGCGCGAGCCCCGACCTCGGCAGCATGAAGATGGCGATCGGATACTCGAGGGTTTTGGGCACGAGCGTCGCATCGTGCCACAAGCAGCGGACGAGCGGGAGCAAGGTCGAGATCAACGCGGTCGTCGGCGACGTCGCCGGCAAGAACGTGCTGATGGTCGACGACCTGATCGCGAGCGGCGGCTCTCTGGCCACGGCCAGCCGGTTCCTGAGAGACGCCGGCGCGGCGGACATCTACGTCTGCGCGACGCATCCCGTGATGTGCGGCGACGCGTTCGCGACGCTCGACAAGGCGCCGATCAAGAAGGTGATTGTGACCGACACCATTCCCATGCCGGAGTCTGGCGTGCCGGAGAAATTCGAGGTCGTCTCCGTGGCGGGGTTCCTGGCCGAGGCCGTCAAGCGAATACACATGAACATGTCGGTCAGTCGTTTGTTCAACAACGGAGAGGATTAATGCAGGAAGCAGTTCTCAGCGCAGAGGTTCGCGAGCAAACCGGGACGGCCGCGTCGCGGAGGTCCCGGCGCGCCGGGAACGTGCCCGCTGTGGTCTACGGCCACCAGGAAGGCCCGGTGGCCGTCGTGCTCAAGAGCGAAGACGTGCAGCGCGTGGTCTCGCACCGTATCAAGATGGTCAAGCTGTCCGTAGGCGGGAAAGTGGACCAGATGCTCGTGAAGGACGTGCAGTTCGGCGTATTCGGCGATGAGATCCTGCACATCGACTTCGAGCGCGTTGCGATGGACGAATTAATCGAGGTCGAATGCCCCGTCGAGCTGACCGGCACGGCGAAGGGCGCCGCAGCCGGCGGAGTGCTCGAACATCCGACGAGCGACCTCCACATCAGTTGCCTGCCCGCCAACATCCCCGAGTCCGTCAAGATCAGCGTCTCGGACCTGGCCATCGGCGACAGCATCGCGGTCAAGGACATCAAGGCGCCGAACGGAGTCACCATTCTGACCGACCCCGAGGCGATCCTGGTGACGATCCGCCCGCCGCTGAAGGTGGAGGAAGAAGTTGCCCCGGCCGAAGAGGAAGCCGCCGCAGCCGCGGCCGAGGAGCCCGAAGTCATCGGGCGCAAGAAGGCGGAGGGCGAGAAAGAAGCAGAGGGCTCGGACTAGCCGGCCCGGCGCCGATCGAATTGCAGTGGCGGAGCGCGATGGAGGCCCCGACTTGCTGGCGGTTTTCGGCCTTGGCAACCCGGGCAGGAGCTACAGGGGCACACGGCACAACGTCGGCTTTGAGGTCGTTGACAAACTGGCCGGGGACGCGGGCGTCAGCGTGGGTCGGCGCAGGTTCGAGGCGCTCATCGGCGAGATGATGATAGGCGCCGAGAAGTTGCTCCTGGCCAAGCCGCAGACGTTCATGAACGAGTCGGGCCGGTCGGTGCAGGCGGCCGCGGCCTGGAACGACCTCGGCATTGAGAACATATTCGTGGTCTGCGACGACCTCGAGCTCGAGCCCGGCCGGCTGCGGATCCGGCGGAAAGGATCGAGCGGCGGGCACAACGGGCTGAAGTCTATCGCCCGCTGCCTCGGCACGACCGAGTTCGCCCGGCTCCGCGTCGGCATCGGCCGCCCGCGGCCGGAAGATGCGATCGATCACGTGCTGACCACGTTCGCGAAAGCAGAGCAGGAAATCATCACCGAGGCGATCGCCAACGCGGCCGAGGCGGTGAGATGTTGGGCTGGTGAAGGCATCGAGTCTTGTATGAACAGGTTTAACTGAGAGGACCAAACATTTTGGGACCGTACGAAGGAATGTTTCTCGTGGACGAAGGCAGGGCGTCGGACAACTTCGAGGTGATCGCCGCTCACATCAGCGGTCTGTTCGAGCGGCACGGCGCGGCCATCGACAAACTTGAGAAATGGGACTCCCGCCGGCTGGCCTACGAGATCAACGGCCAGAAGCGCGGCACCTACATCCTCGTCAAGTTCTCGGCCGATCCCGCCAACATCGACGCGCTCCGCAAGGACTGCGAGCTCTCGAACACCGTGATGCGGGCGCTCCTGCTTCGCGAGGACAACGTCGGCATGCCGCTCATAGAGCAGGCAGGCGGCCGGCGGCACCCCGCGGCGGCGCAGGCCGCAAAGCCCGAGCCGGAGCCGAAAGCGGCCGATGCGCAGCCCGAGGAGGCCGAGGCCGAGCGGGAACCGCCGGCCGAGCCCGAGCCCGAGCCGGCGTTCGATATCCTCGGCGACATGGAGGCCCTGGAAGAGCCGCCCGCCGACGCAGATGCAGATGATGAAGAAACCACGTAGTCTCGAGGATCGTCCGATGGCCAATCTCAACAAAGTCCTGCTGATCGGCAACCTCACGCGCGACCCTGAGCTCCGCTATATCCAGTCCGGCACGGCCGTCGTCGACCTCGGCCTCGCCGTGAACCGCCGCGTGAAGAAGAGCGACGGCACGTGGGGCGACGAGGCCGCGTTCATCGACGTGACCGTCTGGGGCAAACAGGCCGAGAACTGCGCCGAGTACCTCAGCAAGGGCCGCCCCGTCTTCGTCGAGGGCCGCCTTCAATTCGACCAGTGGGAAGACAAGAAGACGGGCGAGAAGCGCAGCAAGCTCAAGGTGACGGCCGACAATGTGCAGTTTCTCGCCGGGCGGCCCGGAGGAGGAGGAGGAGGAGAAGGCGGCAGGCCCGCTTCGGCCCCCAAGCCCGAGCCGGCCGCGGAAGACACCGAACTGTCCGACGACGACATACCGTTCTAAGCACGAAGATAAAGAGACCGGAGTTACCGTATGGCAAAGAAGCGTTACACCCGCCCTGGTGACAAGTCGCGCTGCCGTTTCTGCAAGGCGCGCGTCCGCAGCGTGGACTACAAAGACGCCGACACTCTCCGCAAGCTGTTGACCGGCCAGGGCAAGATTTTCTCGCGGAAACGCTCAGGAAACTGCTCCACACACCAGCGCGCGGTCAAGACAGCCGTCAAGAGGGCCCGGTTCATCGGCCTGCTGCCGTACACGGGCGACTGAGCCCCGCCGGACGGCCCGCCCGCCGGCCGCACGCACACTAGTTGGAGACCCCGGATGAAGGTTCTGCTCAAGGAAGACATCGAAAAGCTCGGTGAACGCGGAGAGATCGTTGACGTGGCGAAGGGCTACGCGCGGAATTACCTGCTGCCGCGGAATCTCGCGGTCACGGCCACCGAGACGAACTTCAAGCAGCTCGAGGTGGAACGGGCCAAGATCGCCAAGAAGATAGCGGCCGAGCGCGCGGCGATGGAGACCGCCCGGGCCCGCATCGAGAGCGCGTCCTGCACGATCATCGCCGCTGCCAGCCCCGAAGGCCACCTCTATGGCTCGGTCGGCCCGGGCGAGATCGCCGGTGCCCTCAACAAGGAAGGCCACCGGATCGACGCTCGCCAGGTGAAGCTCGAACACCCGCTCAAGGAAACGGGCGTGTTCGTCATTGACATTGAGTTCGCACCGGACCTGGCCGGCAAGGTGCGGGTCTGGATAGTCGCCGAGGAAGCCTGATCGTCGTTCGCGTCCACAATCGCGCGCGAAGAGCAAACGCGCGCCTTGCGGCGCGGCCCTGTGATCGCAGCCCTGACTTCAACCTCGACCATTCTCCGGGCGGCACGGGCGCGGTCGAGGCGCCGGGGCCCGGCCGGCGGCGGGTGCGAGTTGTTTGACCGTACAACGCTCGAATATCAACGGAAGCGAAAATGGGAGAGGGAAGCTCGGCTGAACGGGTGCCCCCGCACAGCCAGGACGCAGAGGTCGCCGTTCTCGGCGCCGTCCTGCTCGAACCTAATGCGATGAGCGCCGTCGCCCCCAAGCTCCAGGCCGAGTGTTTCTACCGGGCCGACCACCAGAAGCTCTACGCCGCGTTCGTCGACCTGCTCGCCAAGAACCAGCCCATCGACATCGTCTCCGTCCGCGAAGAGCTGAAGAGAATGGGCCAGCACGACATCGCCGGCAACGCCGACCTGTTCGTGACGCTCAGCGGAGCCGTCCCGTCCATCGCGAACGCCGAGCACTACGCCGAGATCGTGCGGCAGAAGTTCCTCCTCCGCACGCTCATCGGCGCGTGCAACGAATCGCTCGTCGAGGCGTACGACGAGCACCAGGAGACAAGCGACATCCTCGGCCGCGCGGAGGAGCGCATCTTCAACGTCGCCACACACTACGAGGCAAGCCGCCCCGTCCAGATCAAGGAGATCGTTGCCGAGGTTCTCGACACGATAATGGAGCACCCCGACCGGCTGAGGGGCATCACGACGGAGTTTACCGACCTGGACCACTGGACCGGCGGCCTTCACCGCGGCGAGTTCGTCGTCATCGGCGGGCGACCCAGCACGGGCAAGACCACTTTCGCCATCAACCTCATCGAGCGCATCGGTATCCGCCAGGGCCTGGGCATCCTGATGTTCAGCCTCGAAATGTCGAAGCAGCAGATCGCGCAGAACCTGCTCTGCTGCAACGCCCGGATGGACTCGACTCCGCTGCGCACCGGCCAACTCGACAAGGATGAGTGGAGCAAGGCCCGGGAGGCGGCGAGCAACCTCTACGACGCGCCCGTCTACATCGACGACGCCTCGGGCCTCACGGTCAGCGACATCCGCGCCAAGTGCCGGCGAATGTTCGCACAGCGCGACATCAAGCTCATCGTCGTCGATTACCTTCAGCTAATGTCCGGCGAGCGCAGGGGCCGCGACACCAGCCGGCTCCAGGAGATCACCGACATCTCCCGCGGCCTGAAGGGCCTGGCAAAAGAGATGAAGGTGCCCGTTATCGCCCTGTCGCAGCTCTCGCGCGCCGCCGAGGGCGACTCCACCACCAGGCCCAAGCTCTCGCACCTCAGAGAATCCGGAGCCATCGAGCAAGACGCGGACGTCGTCCTCCTCCTGTATCGGCCGGAAGTGGACGACACCGACATGGAGAAGAAGAACCTGGTCGAGCTCATCATCGCCAAGCAGCGAAACGGCCCGACGGACACGGTCAAGCTGACGTTCCGAAAGAACGAATTGCGGTTCGAGAATTTCTCGGCGTATCCGGCCGCGCAGATAGGCGGGCCGCCGCCCGAGGACGATGACTACGACGACGCGGCGTTCTGAGCGGCGCCTCGAGGAGCCAGCCGCTCGCCAGAGGAGGGTGGTCGCATAAGGGTGCCCTGCAAGACGCTCATCGGGCTGATCACCTGCGTCCTGGCCGCGGTGGCCGCCGGCGCGCCCGCGTTCGGGGCCGACGCCGGCGTCGCGGCCGCGCCCGTCGTCCGCGAGGTCAAGTTCGTCTACGCGGACAAGGAGACCGGCGCCGAGACCGCCGTCGATTCCCCCTCGCCCCAGTGGTTCGCCGGTCAGACGCGCGTCCGCGCCGGCCAGCCATACTCGCAGCAGACCGCGAACGAAGACCTCGAGCGGTTCATCAAGCAGCACGGGCTGCTCTGCCGCGAGGTGCGGCCCGAGCCGGTCGCCGGCGGCGTCCGCGTCGTCTTCGTCTTCGAGCGGCGCGAGAACGTCTGGGCGGTCAAGATCGTCGCGGCCGACGGCGCGCCGTCCGTCAAGAGCACGGAGCTGATGGAACAGGCCGTCAAGCTGCGGCGTGACGCGCCCGTCAGCCTCGCCGCCGTCAACGCCGACCGGTGGGCCATCATCGGCCACCTCCGCCGCCTGGGCTACCACTTCGTCACCGTCGACGCGAGGGTTGCGCCCGTCGAGAACCGCGCGGGCTACTCGACCGTGACGTTCGAGGTCGACCGCGGCCCGAAGGTTCAGCCTGAGACGATCGCCATCAGCGGCAACCGCGCGCTCACGCGGAAGCAAATCCTCGGGCAGATGCAGACGAAGGAGGACGGGTGGTTCTCCTCGCGGCGGTTCGTGCAGAGCACGTACGAGGCCGACCTCGAGAACATCAAGCGCCGCTACCTGGCCGAGGGCTGGGAGGACGTCGAGGTCGCCGCCAAACCGGTCCTCTTCGATCCCGAGCAGGTCACCATCAGCGTCCGCTACGCGGACCGCGGCGGGAAGAGCGTCGTCACCGGCCTGAGTGTTCGCGGCGGCAAGACCATCGGCAGCGGGGTCATCCGGCGACACCTGCTTTGCCGGAAGGGTCGCGATTTCACCCGCGCGAAATTCGATCAGGACCTGCAATGGCTGCTGGCGCGGTACTACGATGCAGGCCTGCGGGCGGCGTCGGAAGACATCGATTTCAAGGAGGCCGCTCTCGGCGGCGGGGAAGGCGAGCTTTCGGCCCGCGTCCTGTTCGCAAGGGCGCGCGAGACGCTCGTCATCGACATCGCCGTGAAGCGGGGCGACGGCGGCCGCGGGGCCGCCGTCGTCGACAGCATCACGTGCAAGACGACGGGCCCCTACGCCAACGACCACGTGGCCGGGCTTATGAGCCGGCTCCGCCCGGGCGTTGCATTCACGCAGGACGCCCTCCTCGAGGACACGGCGGCGATCTCGAGGTCGTACACGCGGCCGGGCGCCGACCCGTGCCATGCCCTCATCGACACGCAGTACAGGCCGACGCCGGCCGGCTACCGCGTGCGAATGGACTTCGTCCGCAAGGGCCCCGGCATCAGGTCCGTCGCGGCATACATTCGCATTCACGTCACCGAGGGGAGCCGGTACTTCGTCGAGAGCGTCACGTTCGCGGGGGTGACCGCGAAGGCCTTCGTCAGCAAGCGAACGTTCGAGGAGCATCTCCGCGACCGCCTGAGGATGAAGAAGGGGGACCTGTTCACCCGCACCGGCCTCGCGGCCGACCTTCAGGCCATCAGCACGGCGTACCAGGAAAAGGGCTACGCCGACATTCAGGTCAAACTGGACGAGGCCCACATGGCCCGGCCGGACCGGAAAGTCTACGACCTGAACTACATCATCGTCGAGGGGCCGCTTTACGCGGTCGACATCATCCGGCCGCGCGGCAACGACAAGACCCGGCCCGACGTGATCACTCGCGAGATGGCGATCAAGCCGGGCGACCGGTTCGACGTGCGCAAGATCGCGGAAAGCAGCCGCCGGCTGCACAACACGGGGCACTTCAGCAAGGTCGAAATCCGGCCCGCCCCCAGCAAGCGGCCGCCTGAGGACGGGCGAAGCTTCAAGGAGCTGCACGTACACGTGGAGGAGGCCAGCGCCCGGCGCGTGCTGATCGGCGCCGGCGCAAGTTCGTCCGGCGGGTTCTTCGGCGACCTCCGCTATCAGGACACCAACTTCGACCTCGGCGACCCCGCCCGGAGCTGGGGCGACTTCGTCTCGGGCACCGCGTTCGCCGGGGGCGGACAAACGCTTGCCATTTTCCTTCGGCCCGGCTCGGAGACGACACAGTTCGGCGTCCAGTGGCGAGAGCCGTGGCTGAACGAACGGCCCATCGAGCTGGGCGTCGCCGCCGGCTTCTTTTCCCGAGACTGGGCCGAATACTCCGTCCAGAAGCTCGGCGGCAGCGTCACCATCGGCAAGCGCTACCAGCCGACGCTCACGGGCTTCGTCGGCGTCCGCACGGACCTCGTCGAAGTGGACGACGTTGACCGGACCGCGCCGAAGGAAATCTGGGACGACGAGGGCGGCTACACCGTCGTCGGCGTCTTCGCCGGCGTCACGCGCAACACGCTCGACAGCAAGTCGTTCCCGACGAGCGGCACGAAGTGGACGCTGACGACCGAGCTCGTCGGCACGCCGGTGTTCGACATCGTGAAGCTCATCGCCGAGGGGCGCTGGTTCTGCCCGATATATGAAGCGCCCGACAAGTCGCGCCACGTCTTCTCGCTCTGGGGCATGACGGGCGCCATCGCCGGGTCCGACGTGCCCGTTTTCGAGAGGTTCTTCGCCGGCGGGCTCGGCTCGGTCCGCGGCTTTGCCACCCACGGAATCAGCCCGACGAGCAACCGGATTTACGTGACGCCGCCGGCCGGGCCAACAACGATCAAGCGCAACGGCGACCCGGTCGGCGGGCTGTTCAAGATCGAGGGCGGCGCCGAGTATTACTTCCCAATTGTCAAGGAGAGGGCCCGCGGCGTGATCTTCCTCGACGCCGGCTCCGTCGCCGAGGACTCGTTCGGCGTCGGCACGGCCATCGGCGACCTGCGCGTGTCAGCCGGCATCGGCGTGCAGTTCGTGGTGCCGGCGCTCGGCAACGCGCCCATCGCCCTGTACCTGGGTGTGCCGTTGAAGAAGGAGGACGACGATGAATCCGAGGTGTTCACTTTCAGCATCGGCATCCTGCTGCCGTAAGCTCATCCCTGCAATCGCGGCCGCGTGTGCGGCCCTTTTCTTTTTCCCCTCCGCCGCAACGGCCGCCGGGCGCACCGTCAAGATCGGCATTGTCGATGTCCACAAGGTGCTCGAGAGGCTCCAGAGCTGGCGCGAAGCCGAGGCCCGGCTCGCCGCTCTCGGAGCAGAGGCCGAAAAGAAGCTCGAGGAACAGGCAAAGGAGATAGACCGTATCGAGGCCGAACTCCGGTATTTCAAGCCGGGGTCGAAGGACCACGAGAAAAGAAAGGCCGAGCTCACCGAACGGGCCGGCAAGCTGGCCCGGTCTCGCGAGCAACTCCGCCGGGCCCTCGCCGAACAGTCGCAGGCGGCGTTCGAGGCGCACCGCAAGGCGATAACCGAAGCGGTGGCCGACTACGCCGACGTCCACGGCCTCGATCTCGTCGCCGATGCGCGCTCCGTCATCTACGCCGCCGCGGGGCGCGATATCAGCTTGAAGGTTGCGTTGGAGATGAACAAACGGTATAAAGACAGGACGGCCAGAGAGAGGGCGGGGCCGCGCGAGGACAAGTGATGCCCGACGAGCATGGCCTGACGGAGAGCGAGGCGCAGGCGCTGACGGCCGGTTCCCTCGCCGAATCGGTCGGGGGCGTCGTGGCGGAGGGCGACGCGTCTGTCAGCATCACCGGCCTCTCCGGCCTTATGGGCGCCCGGCCGGGCGACGTAAGTTTCGTCGCCAGCAGGAAATACGCTCGGGAAGCGGCAGACAGCGCCGCCTCGGCGCTGCTCGCGCCCGAGGGGCTCGAACTCTCTCCAGGGTGCAAGCCGGCCGCGCTGATCCGCGTGCGCGACATCGAAGATGCTCTCGAGCGAGCGGCCGAGCTGCTCGCGCCGCCGCCGCCGCCCAGACCCGAGGGCATCCATCCGTCCGCCATCATCGGCCGGAATGTTGTAATGGGCGAAAACGTGGCCGTCGGGCCGTGCGCCGTCATCGAGGAGGACGCCCGCGTCGGCGACAACGCGACCGTCGGCGCCCAGGCCTTCATCGGCCGCGGCGCCATCGTCGGCAGCAACACCCGGTTGTCTCCGGGCGTGGTGATCGGCTACGGCTGCGAGCTCGGCAGCAACGTCATCTTGCATTCGGGCGTGGTGATCGGCGGCGACGGCTTCGGATTCACCTTCAAGGACGGCCGCCACGAGAAGATCCCGCAGGCCGGCAAGGTCGTCATCGGCGACGACGTGGAGATCGGCAGCAACACTACGGTCGACCGCGCCCGGTTCGGCGCGACCCGTATCGGCCGTGGCACGAAAATCGACGACTTGGTGATGATCGCCCACAACGTCCAGATCGGCGAGCACTGCATCATCGTCGCACAGAGCGGCATCGCGGGCAGCACCGTCGTGGGCGATTACGTGATGTTGGGCGCCCGGGCCGGTGTGACGGGGCACGTGCGCATCGGCGCCCGGGCCCAGGTCGGCGGCCGCGCCGGCGTTACGAAAGACGTGCCCGCCGACGCGAAGATGCTGGGTTTCCCTGCCGGGCCCTACGAGCGCGTCCGCCGCCAGTGGATAGCCGTTCGGAAGCTGCCCGAGCTGATTCAAACCGTCAGGGAGCTCGAGCAGAAGGTGGCCCGCCTCTGCGAGACAGGAGAGAGTGAAGAGACTTCAAAGGACAATTGAGCGGGCGGCCAGGATAACGGGCGTCGGCGTCAACAGCGGCGAAGAGGTCAACGTCTGGCTGAAGCCGGCCGCCGTCGGCTCGGGCGTCCGTTTCGTCCGGACCGACCTGCCCGGCAAGCCCGAGATCGCGGCGACGCACGAGAACGTCGCCAGCCGGCTGCGGCGAACGGCCCTCCGGAAAGGCGATCCGGAGTCGGGCGGAGCAGAGGTCCAACTCGTCGAGCATGCGCTCGCCGCCCTGTATGGGACGCGTATTGACAACGTCGTCGTCGAGGTCGACGGCCCCGAGATGCCGGTCGGCGACGGCAGCGCGAGCATATACGTCGAGGCGATCGGCGAAGCCGGCATCGTCGAGCAGGACCGGCCGAGGCGCGAGGTCGTCATATCCGAGCCGATATCCGTCTCGGCCAAGGACGCCAGCATCGTCGCACTGCCCTCGGAGGACGGGCTGCGCATCTCGTTCACACTCGACTACCGCCCCACGCTCGGCCCGCAATACGCTTCCTGGCCGGTCACACCGAACTCGTTCCGCGACGAACTGGCCCCGGCTCGCTCGTTCTGCCTCGAGGAGGAGATCGAGGAGCTTCGGTCCCGCGGGCTCGGCAGGGGCGCGACGTTCCTCAACACGCTCGTCTTCGGCCGGGACGGCGTCATCGAGAACACGCTGCGGTTCGACGACGAGCCGTGCCGCCACAAGATCCTCGACATCATCGGCGACCTGTCGCTCGCGGGCGTCGACATCAACGCTCACATCATCGGCGTGAAGTCCGGCCACGCGCTCAACGTCCGGCTGGCCGACCGAATCCGGAGGGTGATGCTGGAGCGCGCCGCGCCGCCGAAGGCCGCCGTCTTCGACGTCCGCGCCATCCAGAAGGTCCTGCCCCACCGGTATCCGTTCCTGCTGGTGGACCGTCTGGTCGAGTTGGTCGACGGCCGCCGCGCCGTCGGCATCAAGAACGTCAGCATGAACGAGGAGTTCTTCCAGGGCCACTGGCCCGGCCAGCCTATCATGCCCGGCGTGTTGCAGGTGGAGGCGATGGCGCAGGTGGGCGGGCTCATATTCACCAAGCGCTGCCTCGAGAGCAACAAGCTCGCGGTCCTGCTGGGCGTTGATAAGGTAAAGTTCCGCCGGACGGTCGTGCCCGGCGACCAGCTCGTGCTCGAGGTTGAAGCGATCAGGGTCCGCTCGCGGACGGCGCAGGTTCACGGCCGGGCAATGGTCGGCCTGGACGTCGCGTGTGAGGCCGACATCTCGTACATGCTCGTCGACAAACCGGCCGAGACGGCCGGGCCGGCATTATAGAACGGGAAGAGGAACGACGTGGCGAACATTCATCCAACCGCAATTATCCATCCGAACGCTCAGTTGGCCGACAACTGCCGCGTCGGCCCGTACTGCCACGTCGGCGAACTCGTGACCATCGGCGAGGGGACCGGGATCGGCCATGGCTGCCACCTCACGGGCAAGGTCGCCATCGGCAGAAACAACAACATCTATCCTTACTGCTGCATCGGCACGCCGCCGCAGGACGTGTCGTACGGCGGCGAGGTATTCGCCGTCGAGGTCGGCGACGACAACATCCTCCGCGAGTTCTGCACCGTCAACATGGGCACGGCCAAGGACCGCAAGCTGACGACGATCGGCAGCAACAACTACCTGATGAGCTACGTTCACATCGGCCACGACTGCGTGATCGGCAGCCACACGATCCTCATCAACAACGTCGGCATATCGGGCCACTCGAAGGTCGAGGATCACGCGATCATCAGCGGCCTGACGGGCCTGCACCATTTCACGACCGTCGGCCGATACGCCTTCATCGGCGGCATGTCGCGGATCATTCATGACGCCCCGCCCTACATGATGGTCGAAGGGAACCCGTCGCGCGTCCACCGCGTCAACATCGTCGGCCTTCAGCGCCACAGCTTCGGCCAGGCCAGCATCGACGCGCTCAAGCGCGCACACCGCGTGCTGTATCGCTCGAAGCTCACGCGGCCCGAAGCGTTCAAGATCCTCGAAAGCCCCGAGGAAGACGTTACGCCCGAGGTGCGGTATCTCATCGACTTCCTCAAGAAGCAGATGGCCGGCCGGCAGGGCCGACAGCGGGAGGTGCGCAGGGCCAAGCCGCGCCAATGACCCGCCGATTGGCACATGGCGAGCTCCGCCGCCGCATCCGCTCCAAGTATCCTCGGCGCAGGCTCGCGGCCGCTGCAATCTTTGCTTGCCTGCGCCGGCCGCGGGACGTAGAATATTCTGACGGCTCCAGCTCAGGCGATGGAACATGCAGCCGGACAAAGTGCTGATGACGGGCAACGAGGCGATCGGCGAGGCCGCGATCCGCGCCGGGTGCGATGCCTACTTCGGCTATCCCATCACGCCGCAGAACGAGCTGACCGCGTACATGTCCAGCCACATGATCGAGCGCGACCGCGTGTTCATCCAGTCCGAGAGCGAGCTCGCGGCGATCAACATGGTGATGGGCGCCGCGCTCTCGGGCAAACGGGCGATGACGTCGTCGTCCGGCCCCGGCATCAGCCTGAAGCAGGAAGGCCTCTCATACATGGCCGGCATGGAGCTGCCGTGCCTCGTGGTGAACATCATGCGCGGCGGCCCCGGCCTGGGCAACATCGCACCGGCGCAGGGCGACTACTGGCAGGCCACGCGCGGCGGCGGACACGGCGACTATCGCACGATCTGCCTCGCACCGAGCACCGTCCAGGAATGCGTCGAACTCGTCTTTCAGGCCTTCGACCTGGCAGACAAGTACCGGAACCCGGCCCTCATCCTCGGCGACGGCCGGCTCGGCCAGATGATGGAGCCGGTCTCGTTCGACGGCCTGCCCGAACCTGACCCGCCCGAGAAGCCCTGGGCCCTGACCGGCGCCGACGGGCGGGAGCCGCAGCGCATCGTGTCGCTGCTGCTCAACACCGATGTCCTCGAGGCGCACAACATCAAGCTCGGCAGGAAGTACGACGAGATCGCGAAGAACGAGGTCCGCTGCGAGGAGCTTCAAATGGACGACGCCGAGATCTGCATCGTGGCCTACGGCACAATGGCGCGGGTCTCCAAAGCGGCGATAAGGAGCGCACGTGCGGAGGGGCTGAAGGTCGGGATGATACGCCCGATTTCCATCTGGCCGTACCCGTACGAACCGGTCCGCGCCGCGGCCGAGCAAGTTCAGTTCTTCCTCGTGCCGGAAATGTGCATGGGACAGATGATCGAAGACGTCCGGCTCGCCGTTGAAGGCCGGAAACCCGTCTACCACACTGGGAGGCTCGGCGGAAACGTGTCCACCCCCAGGGAGATACTTGATGAGCTCCACAAGTGCTGCGACAAGAACTAGGCGCCCGCGGGGATACACGCGCCCCGAGACCCTTGCCGACATGGCAACGCACTACTGCGCCGGCTGCGGTCACGGCATCGGCCACCGGCTGATCGCCGAGGTCATCGACGAGATGGGCATACGCGGCAAGACGATCGCCGTCGCCCCCGTCGGCTGCGCGGTCCTGGCCTACGACTACTGGCGGCTCGACGTGACCGAGGCCCCCCACGGCCGCACCCCGGCCGTCGCCACCGGCATCAAGCGCGTGCAGCCCGGCAAGGTCGTCTTCTCCTACCAGGGCGACGGCGACCTCGCCGCCATCGGCACCGCCGAGATCGTGCACGCCGCCAACCGCGGCGAGAACTTCACCGTCTTCTTCGTCAACAACACCGTGTACGGAATGACCGGCGGCCAGATGGCGCCGACAACGCTGCTCGAACAGAAGACGCAGACCACGCAACGCGGACGCGACCGAAATATCCACGGCAATCCCATCCGCGTTTGTGAGCTGCTCGCCACGCTCGACGGCCCGGCGTACCTCGAACGCGTCTCCCTCAGCTCGCCACCCAACGTCAGAAAAGCGAAGAAGGCGATACGCAAGGCCTTCGATGTCCAAATGGCGGGCAAGGGATTCTCGCTCGTCGAACTCCTCTCGCCATGCCCGACCTACTGGCGAATGCGGCCCGTCGAAGCGATGCGTCACATCGATCAGACCCTCTCGACCGTGTTCCCGCTCGGCGTTTTCAAGGACACAACCAACGTGGAGCCGCAGGAATGAGCAGCGAAACAACTCGCTCCAAAAGCCCGGCCGCCAACGTTCTCATCGTCGACGACGAGACCGGGCCGCGGCAGGAACTCGCCCTCCTTCTCGCCAGCGCCGGCTTCGACGTGCGGCAGGCGGCCGACGCGCAGGAGACCGAAGAACAGCTCACAAGCGGGCGGATCGGCATCGTCGTCGTTGACGCCGACATGCCCAACGTCAGCGGGTACCAGCTTTGCAGCCGGATTCGCCAGGCGCACGGCAGCGACCTGTACCTCATCCTGCGCACAACCAAGGACGAGCTCTTCTCGCGCGAGCTGAACGTCGACGACGGGGCCGACGACTTCCTCATCGAGCCGCTCACCGATAAGGAAATCCTCGCCCGCGTCGAGACCGGCCGGAAGATGAAGGAGCTTCAACAGAAGCTGATCGAGACGAGCAAATCGCTCGCCCTGCTCGAGACCACGGACCCGCTGACCGGCGCGTGCAACAAGAAACAGACGGAATCGGAGATCCGGCGCGAGATGGAGCGCTCGCGCCGCTACGGCGCGCCCGTCTCGCTCGTCCTGCTCGACATCGACGGCTTCCGGCTGCTGAACGACAAGCTGGGCCGCGCCGCCGGCGACCGGACGCTCGAGGAACTGGCAAGGATACTGAAGCTCTCCACGCGCACCACCGACGTCGTCGGCCGGTACGGCGGCGAGGAGTTTGCGCTCGTGCTGCCCGAGACCAGCATCGACAGGGCCATCGGCGCCGCCGAGAAGATCAGAAGGGCCATCGAGCAGACAGCCATCGCCGTCGGCGACAAGACCGTGCAGGTCACCGTCAGTTGCGGCGTCGTCACGTTCGAGAACAACAACTTCGCCTCGATGGAGGACCTCGTCGCGGCCGCGAAGGAGACCGTCGCACAAGCGAAGACCAACGGCAGGAACCGCTGCGAAGTGTACGCCTGAACGCTTCACGGCGGGCGGCCCTCGCCGTCTTGGCTGATTTCGGGACATTGGCATGCTCGAGCGAGCAATCATGGCGGGCTTCGGCGGGCAAGGCCTGATGTTCATGGGCAAGCTCACCACGAAGATGATGATGGACGAAGGTCTCTACGTCACCTACTTCCCCTCGTACGGCGCCGAGGTCCGCGGCGGAACGGCGCACTGCAACGTCGTCGTGTCGTCCGCCGAGATCGCCTCACCGGTGGTCGAGGAGGCCGACACGATCATCGTGATGAATCAGCCGTCGTACGAGAAATTCAAGCCGCGCCTTTCGCCCGGCGGCGTGGCGTTCATCAACGCCTCGCTTGTCGACGCCGCCGACCCGCCGGCGGCGAAAATGATCCTCGAGATCCCGGCGACGCGCATGGCGACCGACCTCGGCGACGTTCGCGCGGCCAACATGATCATGATGGGCGCCTACAACGCCGTCCGCGAGTTCGTCCCTTTCGACAAGCTCATCGAGCAAATGAAGGGCGCTTTCGGCCAGGGCAAGGCGGCTGTGTTCGACCTGAACATCAGGGCCATAGAGGCCGGCCGGGAGTTCGCGGGCGAACGAATGCACGTGTAGCGCCCTACGTTTTCCCCATGCAGCAGTGCTTGTATTTCTTGCCGCTCCCGCAAGGGCAAGGGGCGTTCCGGCTGGGCTCCCTCTCTGCCCGGATCGGCCGCGGGCCGCCCTCGGGCCGCCGCGAGTCGGCGATTGCCTGCTCCTGCTGCCGCTTGTAGGCGCTCATCGAGCCGTGCAACATCTGCACACCGCCATCCTCCTCGTGCACCTCGATGCCCAGGTCGATGTCGACCTTGAGCAGCATGTCGCTCACCTCTTCCTGGATGGCCGTGATCATCGCCTCGAACGCCTCGTAACCTTCTTTCTTGTACGCGAGCTTCGGGTCGACCTGCGCGTATCCGCGGAGCCCGATCCCGCTCTCGAGGCTGTCCATCACCGCAAGGTGATCCTTCCAGCGCGAGTCGATCGCCTGAAGAATCAGCACCCTCGCGATCCAGTGGAGCCTTCGGCGGCCCATCTGACGGGCGCGCCGGTCCAGCGCCCGGAATGCGCGCCGCTCGATCAGCTCGCGGGCCTCGTCCGCGCGGAGCTTGCTCAGCTCGAACGCTCCGAGCCCGACCCCGAACTTCCGGTTCATCTTGTCTGCAAGGCCGCTGAAATTGCGCCCGGCCTCGGCGAGGTCGACCTCGAGGAACGTGTCGGCCGCGTGCCACACGGCCTCGACCGCGACGGCGCCCGCCGGACGTTCGCCGTAGCCGGCCATCGCCGCGTCCGCGAACACGCCCAGTATGTCCGCGCGCACGTCTTCCATCAGCCGGTAGGCGTCGAGGGCGTCGTCGAAGCCCCACCGCTTCAGCCACTCCTCCAGGCCCGTCACGTTCCACGAGTCCGGGAACGTCTCCGGCGGCAGAAGGCAATCGACGGCGGCTCCGACGGCGTCCGACGCGATCCGCTCGGGCTTCTGCCCGGCCAGCGCCGTCTGGGCGCGCTCGTCCACGAAATTGCCAACCGTGCGCTCGTCGATGTCCATCATCTCGTCCATCTTCGCCGCGGGCGCCGAAACGTGGAGCTTCGAGTTGACCCACCGCGCGAGCGGCTCGACGTCGATTGCCTCGGTGGCCGCGTGCGTAATGAAGTACGCCTGCAGGGCCGCTCTGACCATCCGCGTTATGACCTCGGCCTGCTCGGCGCCCGCCCCCGCGATCCCCTTCTGCACCCCCTCGATCAAGCGCTGCTTCGCTTCCGCGCGGCGGCCGTCCACCTTCCGGGGAAGAGCGGTCTCGAGCTTCACCGGCGAACTGGCGAAACTGAAACGGCCCCGGGCCCAGGCCGCGAGGTGCTCGTACGACGGGTCATTCCCGAACAACTCGCTCGAAAGGAAATGCTCGACCGACGACGTGACGCACCTCTGCGCGAACTCGAGCGCCGCGTCGTCCGCCATGTCGCGGACCTGATCGGCCAGAACGATGGTCAACTCGTTGCGCGAAAGCGCGAACCACTCGTCGCGGGAGACCGCCAGACCGAGGGCCGCCGCCCACCGCACCAGCGGAGCTAAGCTGCGCTCCTCCGGGACCAATTCCGCCTCGACGTACTCGGCGACGGCCTTGTCGATCGTGTTCTGGAACGTCCGCGAGATGATCTCGTCGAGCCCGCGGCAATAGATGCTGGGCGCTCCCGACTCCTCGATAGCGCCGGCGACCGCCCGCCGCAGGCCGTCGCCGTCGAGCTTGCTGAGCTCGAACGCGTCGGCCGCGGCTCCGAAGTCCTCATCAAGCCGCTCGCACAGCCCGGCGAAATCGCGGCCGCCGACGCAGAGCGTCTCGCGCACCGCAGCGGCAATCGCCGGAAAATGCCAGTACAGCTCGACACCGTCCGGAGCGTTGAGCTTCTCGCGCTTCGCCGCGGCCGCGGCCTCGGCGGCACGGGACGTCGCAGCGGCGATCACGGCCTCGATCTCGTCCGGGCCGATCTCCACGCCCAGACGGTAGCTCGCCCACAGGCTCAGCCGCAGCGCAGACGGCCGCCGCCGGAACGCGTTCGACCCGAGGTACAGCCTGACGCCCCGGCCGACGAGCGCCGAAACGACCTCGCCGGGCTTGAGCGACGCGAGCCCCGCAGCCAGGCGCTCCGTCACGAGCGGCTCGATGTTCTCCGGCCGCGCCAAGAGCGGCGCCCACTCCGCCCCGCCCACCTTGCACGGCAGCTCGCCGATCCAGCTCTCGTATGCCTCGTAACGCCATGCGCGGGCCGAGAGCAGCGGCAGGTCGGCGGCCAGGCCGCGGCGGACCCAGTCGCGGACGACCTCGACCGTCCGCCCTTGCTCGACCGCCTCAGAGAGCCTTGCGGCCAGCAGCCCGGCGAACACCTCGGACCACGGGGTCTCGACCTCGAACCCGAGCTCTTTCGCGCGCTCCCGCTGCCTCTCCTCGGAGCGGGGTTCCGTGCTCTCGAACGGGCCGGCGGCGTCGGCGACGGCGCCGGCCGCGGCCGCCGCGATCTGCTCGTCCGACGGACGTTCCGACGACGCGAGCCGCGCGGCATACTCGCAGAACTCGCGGAACGGCAGCTCGCGCCATTCGTCCTCGGTGACGGCCGCGCCGCACGCGCTCTTCACGGCCGACGCGGCCGGCTCGAAGGAGCGGCGCAGCTCGGCGCCATCGCCCGCCAGCCATTCGGGCGCGACGAACTCGGCAAGCATCTCCTGCGCGACCTCCTCGGGCGGCCGCTCGCGGAACGCCTCGAGCACGGCCTGCCGCTCGCCGTACACGAGCTTCCGCTGCTCGTTCTTCACCTCGTCGTACTCGAGCAGGTGCTTGCGCGCGCCGAAGTTGTACTCCTCGACCTTCTTCTGCGCACCCTCGATCCGGCGGCTGACCATGCCCGATTCGATCGGCTGGCCGTCGCGGAGGCCGAGCTTCTGCATGAAGTTGCGGACCCATTCGCCCATGAAGATGCGCATCAGGTCGTCTTCGAGCGAGAGGAAGAAGCGCGACGAGCCGGGGTCGCCCTGTCGTCCGGCCCGCCCTCGGAGCTGGTTGTCGATGCGGCGGGCCTCGTGCCGCTCCGTCCCGACGATGTGCAGCCCGCCGAGCTTTACGACCTGGTCGTGCGCGGCATCGGCCTTCTCTTCCATCTCCGCGAACCGGGCGAGCAGCGCTTCGCCGTCTTCCGCGGTCATCTCGATGTTGATGGCCTTGGCGACGCGGTGGATGTTCTCGCCCGGCGCCAGGGCCGGGTCCCACACGGCCTCTTCGCCCGGTGCGAGGCCGGGCAGCACCAGGCGCACCGGCCCGGCGGGCGGGTGCTCGACGAACCGCTGCGCGTTGCGGAAGACGTTGATGAGGTCCATCGCCTCGGCCTCGGTCTTGCCGTACTGCGACTCGATCAGCGCCTGGAGCTCGAGCGTCGGGTTCCCGCCGAGCACGATGTCGGTCCCGCGGCCGGCCATGTTCGTCGCGATCGTCACGGCCCTCGGCTCGCCCGCCTGCGCGACGATCACCGATTCTTTCTTGTGATACTTCGCGTTGAGAACGACGTGCTTGATGCCGCGCCGCTTCAGAAGCTCGGAGAGCATCTCCGACCGCTCGACGGAGACGGTGCCGACGAGCGCCGGCCGCCCTTCGGCGTGGACCGCGGCGATCTCGTCGATGACGGCGGCGACCTTCTCCTCGTCGCTCGCATAAATGAGGTCGGGGTGGTTGTGCCGCTCGAGCGGCCGGTTCGGCGGGATGGGCACGACCTCGAGGTTATAGATCTTCGCGAACTCGGGCGCCTCGGTCAGCGCCGTGCCCGTCATCCCGCTCAGCTTGCCGTACAGGCGGAAGAGATTCTGGAACGTGATCGTGGCGAGCGTCTGGTTTTCTTCCTGAACGCGAAGCCCCTCTTTCGCCTCGATGGCCTGGTGCAGGCCGTCGCTCCACCGCCGGCCCGGCATGAGGCGGCCGGTGAACTCGTCGACGATGAGGACCTCGCCCTCGCGGACGACGTACTTCCGGTCGCGCTGATAAAGCTCCTTGGCCAGGAGCGCGTTGTCGATGTAGTGGGGCCATTCGATGTTCTTGCCGCTGTAGAAGTCGGTGATGCCGGCGGCCTTCTGCGCCGCCAGGATGCCTTCCTCGGTCAGTGTGCAGCGCCGTTCCTTCTCCTTGACCTCGTAGTGCAAGCCTTTCTGCAGCCGCTGGGCGGCGCGGTTCGCGATGTAATACTTCTCCGTCGTTCCCTCGGGCATGCCCGAGATGATGAGCGGCGTCCGCGCCTCGTCGATCAAGACGCTGTCGACCTCGTCGATGATCGCGTAGTGCAGCTCGCGCTGAACCTGGTCCTCGACGTGGGTCTTCATGTTGTCGCGGAGGTAGTCGAAGCCAAACTCGTTGTTCGTGCCGTAGACGACGTCGCAGGCGTAGATCGGCTGGCGCTCGTCGGGGTCCATGTCGGACTGGATGGCGCCGACGGAGAGCCCGAGGAACTCGTAGACGGGGCGCATCCAGGCGGCGTCGCGCCGCGCGAGATAGTCGTTCACCGTGATCACGTGCACGCTCTTCCCGCCGAGCGCGTTCAGGTATGCGGACAGCGTGGCGACGAGCGTCTTGCCTTCGCCGGTGATCATCTCGGCGATCTTGCCCTGGTGGAGGACGATGCCGCCGATGAGCTGCACGTCGTAGTGGCGCTTCGGGTACGGCGCGCCCTCGAGCCGCCGCGCGGTCTCGCGGACGACGGCGAACGTCTCGACGAGCAAATCGTCGAGCGCCTCCCCGTCGGCCAGGCGATTCCGGAACTCGTCGGTCTTCGCGCTCAGCTCGGTGTCGGAGAGCTTCATCATCTCCGGCTCGAGCGCGTTGATCGCGTCGACCGTGGGCTGGAGCTCGCGGATGATCCGCTCGACGGCCGTGCCGCCGAGCACCATCTTGAGCGCCTGGTTGACGAACCGGCCGACGTGGACCACCGCCGCCTCGCCAAACGCGATAAGCTTGTCGAGAAACGCGCCCTTGGGCTGCCCGTTGTCGCTCATTCCTGCCTCAGTCCGCCGTGGATTTCTTCTGAACGGGCACGCCCTTGCCCGGCACCTTGCCCATCGCGTCGTCCCACTTCTCGGGGACCGTGTACTTGATGCCGGTCACGCTCTTCCCCTTGAGCACCTTGATGCCGCCGAGCGTGGGCTCGAACATCGCGCCGAGCTTGAGGAACGCCGCGCCGTTCCCGAACCGGTGCCGCTGCAAGACGCGGACGCCCCGCAGCGGCTTGTCCCACACCGCGCCGACCCGGTCGAGCGGCCAGATCTCGACGCGGTAGATCACCTGGCCCGAGCCGGCGTAGAAGCTGCGGAGCCGCGCCTTCTCGACCAGCACGAGCACCTTCTTCTTCGTGCCGTGCGCGTAGAGCGGCCGGAGATGGTCGCAGAACCGATCCACCTCCTTCAGGCTCTCGAGCTTCTCGATCAGCTTCGGTACGCCCATCAGCTTGGCGACGATCTTGTCCTTCCGCTCCTGCGAGACGACCTCGTCGGGGTCGAAGAAATCCGAGAGGTCGAGCCGCTCGGCCTTCAGCTTCTTCGTCTTGAACACATAGTCGAACGTCGCCCCGTCCTCCTCGTCGTCGATGCCGAGGTCGACGCCCTCGATGGTCACGTCGCCGCAGTCGATGACGAGCTGATACGTGCCGTCGGGCAGCTTGGGGACCTCGAACTTGCCCGTCTTCGCGTCGATTGTGCCCTCGTGGAAGCGATTGTTGATCTTGTTCATCGTCGCGCCGAGCCGCTCGAACGCGCGGACCACCTTCGCCTTCCCCGGCGGCAGAATGACGCCCGAGATGGTGGCTGCGTGTGCGGCGCCCGCGAACAGCGCGAGCGCCGCGATTAAGGGCGCAAACGAGCGTATGGACCGCGTTTTCACGAGGATCACCTGTCCGAACTCACCGTGCCAGGCCCGCAGATATGTTACCAGAAGCCCGCGGGGCAGTCAAACCACGGCGACGCTTACCAGCTTTGAGGAACAGAAGGGCGGCGGCGGTGGGCGAGGCAGGGTCGAGAGTCGTGCGGGTGGGTACGGTGGGCGGGAATGGGCAGCAGGGCCGGGCTCGATGGTTGGATCGAGTTGTGGATGGCTTGGGTTGATTGGGCGGTCTACGGTTCGGCAGCGGCCTGGAGCTTGCTGC
>JBDREM010000175.1:0-9761 GCA_043819695.1 Planctomycetota bacterium
GGCGCCGCGCAGCAGCCCCGCCTCGCCCGCCTCCGGCCGGTATGCGCCGAGCAGCAGCAGGATGACGACGCCGACCCACAGCGCCGCCGCGCGGAACCGCTTCGCCGAGCAGATGTAGATATAGCCGATGAGGAACACGAGCGCCGCTTGCGTACGGGGCGTTTCGAGCAGCGCGAGCAGATTTGCCATAGGCGGGTCCGGCCTTCGCGTCGTCTTGTCGCAACGCCACAAGTCTATCGGCGCGAGCCCGCGATGTCAACGCCGCGTGCGGCTCTGAGCCATTTGCGTTGTGCGTGTCGAGGGCATCCTGCCCTCGCGTGTCGCGGCCATCTTGGCCGCGATGAGGGCGTTTCCGAGGCCGGGACGGCCTCGAGACACGAAGGCGAGACGCCGCGGACATTCTTGTCCGACGACACGCTACGGAGCCACATCGCAAATGGCTCGTTCCCGGTCGTCAAGACGCTCGACTCGTTCGACTTCAACGCCCAGCCGTCCATCAACCAGCAACTGGTCCGGGAGCTCGTCCGAGGCGAATACATCGACCGCCGCGAGAACGTACTCCTCATCGGGAACAGCGGCACCGGCAAGACCCACCTCGCCACCGCCCTCGCCTTCGCCGCCTGTCAGCAGGGACGACGCGTCCGCTTCTTCACCGTCACCGGACTGGTCACCCAACTCCTCGAACGCCGCGAGGACCGCCAGCTCGAACGCTTCCACAAGCAGCTCGAACGACTCCACCTCCTCGTCCTCGATGAACTCGGCTACGTCCCGTGCTCCAAGGCCGCCGGCGCCGAGCAGATCACTTTGCAGGCGGCGGCCGTAAACCACTGTCCCGACGGATCTTGCACCGCGCCAGTGTGACAGGCACCGGACGACCGATGAAGCGCATCTGCTCCGAGGCCGTGATGGGGAAGGCATCTGGCCCGACCAGCTTGACCGAGCCGTTGACGAGGGCCGTCTTCCACCGGACGGCGGCGGGGAATTCCTCGCGGCATTCCCAAAGGTGCGGAACGGGCAGGAACCCGCGGGCGAAGACCTCATGGAGACCTTCCGCAGTGCACGTGTCGTGAACCTCGGCCTCGATAGCTCCAAGGATGGTTCGCGCTTCGGACAGGAGTTCTCCGGTCCGGCTCTTGACCTCCGGGTGCCCGGACATGTCGTCCACGAGGCCCTTCGACCGGAGCCGCCGGTATTCGGCCAGAGCGTGGCGGGTGATCTGAACGCTTTCGTCGATGACCGCCGGGTCGGCCAGGTGGGAAGCTTCGGAATAGCTGACGACGTGGATGACCGGCGGGCTGGCAGGGTCGCCAGGCTCAATGTCGTCCATCAGTGCCGTGACCGCGGCCAGTTGTGCCTTCGCTCGTCCGAGGTCATGCGAGAAGTAGTCCAGCCCTCCACGCGGCTGGAGAATGACGCTGAAACGTTCGTCTTCGATCTCGCGGACGAGATGGAGCATCGCTCGGGACTTGGCAAGGTCCTGGATGCCCCAGGTGGTCTTCGGCGTGTTGAGCATGTTCTGGAGGATGAAGGTGCGCGCGCCAAGGGACTTTGCGAGGCGAGCGGCGAGAACGGCTGAGACGATGTACGTCACGTCGTCCGCCCCGCGAAATGCGAAGTGGTGGGGAACGTTGGCCTCAAAGGGTTTTCCCGTGGCGGCAACCCAGCGGAGCGTCTCGACGTGCTGGCGGAGGTTCTCAATCAGGGAGTTGGGCCCGCGACCATCGAGGCGGCAAAACCACCACAGCGAGAGCGCATGCCAGGCGATGTGGATAGTCTCCTCGTACATCCGCGCCAGCGCGGGGATGTTGCGGGTGCCCGCGTAGGTGCGGACGAGCATCGGCCGCGCGGCCAGCCAGGCCGCGGCGAACTCCTCGGCCGAGTTGAGCGGCACCCCGCCGCCGTTCGGTCGAGAACCCCAGTCCTCGCCGAAATGTGACTGAGAAAGCTGGGACGTTCCGATGGAGAGGACGTCGAGAAATCCCGAAGCCGCGAGCTCCTGTGTCCATTTCATGAACAACCGCACCGCCTCCGCTCGGTCAGGCAGGTACGGCCCGACGTGTGCCCGCATGACTGGGTCGAGCCCCTTGGGCGCGCCGTGGCAGATGCGGGCGACCAATGTGTCGCGCTCGGTGCCGAACCCCTCGCTGCCGCTTCGGTCCACGGGGCGCACGCTGAGGTAGTCGCCCTTTCCAATAAGCTCCTTGCCGAAGGCCAGCCGATCCTCGTCATAGGCGACGCCGGCGGCCAACTCGCCGGGCAGGCGACCCGGGTCGATGCCCAGCGCCGCAAGCGTCTCGGAGGGCGTCTCGTCCCCACAGAAGACCCCGGCAACCTGTGGGAACCGGCGTCGCACCATCTCACACGCTTCGGGCAGGCCCGCAAACAGGAGCGCCCGCACCGGCCCGCCCCGTGAGGCAAGCAGACCTCGGCTCTCGAGCGCGCGCACGAGGCGGCCGAACACCAAAACGCCGTCTGAGGGGTCGAGCCGATAGCTGAAACCGAGGACGGTGATACGGTTGGCCCTGAGCCATTGCTCGATGGCCGCGGCGCTCTGCGGGTCGGCCGGGATGCCGAACGATTGACAGGCTGCGACATCCGCCACCACACACGAATGCCCGCACGCCCGAAGGAGCCCTTGAGCCGAACTGATACCAAGCGTATGGGCGTCGAGCGCGGGATGGACTAGGCCGAAGCGGTCGGTCCGTTCTGCCCTGAATCTCATCGCTGTCCCTCCGCCCGGCCGTCGGAGCGGGCGGCGCCGAGTTCGGCTCCGAGAACAAGGAACCGTATCTCCTTCACAGACATCCCGGCGATGCCCAGACGCTCCACCGTCCGCCCCTGTGCCCAGTAGTCCACCTTGTGCATGGCGCTCGCCAGATGGATGATAGAGTCAATGGCGGGGGTGGGCACGCCGAACATTCGCCCGATGGAGGCGATGGGGACGAGGCTGAACGGGACGTCCTCGGAGATGTAGCGATGCTGGACCGTGCCGGGGGCCTTGATGCCGAAGTAGCCCCGGTTCGCCCGCATGGCGTCGAAGAGCGTCTTCCCCGCGGCGTCGTAGGCCAGGTAGAGCCATTCTCTCGCACTGTTCGCATCGACGCCAAGGGCGGCTGCGACGCTGACCCGCTCGCGGTCAACGGCCTCGAGCACCGCCGCCACCGCGGGGGTCACGCCCTCTACGTAGTACTGGAAGTCCCCGTGCGTGTCCTCTATCCGCGCGGTGTTGAGAATCGTGATGGCCGGGTGGAAAACGGCTCCGATATTGCTGAGGCTGGTCTTGAGGACGCTCTCGCAGGGGACGAACTGGGGGAGGACCTTCTGCACCACGGGCAAGACGTCCACGACGTAGTATCCTGGCAGCACGGCGAGCGGCACGGAGTTCTTGATGCTGTAGATGTGAACCTGGCCGGGGTTCGTGCTGCGGCAGGCGTAGAGGAGCGTTTGCGCCTCGGCAACATAACATCTGGCCGAGGTGTTGACTTGGCGGAGCACCTGTGCGACCTCAAGCGCTCCGCCCGTCCGGCCTGGGTTGAGAATGATGATCTGTCCGTCCTTGACGTGCGGCGCGATGGCCTGCGCAACATCACGGTGCCCCGACGCCGGAACCACCACCATCAGGATGTCCATGTTGTCGACTGCATCGCCCGGGTCTGCCGTGGCCAGGTTCAGCGACGCAAAGCCCTCGACCGCGCCGCTCAGGTCCACCCCGCCGCGGTCGCGGATGGGCTGAATCCGCTCCGGCGTCCGGTTCCAGAGGTTCACCTTGCAGCCGAGAAGCGCCAGGTGCCCGGCCATGGCCTTCCCGCCGTGGCCGGCGCCCAGGACGCAGACCGTGGGCAGACCCTCGTGTGGAACGATCTCGCCCAGAGGCTCTTCCGCAGCGGCTACCCTCGAAATCAGGTCCTCTGGCGAAGTGGCCGCCAGAAAGCTTTCGAGAGCCTCCTGCGTGCCGAGCAGCTTTGCGACCCGGCTCAGCACCCGCAGGTACAGCAGTTGGGTCTGTGCGGGACCCAGTAAGAGAACCACGAGGTTCGCCCTGCGTTCGCCCACCCACGGCACCCCTTGGCGGGAAACACCCAAGGCCATCATCAACTGAGCACTGGGCCGCCCGAAAGCGTGGGGCAAAACCACGTGATATGGACCGACTGGGATGACCGTCGGGTTCGCATTCTCACGGGCCAAGACATCTTTGGCGATGCCGCCGGGGTCGTCCAGGCCCCGGGCTCTGGCCACAAGCGAGACCAACTCGCCGACCGCCGTCTCGCGGTTCGCAGCCGAAAGGTTTGTGACGATTGTCTGCGGCGATAAAATGTTCGCAATTCTCACGGCAACGTCTCCAGCCTGCCTCTGCGTGTCCGCACGCAGACAGGCAACCGCCTTGACCGCCCCATCCGGCAAGAGGCCGCGCCGGCGGGGCAAGAATCAAGCCAAAGACTCCACCCATGGGCGAAGATACCCCAATAGCTGCGCTCAGTCAAGCTCCAACCACGCAGTCTAAGTGCCAGGCACTTAGAGAGATTGCAACTGGCGGCGGGCGCAGTGGTTACAGCGGCGGCATGAATCGGGGCGGCAATTCCGCGGGGCGGAGGGCGTGGCACGGCCATGCCTTCGACTTCGCTCAGGACGAGGCCGCGCGTGACCCACGGCCCGGCAGTTACGGGGACGCAATACTGATCTGTGGGGTCGATGGGCGGGGATTGGCCTGCGCGGGCCGTCGTGCGGATTTTGTGGCCGAAATCGACATGGGGGTAAGTCTCGGCTGCGGCGATGGATAGGCCGTGACGGCGTAATTTGGAGCGGATATTTTTTGCCGGCGGCCCGCGCGGCGGGGATTGGGGGTGTATAATTTGAACGGAGAGTTGCGGACGGCGAGTTCCGGGTTCCGGGTTTCAGAACGACCGACCACGAAGTTCACGGAGGCACGGAGGAAGGCAATCTGCTTCTGCGTTCTCTGCGAGAGGCGTTGTTCTCCGTGGCTCCGTGCTCTCTGTGGTAAGTCCGTGTTCCTCCGGCAGGATTGTTTCTCGCAGGGCGCACAGAGGACGCAGAGGGCGCAGAGAAGGCATTGACAGGATTACAGGATAAACAGGATACAACGAAGCCGGTGCAAGGGCATTTTGACAGACCTCGGCACGCATCGTGTCTATCTTGTTAACCCGAATCCTTCACTCACCGCAGACGCGGACCGAAGACGGTCCGTCGCGGAGTACGCAGAGAGGATGAACGCTCTCTCAAGAGAGGCGGTTACGTTGGCTTTTCGCCGCTCGTTCGTCCACGCGCACACTCCGCATTTCAGACACGGCCTCCTGTTGCCGTAAATCCTTGTCCACACTTCTTCTCTGCGATCTCTGCGACCTCCGCGGTGAAATATCCGGGATAATCCTGTCGAGGTTTTTTTGTCGGGGTCGGCCACGCATCCTGTCCATCTTGTTAATCCTGTCGAGGTTCTTTTGTCTGTAGTCCGTTGTCCATTTTTTGAAAGCGCGCGTTGCAGGTTGAAGGGGATGACGTTTGAAAGGAGGTTGGCCGCCGCAAGCGGCGGCGCGACGAACTCAGGGCGCTCGCCTAGCTGCCGCTCCGCGGCAGCCGGCGTCGCCCCTCGTTCGTCGGGCAGCGTTGATATGCCCGGCGGGCGCCTTTGTGCGTTCAGGGCGTAAGGCTGACGGCCGCCGCAAGCGGCGGCGCGACGAAGCCTGGGGCACGCGGCTGACGCCGGCACCCCGTCTTCGTCGGGCTGCTGAGCTCCGTGTTCTGACTTCGGAGCGGCGCTGTTTCAGCAATAGGCGAGACGCCGGTGACGGTTCACTAGAAGGCCGAGGCGCAGAGAGGACATTCACGACTGATAGACACGAATGGAGATGACCACTGGGCCACCAAGGCCCGGTGCCTCTCGCAGAGCGCACAGAGGGCGCGGAGGAGACGAACGGGGTTCTTCTCCGTGCCTCCGTGTTCTCTGTGGTAGGTTCTCTTATCAGTGTTCATCTGTGGTGAGTTGTGTGCTTCGTGCGCTTCGTGGTGAATGTGTGGTCGCCGCGCTTTCCCGGCCCCGACCTTGCGCATCGAGTTTCTCTGGAGCAAACGCGGAAAGGGGTTTCGCGGTTCTGCGATGACGAGACATAGGGCCGAACGCCCGCCCTCTGACTGGTTACGTGCGCATCGCGTCGATGATTGCGTCGCCCATTTCGGCGGAGCCGACGGCGCTCGGGTCATCGCGGTGCGGTTTCATGTCGTAGGTGACCGAGTTGCCTTCGCGGATGACCGCGGCAACGCCGGCGTCGAGCCGGTCGGCGGCGTCGCGCTCGCCGAGATGCCGGAGCATCATGGCCGCCGAGAGGATGAGCGCGGTCGGATTGACCTTGTTCTGCCCCTTGTATTTCGGCGCGCTGCCGTGGGTCGCCTCGAAGACCGCGATCTCGTCGCCGATGTTCCCGCCGGGCGCGACGCCGAGCCCGCCGACGAGGCCGGCGCAGAGGTCGGACAGAATGTCGCCGTAGAGATTCGGCAGCACGAGCACGTCGTACAGTTCCGGCTTCTGCACGAGCTGCATGCACATGTTGTCGACGATGCGGTCCTCGAACTCGATGTCGGGATATCGCGCGGCGACCTGCCGCGAGACATCGAGGAAGAGGCCGTCGCTGAACTTCATGATGTTCGCCTTGTGGACCGACGTCACCTTCTTGCGGCCGTTGGCGCGGGCGTAGTCGAACGCGAACCGCACGATCCGCTCGGTGCCGAAGACCGAAATCGGCTTGATGCTGATGCCGGAGTCGTTGCGGATTTTCTTCCCGCCGAGCTCCTCGATCTTCCGGATGAGCTCGAGCGCCTCGGGCGTGCCCTTCTCGAACTCGATGCCGGCGTAGAGGTCTTCGGTGTTCTCGCGGACGACGACGAGGTCGATGTTGTGGTACCGCGACCGCACGCCCTCGTATGACTTGCACGGCCGCAGGCAGGCGTAGAGGTCGAGCGTCTGGCGGAGCGCGACGTTGACGCTGCGGAAGCCGGTGCCGACGGGCGTCGTGACGGGCGCCTTGATCGCCGTCTTCGTGCGCTTGATCGACTCGACGACGCGGTCCGGCAGCGGCGTGCCCTCGGCCTCGCAGACGTCGGCCCCCGCCTGCTGGATGTCCCATTCGATATCGACGCCGGTCGCTTCGACGCACTTTCTCGTGATGGCGGCGATCTCCGGGCCGATGCCGTCGCCATCGATGAACGTCACCTGGTGTGCCACTCAGTGAACTCCTCAGTACGGCTGCTTTGCGTGAAACGCCCGCGGCCACTCGCCGCACGCCAGCCCGGATTATAGTCGTTGCGCCGTGCCGTTCAAGAGCGAAGGGGCCAGGCAGGCGACGGCCTGTGCGATCGACGCCGAGCCGCTTTGTTGAGCACCTCGCCGGCTTTGGAGGCCGTCGAGGTTTTCAACAGAGCAGGGATGATTCCGGCGCGTCAGAGCACCTTGAGAAGGACAGCCGTCATGTCATCGAATTGCGGATGACCCTCGGCGAACGTCTGCGCGGCGGCGATGACCCGCTGCGCGATCTCTCCGGCCGGCAGATCGGGGAAGTTCTTCAGGATTTCCTGGAGCCGGGCAATGCCGAACTCCTCGCCGCAGGCGTCTTGCGCCTCGGTGATGCCGTCGGTGTACATCAAGACCACGTCGCCGGCGTCGAGCTGGCACGTCTGCTCCTCGATGCCGGGCTCGTCGAGGATGCCGAGCGGCGCGCCCGTCGCCGGCAGCATCACGATGCTGCCCTCCGACCGGGTGATAACGGGCGGGTTGTGGCCGGCGTTCACGTACGTCAGGCTCTTGCTGCTCGGGTCGATGACGGCATAGAAGCACGTGACGAACATCTCCGAGCGGGTGTCTTCGAGCACGAAGCTGTTCGCGACGCGGAGGGCGCCGAGGATCGACGGCTTGTCCTGCGAGTATGACCGGATCAGGCTGCGCGACAGTGCCATCAGCAGCGCCGCGGGCACGCCCTTGCCGGAGACGTCGGCGACGACGAGGCCCCAGCGGCCCTCGGGCAGCGGGATGAAGTCGTAGAAGTCGCCGCCGACCTCCCGCGCCGGAATGCTCTGGGCCGCGAGTTCGAAGCCTTCGATGGACGGACAGGACTCGGGCAGCAGCGACCGCTGAATCTCGGCGGCGATGTCCATCTCGCGTTGGAGCGCCTCCTTCTCCGCCATCGCCTGGGCCAGCCGCGCCGTATGCTCCTCGAGCGAATCCGCCATCTTGTTGAACGACTCGGCGAGCATGCCGACCTCGTCATTCGAGACGACGCGTACGCGATGGCCGAACTCGCCCGAGCCGATGACGTTCGTCGCCTTGGCCAATTCCTGGATTGGCCCGGAGATTCGCCTGGCCAGCAGTGTGGCGAGGAGCGCGCCGGCGACGATGCCCGCGAAGCTGAGAGCCGCGATGTCCTGCAGCGACGAAGCAACCGCCTCGTCGAGCCGCTTGGTATCGAGCTTGCAGACCAGCGCCCCCGCCTTCTCGCCGAACCCGGCGAGCGGGACGCACGCCTCGAGCAAGTCGCCGCGGAACCGCGCCGTAGGCTTCAGCGTCCTGGCGGTCTGCAGAGCCACGATGTCCAGCTTGCTGGCGTAGTACTCCCTGATCATGGACTCACTGACCTGCAGGCCCAACTGCCCGTCGGGCTTCACGACGAATACCGCCTCGAGGTTGCCGGCGTCAATGGCGCTCTTGATCAGCCGCTGCAGGTCGAGCTTTGCCGCCGGCTCGCCCTTCGCCCCGCCGGGCTGCGATATCGTTGTCGCCACGACGCTCGCCAGCAGCGACGCCGTGCCGAGCGCGTCGCGCTTCGCCCGCTCCCGCAGACTGTGCACCGTCGTGAAGAGCGTCAACCCTGATACGGACAGGACCGTGACCAGCAGGAGGGCGTTCAGCCCGATCATGATGCGAGTGCGGAGAAACATTGCCTGGTCCCCTCTCGTTGCGCCACTCACGCGCCCTGCGGGCGGAATCAAGGGTAGCGGCCGGCCGGGCGCTTGTCCACTTTTTTCGGCGCACCCGGCCCGGCGTGGAAAGTGTTTGACGGCGCCGCGCGGGTGTGCAACAATTCCGGTGTGCGGTCGGCCGGTTCGCAGGCAAGGGGCTCGCCGGCTTCATCCAAAAGCCGTACAGACGCGCCGACCTGGTTGCCACGCTGCGCACAGCGCTCGAGGCGAGCGGGGACGAGCAAGCCGCGTCAGGCCGCCGCGTCGTCCTTCCCGGCCTCCGGCGCCGCGAACACCTTCCTCGCCTTCACGATGTACGTGGCCGCAGAGGCGACCGTGAGGATCAGCGCGAGATAGACGCCGGCGGAGCAAAGCCATCTCGACGGCGCCGCGGGCAGGAAGGGCAGGTTGCCGAAGGCCTTGAAATAGATGGCGAAGCCGAGCGCGAACATCTGAACAACGGCCTTGATCTTCCCCGCCATCTCGGCGCCGAACGCGACGCCCTGGCTTTCCGCGTAGCCGCGAATGCTGCTCACCAGAAACTCCCGGCTGATGAGGACGACGACCATCCACGGCACGATGAAGTCCGACCGGCCTGCCATCAAGACGAACCCGCCGCAGACGATCACCTTGTCGACGAACGGATCGGCGACGCGCCCGAACGCGGTGGACTGATCGAGCCGCCGTGCGAGGTAACCATCGAGGAAATCCGTCACGCACGCGAGCACGAACACCACCACCGCCCAGTACAGCGCCGTCGCGTCGTCGTACGACACGAGGATGAAAAAGACCGCCGCCAGCAC